>JAFTMD010000019.1 GCA_017452585.1 Clostridia bacterium
CACCAGCCCTTGAATTCGTAACCTTCTCTCGTAGGTTCTGCGGGAAGATTGGGCTCGTAAACTTTACCGTCGATGGTTTCTACATCTGCCGGCGCTTCCCCAGCACCTTCATAGTTAAGATCGAAGGATACTTTGTATTCATAGCCATTTTCGTCGGTTTCTACCCAACGCGCATACAAAGTGACGTTGGAGGTTACGATGTTAGAATCAAATCTAAACGCCTTCTCAAACGCCGCATCGGTATACCAACCGATAAATTGATAGCCTTCAAGTGTGGGATCTGCAGGTTTTTCCACCTTTTTGCCGTTGAGCACGCTTGCGGTCTGCAAAGATACGCCATTGCTTGTGAAATCAACAGTGTAGTTAACTTTCTTCCATAAACGCATAGCCGTATCATTGACCGTAAGGACAATTACTCCGTTCTCCACCTCAGCCGTCATAGGGCTGTTGGCAAATGTTACCGTGTTGCCACTCACTGTGTACGCTCCCTCATAGCGTACTTCGCCAGCAGTGTAAACGTATTGTTCTTCCGCATTGATCGTGAGCAAATGCTCGACGCCTTCCGCGTCGTAATAGTACTCACCAACGTCAAGCGTAACGTTTTCAACAACGTCACCGCTAGAGCTGTTGCCCGAATTGTTGTTTTTCGGGTTACAGGAAACCGCCGCGCCACAAGTTAATGCAAGCGCACAGACAAGCAACGTGCAACAAAGCTTTTTCTTCCAGTTAAACGAAGATTTTGATTGGTTGCTTTTTTTCATAAAACCACTCCTCCATGAAATATTTTTGTTATTGGGGAAACAAACCCTTATTCTATAATCAACAGCGTTTACACCCTGTAGACAATAGCCTACTAATAAATAATCTTGAAAACTTCTTAAAACCAAGTTTTACGTTTCGTTTACAACTATTTGTTTTAGACTGTAGAGCAACAATGCTCTACAGTCCTTTATTAGCGTAGCAAATAAAGCTTCGTCCGTTTTTAATTGCAAGTCGTTTCATAAAATATATATTGTTACCATTTTAATCGGTTTTTTGAATTTTGTCAAATATATTTATCGCATATTTTTAAAAAAATTGACCTATTTATTATTTTTTTTGAAATTTTATTGAGGTTTATGCATTTTTTTGTATCATTTTCTTTCTCTGTATTTTTCAAACAAAAAAATGCATAGATAAATGATAGCCTTTTCTAAAGATTTTTTGATAACACCACTTATAGTGGTGGTTACTTTCCGCAAAAAAATAAAAAAATTATGCGCCGCCAACAGGCGACGCATAACTTTTTTCACTTAATTACGCTTGCTTTTTTCGCGTAAATTATTTAGCGCTTTCCTTCGCTGTTTTTTCTTTCTTCGAGCCTTTGATTGCGCAAATGCCCCAAACAACCAATCCGAGCGCTACGACAACGTCAACAACGTACGTTGCGGTGATCCACCATTCGGTCTGATAACCGATAACTTTTACGTTCAAGGAGTTGCTGTTAGCTACCGCAAACAGAATGTTATGAGCAGCTTGACGCAAGATCATAACGTCTTCTACATTGTCTGCTTCAGGATTCGTCCACATCAAGTTTTCAACCGATGCAAGGATCAAATCGTTTCCAGCGTACAACATCTGCTTGGAATGCATGAAGGAGTTATCCGTCTTATAGTCACAGATAACAAGGCCTTCAAAGCCCCATTCGTTGCGAAGGATTTCCGTCATCAATCTGTAGTCGCCACCCGTCCAACGAGCGCCGATTCTGTTGAAGGAGGACATGATACCCATCGTACCAACGTATTCCGTGATATTATCCGCTTTTGCCGTTGCAACTTCTGCAGGGTTATCGCTACCCTTAACTGCCAATTCGAAAGGTTTGAGATAGAGTTCTCTCAACGCCTGTTCGGTACAGAAGGTAGAAACGCCCGCACGGTTGGTTTCCTGATCGTTCAAAGCAAAGTGCTTCAAATCGGTGTAAACACCCTTCGTTGCTGCGCCGTTGATTACGTTTACAGCCAATTTACCGGAAAGAATAGGATCTTCAGAATAGTATTCGAAGTTACGTCCGGAGAAAGGCGAACGGTGCAAGTTAACTGCAGGAGCATACCAACCGGAATAAGGCAAGCCGTTACCCGTAACGTCACCCCAAAGACCGTTTTCCCCTACGATCTTACCCATCTGATATGCAAGATCTTTGTTCCACGTGGAGCTGATTACGATCTGGCAAGCAAACGTCGTGTTGCCTTTATAAGATTCGCTCTTACCAGGCATGAAGTTTACGAAACCGATAGGACCGTCAGAGTCGTTTGTAAGGTTCTTATCGATGGATTCGATTGCTGTCGTCTGGAATGCGCCGTTGTTGACGAGATCCTTCATTTCCTGGAAGGTAAGTCTGTCAAGGAGCTGTTCCCAAAGCGCGTCGTTATAATCCACGCCACGAAGCTGACGAATGGTTACTGCATTGCTGTCAGGATCCATCGTAGGCATACCCTTTTGCGCCTGTTCTTCGATGAGAGGATTGTTATGAGAGGAATCCTTCAAGAAGGTAAGTTCCGAAGTACCGTTTGCATCCATAAGGAATTCACGTTCTTTTGCGTCGAAAGGAGTGGGAGCCGTATAATTGAAGTCGGTACGAGACATACCTTTACGTTTAACGGAGTTGCCCAACGTATTGGTGATGTCAAATTCGTTCAATCTGTAATCTACTGCCCATGTCTTGTTGGGATCGAGGTTGTCGCGGATGTAAGCAGCCGCGGGAATCGATGCCATTGCGGGCGCGCCCATCGCTACTACAGCGAGAAGGCTAACGATCTTGGAAAGGTTACGTTTGATCGATTTTGTTTTCATCAAAAATCTCCTTATAATTTTATTGACGGTTTTCCCGTCTATTTTTTCTTATTACAAATCCTTTCTGCCATCTTCTTTTTTGCGTAAAGAGTACGGTTTTTTTCACGGCAGTTTCAACGAAATACCCCTTTATTTTTTCATTGTTTACCAACCATAAAACAAAAGAATCTACAATTTAGAAGTATTCTATCATAAAAAAACATCTTTCGGGTTATATTTGTCATAGGTGGACATCAAAAATGGCATAAGTGGCCATTTTATTTAAAAATTAACAAAAATGCTTGAAAATATTTTTTAACTTTTCACAATGTTTTCTTTTTTATAATTTTTTTAGAAAATTCCGATAAAAAAGCTCTAAAATAACAGCGCGCTGCTCTTGAGCCAAAACTCCTATATAATCTTATATAATATAGTAAGAACAAGGATAAAAGGAACGCGTCCTTCTATCCTTGCTCTTGTTTTTCAATCTATTCAATTTTTTGAAAGGAGGTTCTTTTTATTCCCCATTTTCTTTGTCAGGTATGGGGAGTACTATATTTAAATTAAACATATTATCTTTTTGGAAAACGGTCATTGTGCCTTGATATTTATCTACGACGTGACGAATGCTGCGCATGCCGTATCCGTGAGAAGCGCGGTCCACTTTGCCAGTCATTGGCAACCCGTCCTTCCAAACGATTTCGTTTTCGCAATAGTTGTCAAAATGAATGGAAAGCATCTTACCAACGGGCGAAACCTTGATACTGATCAGCCTTTGCGTTTCTTCCGTATTCTTGATCACGCATTCAACGGCGTTGTCGAGGGCGTTGCCAAACAAGGCATAGATATCCTCGTCTTCCATAAATCCCAACGTACAACCGTCAATGATGCAGGAAAAATTAATTTTGTAACGCTCGCAGAAGAGTTTCTTTTCGGTTAACACCGCATCCAACGTGCTGTTTCCCGTTTTTAAGATGGAATCGTATATGCCCACGCAATTTTCCAATTCTTGCAGGTTTTGTTGCATTTCTGTATTGGTGGTCAGACAACGAAGGTTTTCAATTTGATGTTTGATGTCGTGACACTTTCTATTGATCAGATCGATATTTTCTTTTGCCATCAAGCGTTGTTCCTGGTTCATGTCCAACACGCATTTTAGCACTTCGTTCCTCTTGACGAGTTCAAAAATATAAAAGAATATAGTAGGACATGATCAACAACCCACACGCAATCGCGTCGTATATTTTGTGATAAATATCATAGCCGACGTGCCCGATCCATACGCTCATTACATTGGTTACGAGAATGGTCGTAACGGACATAAATATGACAAGATTATTTTTGATGACGGAATCGTCAAGGTTTCTGATTTTTCTAATAAATATAAAATAGAAAAAGAAAAAGGTCACGCACATAATCCCCAAATATAACGCCAGCTTACAATATATATTTAAGGGTATGCCTTGTTCTTCAAAGAGTCTTTTTGCAATGCGTTGCAGACAATCGAAACAATGTTCTACGGCGTAGGCGGAAGAACAATAAAACACTGCCTGTTTCCATGAAAAATGGAAGCAAAAAAGAATCAACGCGATGGATAGAATGAAGTGTATCAAAAAGGACAGACTGTACCAGCCCCCTATCACCATCCACGAGTTATAATATCCAAAACAGAATGGCAGAGCTAAAAAGATCAACACACAGGGAATAAATCTCCACCAAAAATGTTTTCTTCGCTTTGTAGAAAGACAAAACAGCAATTCTGCCAATAAAATTTTGGTCGGATATTGCATGAAAAAAATATAGATAATCCTCGCTAAAGTGTGAAAAAACATTATTTCCCTCCACCAAGGTAATCTGCTAGACCTTCCGTAAATTCTTTCTTCTTACGACGACTAATCGATATTTCTTCGCCGTCCACAAAAACACTCGTTGCGCTAAACCCTTCTACGTATCGCAAATTAATTAAAAAACAATTGTTACATCTCAAGAAATGATATGGTTGCAATTCCGTTTCGGCCTTCGAGAGCACACCACGCACTTGGATATTTTCCTGTATTGTATGATAAATAAGGAAGTGCCCAAACACTTCTATGTATTTCACGTCTCTAATATTGACTCGCTTAAATCCGTCCCCCGTTTTCAAAATCAAGCTGTGGCAATTATTCCTCTTAATGTGCTCCAACGCCTTTTTCATCTTCTGCTCAAAGGTAAAATAGGTAAGAGGTTTTACAATAAAATCCAATGCATTCACTTCGTATCCCCTAATTGCCATTTGCAACATATTCGTAACGAAAATAATAGGCAGATTCTGATCAATGCGACGCAATCGTTTTGCCGTTTCCAAACCGTCCATCAAAGGCATTTCAATGTCTAAAAAGACCAAATCGTATATCGGATTATAATCACTGATAAAATCTACACCCGAAGAAAATCTGGTTAATGAGCAGTCTATTTTTGTTTCTTCCACAAAGCGATCCACCAAAAATTTCATCTGTCCAGCAAATTGATTATCATTATCAACAAGCGCTATTTTTATCATTCCTTTCCTCTTGTCAATTTATATTATTCCAATTAAGTTTTTTAAGTGGTAGGAGCAATCCTACCACTTTTCTTATTGCAATAAGAAAAAACAAACGCATATTATTATAGCATATTTTTTAATTAATTAACAATTTTTGTCATAAGTGGTTGTGTTTTTATCGCAGGTGGTCGTTTTAGAATATAGGATTTTATTATCGTTATAACGTATTTTGCCCTATGTATGATAACCCTACACGGCAACTTACTCTGTCGTCAATTTGACTTTACCTACGCTTAACCACTTATCAATTTATTGTTAAGTTCTATATTATATCATATTTTTTTCACGTTTGGAAAGGGGGTTAACAAATTTTTTTCATAAAAATTAAATGCCAATTTTTACCTTTCGAGGGGTGGTGTAGGATAACGCAAAAAAAATGTTGCTCTTTCCGAGCAACATTTTTTCATATCTAATTGACCTTCGAAAATGCTTCATCTCATACATGGGTGCCTCATTTGGACTACAATGCCCTTATCCCTACCCAAAAACAGTCAGGGGTAGAAGGTTTATGATGCTTGAGTAAAAAAGGTATTGCATTTCTGCAATACCCTTAGTAATAGACTTATTAAAGCATTTTTAAGATCGAATCTACATCAGAAATTTCTGCGTCGTAGGTTTCCTTCAAATATTTAATGCCGTAATTATAATCTTCTTCCGTGAAAGAATCCGTCGCATCTTTCGCCACAACAATGTCATAGCCGTATTGATAGGCATCCGCAGACGTGTGGCGCACGCACATGTGCGCGTGAAGCCCTGTCATAATAACCGTATTCACGCCAAGTTCACGAAGAAGCAAATCAAGATCCGTTTGGAAGAAACCGCTATAACGACGTTTGGGAACAACGTAATCGCTTTCACAAAGGTCAAGTTCGGGGATTACTTCTGCCCCCTTAGTTCCTGCAATGGCGTGGTCGCCCCAAAACTTAAGCTCATGGTCAATGCCTTTCAAATGCGCGTCGTTACAAAAAATAACGGGAACCCCCTTTTCACGGCAACCCGCCAAGAGTTGTTTGGTCTTGGGGACAATCGCCAAGCCACGGTCGCATTTCAAAGCGCCTGTTACGAAGTCGTTTAACATATCAACGACTAAAACTGCATACTTTTTTTCCATATTATATATCTCCTTTTTGGTGTATATACACCTGTATATACATATATTATAGCCTCACAATTTTATTCTGTCAATATAATTCACCTTGATTTTTTAATTTTTTTATGTTATAATAGAAAAAACGCAAACATAAGGGAAACTATATATGAATGGTGAGGAAAGAAAAAAATTAATCATCCAACGTTTACAGCAAAGCAAAGAGCCGATAAGCGCAAGCTCTTTTGCCAAAGAATTTGCTGTAACCAGACAAATTATCGTGGCGGATATAGCGCTTTTGCGCGCCATGGGGCATGCTATTATTGCAGACAATAAGGGGTATATGCTCCATACGATTGAGGAAGAAAATATTAAACGAATTGCCGTTAAACACGACAAAAATCAGGTTTTGGACGAATTTTACGCGGTTGTCGATCATGGCGGTAAATTCCTTGACGTTATCGTAGAACATTCTATATACGGTAGAATTTCGGTGGATTTAAACATTGCTTCACGTTATGATGCGGATGAGTTTGTAAAGAAAATCAATACGACAAAAGCAAATCCCCTCTCTTTTTTAACCGAAGGCGTTCATATCCATACGATAGAGGTTGCAGACGAAAACGCCTTTGCCCGCATAAAAGATGCATTGACAAAATTGAATATCCTAATTGAAACAACGTAATGACAAAAAGACCGACATGAAGTCGGTCTTTTCCTTTATTTTTATATATGCGTACTGCCTGCGATAAAATCGCAGGCAGTAACCTAATTTAATATCTCAATAGGTTTTAAGGAAATTATTTATCCGTTCCTTTTGCAGAAGCAACTACGTTGGAGATAATTGCTGCGAGATAGCAAACCAAACCAACTACGGAAATGTAGAATGCGGTTGCTTCGCCTTGAGGATAGTTTACGGGGATGAAATAGATGTCTGCAGCCAATTCAATTCTTGCCATCGCGAAGAGGCAAATAGCCACTGCGAGGAGTACGTTGATGACAAACGTACAGATACCAACAGCGTTGTCTTTCATGTTCTGACCAGCGATGATTAAAACAAGAAGAAGTACTGCTGCCACTGCCGTAAACAATACGGGCATCCAATCAACAACGCGGCCTGCTAAATAGCCGGTCAAGCTCGTATACGCATAAATCCCTGCGCCAACGAGAGCTGCGACAAGAGCAACTAACAAAGCGATAACATATCCTTTTTTTGCTGTAACTTTCGTTTCTTTCATGATTATTTAGCCTCCTTTTCTTTCTTAGAAGGAATAACTGCGGCAACAGTAAATACCAACGTCATAAGACCGGTAACACCGATTGCTGCCGTGTAGCCAATACGCCACGTCGACCACAACTGTTCAATATGCGTAGAGTTGTTCGTACCGTTGATTGCCGCGCTGTTTGCCAATGCGTACAATACATAATGGATATCCTGCTTCAATGCTGCGCACAAAGCTTTATCCTTGGACAAAGTCTGTTCGATGCCTTCAGCGCCCTTCTTCCAATAATCGAAGCTGGGAGAACCAAATCCGCAGAATGCGGTCGTTCCGTAAAGGAGGGATTCCTTCGGAGCTGCCTTCAAGGAAACGCCTGTGAAGTCGGTTACGTTGTAACCCTTGAAGCCCCATTCATCACGGAGAATATCCTGCATCGTGCCCTTGTTTGCACTTGCTGCAACTGCGCCATGACGGTTGTAGGAAGACATAACGCCGAGCGCGCCGATCTGATAGGTATCAGCCTTCGTTTCGTCTGCAACGAAGGAAGCGGGTTTACCGTTTGCTACGAATGCTTGTTGCAAGTTTCTAAGTTCCATTTCACGAGCTTTCTGTTCGGTCATGAATACAGCGATACCGGAACGGTTGATTTCCTGATCGTTGAAACCGATGTGTTTGATGTTGACAAGACAGCCTTTGCTCTGCGCGCCCTGTACAACTGCACTACACGTATAACCAGAAAGGATGGGATCTTCCGAATAATATTCGCCACCACGGCCATTGTATGCATGACGATGCAAGTTAGCGCCGGGGCCGATCATGATGGGAAGACCAAGAACCAACGTGCTTTCGCCGAGGATGATCTGTCCGTTTTCATAAGCAAGTTCCTTGTTGAAGGAATATGCAAGGTTCTGAGGAGAAGGCGCAACTCT
The DNA here is from genome assembly GCA_017452585.1 of Clostridia bacterium. Classification (GTDB taxonomy): domain Bacteria; phylum Bacillota; class Clostridia; order Christensenellales; family Borkfalkiaceae; genus Scatosoma. The sequence goes on from JAFTMD010000019.1 coordinate 8,626, forward strand.
CGAGCCATAGCCCGTGTATTCTTCTGCGTCTGCATAAGGAGTACCCTTATAGGAACCTTCCTGGAGATAATGGGTGTCCGAACCGCCGGGGCCGTCGTCTGCGTTGTTACCCATGTAACCTACGCTTTCAAGGGGAGCGATCTTATGGAATGCATTACCTGCGAATGCAAGGAATTCTTCTACGGTTACTTTTGCAATTACTTCGTCCCAACGAGGATCGTCAAATTCAGCAAGCTTCATGTCGTTCAACGTCAATTCGCTATCCGATTCACCCCACGTATATTCGGAAGTATCTTCGTTCTTCAATTCATAGAAGTCGTTTCTGAGCATCTTTTCCAACGTGCCGGAAGCGGTGATGCCGTCATACTTCTTGGGATAGCTACCGTTCCAGTTGCTTCTCGTAAGATATTCAACGGTAACGCCCGTGTCTGCCTTAAATGCGTTCAAATCCATTGCAAATTCGCCTTCGGTGAGGTGATTCGTGATGGTTACGCCCGTTTCAGCAACGGAGAAGGTCTTTGCGTCAAAGTCGTTCCAAGTCCACTTATAGGTCTTGCTCGAATCGCCGTTTGCCGTCATGCCGTTTGCCGTCGTCTTACCCTGCGCTGCCAAAATGTTGTTGAGCGCGTCGTGGGAGTTTGCGCCGATTGCAAAGTAGTAGTCGCCTGCTTCTACAATGTACGTTTTAGCGTTTGTATAGTCGTAGCTTGCAAGGTTTGCAAGGTCAACGTTCATGGTGATCGTCTGGCTCTTGCCTGCTTCCAAGGTTACGGTCTTTTCATAATCCATAAGCTGGATAGCTGCTTTTTCTACGTTGTTTTGCTTATCGTATTCGGTGTAAGGAGTCTGCGCGTAGAGCTGGATAGCCGACTTACCTGCAACTTTACCCGTATTCTTAACGGTTACGGTTACTTCTGCCGTCTTCTTATCCCCTTTGATTGCTACGTTGTCCAACGTCTGTTCGAACGTCGTGTAGGAAAGACCATAGCCGAAGGGATAGGTTACTTCGTTTGCATAGTTCCATTCGCCGTCTACGGTAGCCATCGTGCCGTCTGCGTTTACATACGTACCTGCTTTCGCAGTCTTTGCGCCTGCAACGCCTGCAACAACGTCTGCATAACGAGTTTCATAATAACGATACCCAGTGTAAATGCCTTCTGCCTGTACGAGGTAGGAGTTTACGTTTTCAGCTTTCGCAAAGGAATCCACGTTTGCCCAAGGCGTTTCTGCGCCAAAGTTCATCATGGCAGGGTTCACCGCTGTGTTTGCCGCATAGATGTCGCCAAGGTATGCGGAAGGAGCTACCGTACCGTTCAAAACGTCTGCAACGCCATAGAAGCCGTGCGCGCCGGGATACCCAATCCAAAGGATGGAGTCGATAGCAGGATCGTTGGCGATTTCGCCAAGTTCCATCTGACATACGGAGTTAACGAGGACGATAACTTTGTCAAAGTTTTCCTTCGCCATAGCGATAATTTCTTTTTCTTCCGTGGAAAGACCAAAGACGTTGCCCGTCGTCGTGTCCTGTCCGCCGGGAACGTAGTTCTTGCTTTCACCGCCGGGACGGCCAACAACTACGATTGCAGCGTCATTGTACTCTGCAAAATCTTTTGCGTACTCTGCGTTGTACTGCGCAAGTTCTTGTTGGCTGAGTTCATAGATTTCATCAGTACCTGCAAGTTCCTTATATTCGGGAGGCGTAGCACCGAATCCTTTGCCACCCCACGTCAACGTATTGCAATAATTTTCATAGGTTTTCAACATGGAAGGATTAAGTTGGAACCCACGTTTTGCAAACGCTTCGTAAATTCTGTTGCCGTTTTCTACCGTCTTCTTGTCTGCGATACTACCACCGCTGTTCCCATAAACGGGCGCGTAGCTACGAAGACCGAGCAAGGTTACTTTTGCCGTTTTGCTGATGGGAAGCGCGCTATTTTCATTTTTCAACAACGCGAACGTTTCGTGCGATTCTTTAATCGCGAAATCTCTCCAACCTTCATACGCTTCTTTTGCGCTCTTGAAGTTGGATTCCCAGATCCAGTCTGCCTCATCCGTCTTTTCGGATACAACACGATAGCTAAGCGTGTCGAAGAATGCATCAAGCGGAGCCTGATACTGTTCCATTACAACGCCGGTCGTAAGTGCCGCCGCCAAGCCGAAAGAGGATACCATTGCCAATACACGCAATACTCTCTTTGATTGTTTTGCCATAAATTCCTCCAAAAAAATATTTTTTAGGCGTCCCATCTTCTCCTTCTAAAAATAGCCGCCTTAGATTTCCTCAGATAAAACCCCTTTCTCGCAAGAAGTTCTTTTTCGGATGCTCACATTCTAGCACAATTTTTCGTAAGCAACATATTTTTTCCTTATTTCGTTATTTTTTTGACTTTTTTGGTGGAACCGACCAAAAAAGTATGTAAACGTGATCGTAGCGTGATACTCCGTTGGGAATATCACGCTACGCGTTGTTTTGATAGGTTTTATTGACCGATTGGAATCATGATATTGACGCTGAACAAGTCTTCTTCCTGCTTGATGACCATATTCCCGCCATACTGTTCCACAATGTAGCGAATGCTCTTTACACCGTAACCATGTTCCTGTTTGTTTTCCTTTTCAGACACGGGCAAACCGCCAAGGAAGGCCACTTGATGTCCGCAATAGTTTTCGCAAGAGATACTCAGCATATTTTGATTGGTTGCAATATTCAGCTTGATCACCCGCCGTTCCTCTTCCTCGCGCACAACGCTGTCGATGGCGTTGTCTAAAATGTTCCCCAAAAGACAAACGACGTCTGCAGAATCAAGATGGGAAAGGCTGTCCCCTTCTGCGATATAGCTAAACTTTATCTTTCTGTTTTCGCAGATTAAACTCTTTTCCGTCAAAATGATATCCAGCACGTAATTGCCCGTCTTGGCGATATTGCCGTAAAGCATCACCGCGTTTTCTATCTTATCAATCTGTCTTTCCCGTTCTTCATTTCCAAGATTACGCAAAATGGAAATCTGTCGTTTCAAATCGTGGCATTTTAAGTCGATAATCTCTATGACGTCTTGCGTCATCTGCCTTTGCTTTCCGCCCTGTTCAATGAGTTCTTTGGTGATTGCGTTGTCTTGCGCCAATTTCAAATTTTCATCCTGCAAATGGGAATTTTGAAAAACGCCAAACTGGCAACAAAGCGCAAGGAAACAACACAAGATGGAATACAGACGAGAATAGGAACTCCACATATCCATGTGGGAAATGATCGCGCTCAAAAGATAGATGAGCAATACGATAACCGTTACGATAATGAGGTTGGTGAAATTGGGTTTCACCGCCCCTCTAACCAGTTTTCTTCTCCCAAAATAAATGAAACAGAAGGCATACGTGAATAAATAACTCCCAATATAGAGCAGAATCCCCGTCAATTGCGTAAGATTTCTTATGTCAATCCATTGAACAAGCAACATAAAGAAGGACCAAGCCATGTTTTGCATGGCAAACCCTGCAACTCCGTAAAAGATAGCCGTGAACACGTCCATCTTGAAAAGGAATAAAAGCTCTAACACCAATAGGCATAACACCAAAATATAGCTTAGGCTAATTCCCATTCCCAAGTTAATCGGCGGGAGGAAATAAAGCAACGACGCCAATATTTGACAGCCAATTAAACGAACGAGGAATTCCGGTCTGCGTTTGACATGCCATACGAGTACTGACAGAGCAAAAAAGACTTCCAGATAGAAATTGAGATATCCAAAGACGACTACGTCCCTAAAAATGTTAATCATTTCGTTTGCCTCCCGTTAATAAAAAGGGTAAAGTCATTCAAGAATGGCTTTTTTCTTGCGCGTGAAAAGAAAATCTGTTCGTTGGGTTCTAGGAGAATAAAATCTACCTGAACTCCTCGAACGTAAGACATATTGACGATATAACTGTTGTTGGGACGAGAAAATATTCTCCTATCCAATTTTTCAGAAAGACTCTTAAGCGTTCCGCGATAGGAAATCTCTCCTTTCTTGGTGTGCATCGTGATATTGTGATTGAGCATCTCGATATAGTAAATTTCCGAAAAGAGTATGCGCGTCAAACCACCCTGCGCGTTGACGTAGAGGTATTTATCTTCCGTGTCCTTGACCCGACGCATGATTTTATCCAGCTCCATCGACATTTCAAACTCCCCAACCGGTTTCACGAGAAAGTCGAGCGCGTTGACCTTGTAACCCTTGATGGCAAGTTGCGCCATATTCGTAACAAAGACGATAATGACCTCCTCGTCCTTCTCACGCAATTTCTCCGCAACGCTCATTCCGTCCATCATCGGCAATTGTATGTCTAAAAAGACGGCGTGAAACTCTGCCGTGTAATCGGTCAAAAAATCAATCCCGTTGTTGAAAACCACCGATTGTATTTCCACATCCTTCTTTTTTGCATAGTTTTTTAAAAATTCAACTAGGCGTTTCGATTGCTCTGCTTCATCTTCGACAATCGCAATTTTATACATAAAAACTCTAAACTCCTTATACGTTCCTTTTTAATTGTTCACCATCTTGTCTTGTTCCAAACGAAATACGACACCCAATGAGAGGTAAATTTAAAAGAAAATCTTTCCCTTATATTTTTTACCCTATCACAAAAAAATACTTTTGTCAATAGGTTATTTAAAAATTTTTAAAAAATATTTTCTTCCCTATTTTGTCTTGAAAATTGCGTTTTTTTATAAAATGAGGCACCCATGTATGCGTTGAGATATAAAAATACATAAAAAAGACGGACATAATGTCCGTCTTTTCTAGAAGGAAATTTACCATGTTTTATCCTTGGAAAAAATACTGTAAACAATTATACAAAGCCAAATGCCATGATGTCATCGAATGATACTGCATGGGAAATACGTCAAATTGACAATTTTCCCCTTCAACGAGTCTCGGTTCAATAGAAAGCAACGCGCGCATATCTCGCACCTGTCTTTCCAAGGAGAAATCAAACACACCACTCGTCATGTAGAAGTAATCAATCGGATAATCCTTAAACGTATCTGTTTGTATCAATTTAAATTCCTCAATGGTCGTGCGACTTGCGCTAAACACTCCAAAGCGAGAGAAGTAGTCCAAAGCTCCGCAAAAAACGGAATGCAAGGTGGTTACAGCCCCTCTCGACAAGCCTGCAAAAGCTCTATGCGTGCGGCTTTCGATAAATCCTTTTTCATCCGTCGTTTTTGCATACGTCGCATACCTGCCCTCTACGGCGGGCATCAAATCGTTTCTTAATTCTTCCTTAAACGTGTAGGTAAGCGGATCGAGCGAACCGTCCATACAGTCCTCTTCTACATACCAGGTCGGCGTAACGATAATGATGGGCTTGATCTCCTGATAATAAATGAGATTGTCTACCATCGTCGCATTATACGCAAACTTTTCCAACCAATACCGTTCGTTGTCGCCCGTGCCGTGCAGGAGATACAAGACGTCGTACTCCGCCTCCTCATTGTAATTGTAAGGAAGATAAACCATTGCTTGTTTCGTCACCGTTCTCTTATCTGTGGCGTACGCTTTGGTTGTATACGTAATCGTTTGCAAACTCCCCTTCTGAGGGCAATCAACGGCGTCATATTTTTTCGGAACCGACCATGTGGTATGGGACACACTTTCTTTTTGCGCATCCTCTTTATAGTTCCAGCCCCATATTCCGCTGGGAACTGCAGCAATCAACAATACGATAACCAAAAAAAACGCCGTTGCTTTTTTGGGTTTTCTTTTTTTTATGATTGCAATCGCGCCTCCAACCAGGCAACCGATCCCTGAAAGGATGGCTTGAAAGAGAAAAGTGATATTGAACAAACTCGTTTCAATATTATTGGTGAGAGAAAATAAAACGATAGCGGCGACTGTAACCGGCAAATACATAAAATAAGCCCGACAACTCCACGCGCAAATAGCCAACAAGATAAACGCTGCGTTTATGATACACATAGAAGCAAACGCCGTTTCATTTCCCAGCAACATATAGCGCACAATATCCAAACAAGAAATGGCGCATATTGCCAAGGAGATCGCTATGGCTATTTTATCGTTTATATTCATTTTTTGAAAAGAATTTCTTTTCACGGTAAAATACCTCCACCCATTTATTTTGAGCCGTCCGCTCCGTCGCGGACGGCTCAATTCACTCTTCTTTAGTTCTTATTAATTCCTTTAATTACACCAACCATACCGGTAATTGCTGCGACAAAGCTAAACAAAGCAGTCACTACAAATGCGGGGTCAATTGCTTGACCGTCGGTGCCATAAGCAACGTTTGCAATAAATTCGATTTCCGTACCTGCGAAGATAAGGAAGAATGCAAAGAAGCATACGAAAGGTACAAGTTCTAACGGGGTGATTGGTTTAATCATCATAATGATACCAAGCAAAGCGCCTACAATCGTTACACCAACGGCTACGGGGAGAACTTGTGCAAAGATGTCCCCACCGCGTAAAACATACGCAGCCACTGCGATCAACGCGCAAACAATCGAAATAATGTAAAGGACACGGCCTTTTCCGTTCATATTTTTAGTCATTATTATTGTTCCTCCTTCTTAGAGTAAGTGGTTACAGTAAGGCCAACCACAGAAATTACAAATGCTGCTGCGAATGCAATATCCATACCGTAGCAAAGCTTTGTATACCACGTCATTACGGGAACAAGCTTCATGGTTGCGGTGATACCGTTCATTTCTTGGCTGTTTGCAATTACATAAAGGTTTCTATGTGCAGATTCACGAAGTTTTGCATACAAATCAGCGTCCGTTTCAAGATCCGTCAACACTTCTTTTGCTCTTACGTCATTCGTTACAGCAAAGTCTGTCGTACCTGCCATAATACCACTCTTGGTTTCCATATGCGTCCAGTTTGCAAAGTCGGTGTCGGAAATGCCGGTAAAGCCCCATTCGGTGGTAAGAAGGTCGGTCATCAAGCTCTTATAAGCGCCGCTCCAAACAGTACCAATACGGTTGAACGCGCCCATCTGTGCATTCGTGGAGTTGCCTTCTTCATAGAACTTCGTGAAAGCGCCTTCGTTTGCACGCAAGTAAATTTCACGCAACGTCTGTTCGGTCATGAAGGTCGATACACCCGTTCTGTTCATTTCTTGGTCGTTGGTTACAAAGTGTTTAATGTAGGTGATGAGCCCTTTCATACGCGCACCTCTTACCTGGTAAGCGGACATTTCGCTGGAAAGGAATCCGTCTTCGGAATAATATTCGAAGTTTCTACCGGAATAAGGCGTTCTGTGCACATTTGCACCGGGAGCATAGTGGTGATGAACCAAAAGCCACATACCGTCTTCACCCATTGCATCACCAAGTTCTTGCAACAATTCTTTATTCCAAGTACCTGCCGTGATAGGTTCGGTGGGATACTGAGGGGGTTTGTATTCGGATTTTTCGCTCTTGTCAAGTTCTGCATAGCCAACAGGTTCCTGATAGTAAGGGCCCTTGTTGAAGCCGGTAGGCGTATCCTGCAAATAGTTCAAAGGTTTACCGATGGAAGGGATTTCCACCTTACAAGCTCTTGCAACAGCCGTCAAAAGTTCGTCAACGGACATCTGATCGAGCAAGAGTTCCCAATGGGGATCGTCGTATTCTGCACCTACCATCATCGCCAAGGTAAGACAATTATCCTGTTCCGTCTTGAACTGAGAGGTATCGGTGTTATTGCTCTTCTTGTACGTAAACTTCAAACCGTCGATAATCTTCTGGTTTGCCGTAAGCGTCAAAGGCGTAGGATACGTGCCCTTCCAATCCTGTCTGGAAAGGTAAGTAACGCCATTTTCAATGAAGTAGTTAAGGTCAGCATCTTCAAACAAATTGGTAACGCGATGTTTGGTTACTGCGCTGTATTTGAAGCTTTCTGCATCCGTTTCAGAAAGCGTCCACGTATAAACTTTATCTTTATCGCCACTTACTGCTTTGCCGAAGGAATCGGTCATACCCGTTGCATTTTTTGCAGCCAAAACGTTGTTGAGTGCATCATGGCTGTCGTCGCCAAGCGCGAGATAGTAGTCGCCTTCTTCCAAGATATAACCCTTGTTGACAACTTCATCATACGTTGCAAGCTGATACAAATCTACGTTTACAACTACGTCAACGCTTTCTTGAGGAGCAAGTTCTTTCGTCTTTTCAAATCCAACAAGCTGAATTGCCGCCTTTTCGATCTTATTCGTCTTATCAAACTGCGTATATTCGCTCTGGCCATAGATTTCTACAACGCTCTTGCCCTTTACGTTGCCCGTATTCGTTACGGTAACGGTGAGGTCAACCGTCTTATCGTTGTTTACTTTCGTAGATTTCAATTCCTGTTCAAAGGTCGTATAGGAAAGACCATAACCGAAAGGATAAACGACTTCTGCGTCATAATTCCAATTGCTGCCCGTCGAAGCGCCCGTTGCATCCGTTGCATTACCACGGTTCAAAATTGCGTCTTCATAACGAGTTTCATAATATTTATAACCTACGTAAATGCCTTCCGTGTAAACGACATATTTCGTATATCTCGAAGCATTCTTTGCGCCGCCGTAAGCTTCCTGCAATTCCGCATCAAGCGCGTCTACGTTCGTGAACGTAAAGTCGCCAAAGTTCTGCATAGCAGGCGCGGAAAGAGAGCTGGAGGTATAAATATTGGCAAGTTTGCCGGAAGGATTGGTGTTACCAACCAAAATATCCGCAACAGCAAGCATACCATAACCACCGGGGCCACCGATAAGCATACAAGCGTCAACGCCCAATTCATCCAATTCGTCCAACGCCATCATGTTGCTGGAATTGATCAATACGATAACTTTATCAAAGTTAGCCACTGCTTCTTGGATCATTTCCTTTTCAAGCGATTGAAGTTCAAGATAGGGTGCATCACCGTCCGCTGCAATAGCAGGATTGGGGTCAGCGCCTTCCCCACCGTCACGGGCAATTACGACGATTGCCGCATCTTTATACGTATTGTAAGAAGCTTTCACTTCATCCGTATAAACAGACATGGGTGCTTCTAATACGTTACATACCGTAGGTAAGGATGCCCCGAAGCCGCCGGGATTCTTAACACGCGTACCTGTAACGCCGCAATTTTTATACGCTTCGTAAAGCGTGGGATTTACTTGCAAATTCCCATTTGTTTCAAACTGTGTTTTAAGGTCGATATTCGTTCCTTTCGCATTGGAATCTTTTGCTTTGACAAGGTCAACGGAAGATCTGCCAAAAACGGTAACCTTTGCGCCTTTTGCAAGAGGCAACGCTTGGTTGTCATTCTTTAAAAGAGCTGCGCCTTCTGCTTCCAATCTCTTTGCCACGTCAGAATTGTGTTCCCAAACTTCCTTTGCTGATTTGAAGTTACTCTTGTAGTAAATAGGAGTTTCTCCCGCTTCCCCTGTTTCTACGAGTTCAGAACCCTGAATACCCAAAAAACCATTGATTTTATTGGAGTATTGTGAGGTGATTACTGTAGCGCCAATGCTGAAGGTCAGCATGAACGCTGAAACTGCGGAAATTACATTCCATAATTTCCTTGCTTGTTTGCCCATAATATTACCTCCTTGGTATTTTTTTGTTCAACCAGGCAATGTTTGAACAATTACAGCATAACACAACTAAAATTTTTTTGTAAAACTTGGCAAAAATAAACACATTTTTGGCAAAAATGGTATAAAAATGGTATAAATCAACTAAAATTGCCCGTCTTTCACTGCATTTTTCCCCTCTATCGGAATAACGATATGCAAACGGAAAACGCCGTCCGCGCAATTCATGACGACATACCCATTGTACTTTTCCACAATGTATTTGATACTTTTCACTCCAAATCCGTGATTGCGCTTATCCCCTTTCGTCGTTTCAGGCAATCCGTCTTTGAAGGAAGGGATTCTGTTACAGGTGTTCTCGATGTGAATACTCAAAAGCCCCGACTTGGAAGAAACGTCGACGCTGATCATGCGTTTCTCTTCGTTGGTGACGAGGCGCGTGCTTTCAATGGCGTTATCCAAAGCGTTTCCAAACATCATGGCAACGTCAACGAGTTCCATAAAATTCAACGCTTCCCCGTCTGCAACGCAAATAAAGCGGATATTTTCTTGCTCGCAAAGCAACCCTTTTTCGCAAAATACTACGTCCAACGCTTCGTTGCCCGTCTTGACGAAACTGTCATAAATTAGTACGCTGTCCTGCAAGTCCTTAATCCCCTTTTGAGAGATATTGCCCATAGAGGTCAAAATAGAAATCTGATTTTTAATATCGTGGCACTTGATATTGATAATATCCATCGTCTGCTTGGAGAGTTCGTATTGTTTTGCTTGCCGTTCTAAGAGTTGTTCTAACATCACCTTTTCCGCATTGGCGCGCGTACTGTCCCAATAGCCGAACTGCATAAACAACATAAAGACGTTGCACAGCAAGAAGGGCATTTTCGCAATGGGGTTATTGCCCAGCTGATTTTCATTAAACCAGAACTGCAAGGTGAAGATAATTGCAATCCCCAGCACCAGTAGGATAATAATCGCAAATTTATTCAGCGCAATATCCTTTTGCCCTCGAATTTTTTTGACAAACAGGAAATAGGCGAGCAGATA
>JAFTMD010000020.1 GCA_017452585.1 Clostridia bacterium
ACGCAAGCTACAATGATGCAGCGATTATCGTAATTTCGAGAACGGGCGCGGAAAACGGGGATTTGCCCAGAAATATGACAAAGGCAACCAATGGCGCTTTCAGCGGCAGCATACTTGAGCTTGATAACGTTGAAAGAGAAATGGTGGAAAATGTTTGCGAAAACTTTGAAAAGGTAATCGTGCTTTTGAATACGTCAAATCCCATGGAATGTGGATTTTTGGAGGAATACGGTATCGACGCTTGTCTTTGGATTGGCGGTTTGGGTACGTATGGTATTTCTTCTGTGGCCCGCATTCTCGTTGGTGACGTAAATCCCTCGGGGAGATTGGTAGACACGTATGCCTATGACGCATTTAGCGCGCCTGCAACGCAAAATATGGGGAACTTTGAATATTGGACCAATAATGGAACCAAGGAAACGGAGCACCATTATTTCGTATACGCAGAAGGCATTTACGTAGGGTATAAGTATTACGAAACGAGATACGAAGACGTGATGCTTAACCGCGCAAACGTTGGCGATTATAAGTATGAACAGGTTGTTCAGTATCCGTTTGGTTACGGTATTTCTTACACAGAATTTGAATGGAGCGATTTCTCCGCAACCATGAAAGACGGTGTGGTGGAAGTAAGCGTAAAGGTTAAAAACGTAGGTACGGTAAGAGGGAAAGAAGTTGTACAAGTTTATTATCAATCCCCTTATACCGATTATGACAAGGCAAATGGAATTGAAAAGGCGGCGGTAAATCTCGCAGGCTTTGAAAAGACGAAAATTTTGCAGCCGAATGAAAGCTGTGAAGTGAAGGTTACGTTTGACGTGGAAGATATGAAATCCTATGATGCGAAAGGAGAAAAGACCTATTTGCTCGAGGCAAGTTCCAACGTGGACAAATATTACGTAACGGCTGCGAAAAACGCGCACGAAGCAACGCAGAATATCCTTAATTCCAAGGGAGTTAACTCTGTAGGGAACGCCGATTTCGTAGAAGATGAATTTAAGATTTCGAAAAAGCTTTACAACGTAGATACGGTAAGTGGCAACGAAGTAACCAACCGTTTCGACGATACGGACGGATTGCAGTATCACAACGACATCAAATATTTGAGCCGTCAAAACTGGACAATGATGGATAACAATGGATTGCGTTACGGCATGCCGACTTCCGAAAAAATGGATATGGAAGGGGAAGAATTTAAGGCAACTCTTTCCGACAAACTCAAGAGCGTGCTTGAATTGGAAGGCTTTAAAGCTGCCGGCGCGCCTGAAGAATCCTTTACCATGCCTAAATATGGGCAGGCAGGTGATGCAAAATTGATTGAAATGAAGGGCAGAGACGCTGATGATCCCGCATGGGAAGCTCTTCTCGATCAGATGACGTTGGACGAAATGACGAGAATCGTTTGCTTGTCCGGTTATAAGATTTCTGCAGCTGAATCGATCAGTATGCCTCATTCTACGGATTGCGACGGCCCTCACGGTTGGAAAACGTTCATTGGCGACGGCATACAGTCTGCTGGTTTCCCGTTTGAGATCGTTCTCGCTTCTACGTGGAATAAAACGGTTTTTGAACAAATGGGTTATATCATGGGCGAATTGTGTTTGTGGACGAAAATCAGCGCTGCAACTTCCCCTAACCTTACTGGTTGGTATGCGCCCGCAATGAATATTCACCGCACTCCTTTTGGCGGACGTAATAACGAATATTACTCCGAATGTCCTACCCTCAGCGCAGTTGCAGGTTCTTTGGTAACGAAGGCGGCAAGCGAAAGAGGGGTTAGAGCGTACATCAAACACTTTGCTTTGAACGATCAGGACCGTAACAGAATGACTGACCCTGCAACTTGGGTACAGGAACAGGCGATCCGTGAAATCTATCTCAAACCTTTTGAGGCGGCAATCAAAGAAGGTAAGTCTTTGGGCGTTATGAGCTCGTATAACCGTGTCGGTGCCATTTGGGCTGGCGGTAACTACGCGTTGATTACGGAAGTCCTTAGAAACGAATGGGGCTTTGACGGTATCGTCCTCAGCGACTATATGGACGGCGACTATGAAAACGTTGATCAGATGTTGGCGGCAGGCGCTGACGCTGCGTTGAACACCGCTTCTTATAACTCGCATGCAACGGTAACTTGCACAACTACGGGTGCGCAGGCGATTACCTACATGCGTCGAGCAATGAAGCACGTGCTTTACTCTGTGGTAAATTCCAATGCCATGAACGGTATCGACGGGGCTACGATTATTCATAGCGGTACACCCGTATACCATAGACTGATGGCAATGGTTAACACTGGTTTAACGATTATTATCGCTTTGTTTATTCTTCTGATTCCTTTGAGATTGTTGGTGTTCAATCCAAATAAAAAACAAAAAGAAACAAAGAAAAAAACAGCAAAAACTCAAAAGGCAAAAAATAAATAAGGAGAAAAAGCATGAATAAAAAATCACTCAAATTATTGACGTCTTTGATGGCAGTGGGATTTTCCGTTAGTCTGCTTTCCGCATGCGATAATATACTCGATTTTCTTCAAATTAATTCTAGCTCCAGTTCTAGTTCTAGTTCGGTAGATGAAAAGGATTGGGGTGAAATTTGGGAAAACTGGGGTAAAGACGATTGGTTGGACGGCGATTATGAAGAATACGATCCTTCAAAAGATTATAATAAAATCGATTGGACGGGTAAATACCCTGGCTTAAAGAGTGACAAGGCTACTGACGTAACGCCTACTATGACGATTTACGAAAGTCAGCACGTACAGTTGATTCAAGCGGAAAAGGCGATATTAAGCGGCGCTGCAAAGGTGGAAAACGGTCATCACGTCGGATATTTCCAAGACGGCGCAACCGTTACTTGGACGATTCAATCGGAAAAAGAACGCAATATGTTGATGGTAGTTAATACCTCTTCCCCTGAGTCGGAAAATCGTTATGGTTTGTCTATGCTTGATTCGTATATCGTATCGGTAAACGACCAAGCTGTTGACGTATCGGATGGGTGGATTAAATCAACGAAAGACTGGAATACCTTTGTGGAAAACGTTCTTGGCGAATGTAAACTTCAAAAAGGCGAAAACGTTATTAAAATTCAATCCACAGGCGGCACGAACCTCGACTATCTTAAATTGATTCCTGAAGGCGCGCTTTCGGATGAAGAATTGATCGTACAGATTCCCGGTATCAAATATACTTCCATGGGCTTGAAGGTTGAGGCGGAAGAAATGGAATACGTGGGCGCAGATGTATACAATCAAGGCAGCGGCGGGATTCTTGGCAGCACGAGCAGCGCAACTTCAGTTTCGGCTTATATTGAAGCAAGTGAAGAAACGAAAGTGCAGTTCGTTTTGAACGGCTTGTTCAGAGTGGATGACGGTTCGTATCCCGCAAACGCGGCGCAACGCTTCACCATGAAGTTAAACGGTCAAGAAGTAGATTTGTCGGGCGCAACGTTGAATGGTATCGGAGATCAGGATAACTGGTATAAAGAACCGTACACCAACAATAAATTGGCGGAAATCACCTTGAAGAAGGGAACGAACCAAATTGAATTCTCGTTGAAGACGGGCGAAATTAACTTGGATTATTTCAAATTCCTTCCTTTGGGTATGGATTTGGATGCGGAAATTGTTACCTCTTATGACAATATCTATTCGGATGGCGTAAAAGTTCAGGTGGAAGA
>JAFTMD010000021.1 GCA_017452585.1 Clostridia bacterium
GATCTTCTTGAAAGAACGGTTGCTCCCATGAAGGCAGCGATGAAGGACGCAGGTCTTTCCTACAGTGATATTGATAAGGTCATCTTGGTCGGCGGTTCTACCCGTATGCCCGCTGTTGTGGCAAAGGTAAAGGAAATTACCGGCAAAGAACCTTTCAAGGGAATCAATCCCGACGAATGTGTAGCAATCGGCGCAGCTGTACAGGGCGGTGTTTTGACGGGCGAAGTTAAGGACGTGCTCCTTCTCGACGTTACCCCTCTTTCCTTGGGTATTGAAACGCTTGGCGGCGTATTCACGAGAATTATCGACAGAAATACGACCATTCCCGTAAAGAAGAGCCAGGTATTCTCGACGGCGGCAGACAATCAGACGAGCGTTGACATTCACGTATTGCAGGGTGAGCGTCAGTTCTGTAAGGACAATAAGACGCTTGGCAACTTCATGTTGTCCGGCATTGCGCCCGCTCCCCGTGGTATACCGCAGATCGAAGTTACTTTCGATATCGACGCAAACGGTATCGTGCATGTAACGGCGCAGGATAAGGGTACGGGTAAATCCACCAACATCACCATCACCTCCTCCACCAACCTTTCTGATGATGAAATTGATAAGGCAGTGAAGGATGCTGAAAAGTTTGCTGAAGAAGACAAACAGCGCAAGGAAAAAGTGGAAAACAAGAACAAGCTTGACGGCATGATCTTTTCCGTAGAACAGACGATGAGAGAAGCTGGCGATAAGTTGGACGAAAACGATAAATCCAGCTTGCAGGCGGCGGTAGATGCAGCGAAGAAGGAATTGGAAAGCGACGATGACGACCGCATCAAAGCAGGCTATGAAAAGTTGATGCAGGACGTACAGCCCATCTTCACGAAGCTCTATCAGCAGGCAGGTGGCGCGCAGCAAGGCCCGGCTCCTAACGATGGTGGAGATACGGAATTCCACCAGTAAGTTTTAAACGCTCACCTCATACATGGTTGGGGTCTAAGTGAAAATTATCAGATAAAAATGTGTCGGGTTTGGCGGAGTTTTTGGCCAGACCCGTATGCACTATTTTGGAAGTAGGATAAGAATATGGCAGATCAAAAAAAGAATTATTACGACATTCTTGGCGTAGATAAAAAGGCGACGCCGGATGAGATAAAATCCGCCTATCGTAAGTTGGCGATGAAATATCACCCCGACAGAAATCAGGGCAACGCGGAAGCCGCGGAAAAATTTAAAGAGATCAACGAGGCGAACGAAACCCTCTCCGATCAGCAAAAGCGCGCGGCGTATGACTACGAGCTGGAACATCCCGGTATGGGCGGTTTCGGCGGAGGCGCAGGCTTTGGTGGCTTTGGTGGAGGCGCGGGCTTTGAAGATATTTCCGATATATTCTCTAGTATTTTTGGCGGAGCCGGTTTTGGTGGCGCGAGCGCAAGAACGGCTCGTTCGCAAGTGGGGGAAGACATTCAGCGCGAGATGACGCTCTCCTTTATGGACGCGGCGAAAGGTTGCAGAAAATCCTTCTCGTATATGAGAAACGAACCCTGTTCGGCCTGTCAAGGGACGGGCGCAAAGGGGGGAACGGCGTTCTCCACCTGCGGAAAGTGTCAGGGCCGTGGGATTGTGCAACAGGTGCAAAACACCATGTTTGGACGTACCATTCGTCAAATGCCCTGCCCCGATTGTAGTGGGACTGGTAAAATTATCCGTGAAAAATGCCCCGATTGTAAGGGGAAAGGCGCTCAGCGTAAGGAAACGACGGTTACGTTTGACATTCCTGCCGGCGTGGATACAAACAGTTACATTCGCAAGAAGGGATATGGTCAAGCGGCGCCCAACGGCGGAACGCCTGGCGACCTTATCGTTGTCTTTCGTATTGAACCGCATAAGATTTTCCAAAGAGAACGTTTCGATTTGAAGTTGGATTTGCCCATTTCCTATAAGACAGCTGTGCTTGGGGGCGTTGTAAAAGTGCCTACCATCGACAGCACGTTCGAGTTCTCTATTCCCGAAGGGACGCAAAGCGGAACGGTGTTCACGGTGCGTGGTAAGGGAATTAAGTCTGCAAACGGCGGTACGGGGAACTTGGTGATTCGCGTGATTGTGGAAATTCCTATCCGACTTACGCGAGAACAGAAGAGAGAATTGGAGCAGTTGGATAACGATATAGAAATCCGTCAGTACGATCGAATGCGTCGTTATGCGGACAACGTAGAAATTCTTTACGGCGAAAAACCGTATAAGTAAGGCCCTGTCTCACTTTTCGTTTGATTTTTGACGAAAAAATCCTGTGAAATACTGCGTGTTTTGCTTAGTTATAGACCTCTGAGGTATGCGCCCTCGCAAACCACTTGTCTTTCTTGTATTTTTCCTGTCAAAACGCAAGAATTGCTAATCAAATGCTAAATGTGACAAAGTCAAAAGTAAAAAGAAACCCGTATCATTTGTTTGATATTTTAGGAAAAGGTTACAAATGAAACGGTTATTTGGACATAACAAAAAATAATAAAGTAAACTAAAGCTTTATACAAAGGACGAAGAGTACATTCTTCGTTCTTTTTTATTCTGTAAAAATAATGTAAAAGAGTTGCTATTCAAAATCGGATTCTTATTATTCTTGGCTGGCTACGTATGTAAACCGTTTTTGACAAAGTTTTTTTACAATGTAAAGTGTTGTTGACAAAATGTAAACCAAAGGTGGTAGATTGTTTTTTTGCTTTATAGTATACTTTAGAGGAATAAAACGAATCCCACTTGAAAGTGATCTTTTTTATATGTTTTTTCAAATGCGTTTTTGTAAAAATCTACAATACAACGGCGTACACATTCGATAAAATCTTCATTTTGATGTGCGAAATCGGATTCGGAGTATTCATTTATAGTATAGTAGTAGCATAGAAAACAAACAAGGAGGAAAACTTAGTAGAAAAAAAATAGGCAAAAATAAGATAGTGATGAAAAGTGTTAACAATAGATTAGTCAATGATAGGCTGGGGCGTGTAATCAAATAGACGATGAAATAGCAGATAACATCTTGGCTGTATTTGATTAATTGAATATTCTTTTCAGTTTGCTTGAAAGCGAACGAAATAGTGTGTTTTGACACAATTATATTAGGAGAACTGTTATGAAAAATTTACAAAAAATTTTGACAACTTTATTACTAGCGGGCGCCACTTTGGCGTGCGCAACTGCCTGTGGACCTGCACCGAATGACTCGGTAGAACACACGCATACCTATGAAAAAACTGTAAAGGCGCCTACTTGCACAAAGATTGGATATACCATCTATGCCTGTAAATGTGGGGATTATTATATTGATGATCGTGTGCAGCTGCTTGGCCATACGGTAAGTGATTGGATTGTAGACAAAGAGGCTACTTATGAAGAAGCTGGCGCTCAACATGTAGAATGCACCGTTTGTCATGAAATTTTACAGACGAAAGACATTCCTATTTTGGAAGAAGTCATCGAGGAATTGTCATATACGCTTTCTAAGGATGAAACCTATTATATCGTCAGTGGCATAGGCAATTGCAAGGATACGGATATTGTCATTCCTTCTACATACAATGGAAAACCTGTAAAGACAATAGGTTATTTGGCATTCTCACGCGACAAATTGACGAGTGTGGTAATTCCTGACAGTGTAACGATGATTGATCAAATGGCGTTTGCCATGTGCGACAACTTGACGAGTGTGGTAATCCCTGACAGTGTAACTACGATTAATCGAATGGCATTCTATAACTGCGACGGTTTGACAAGTATTGTCATCAATGGTGTAACGACAATAGATAAAGAAGCGTTCTTTGGTTGCTCTGGTTTGACGAGTATTGTAATTGTTGACGGCGTAACAACGATAGGTCAAGCAGCGTTTGATTGGTGTAAAATGTTAACCATCTATTGTGAAGCCGAAGAAAAACCCGAGGGGTGGGATGACAATTGGAATTATTGTAGGAAGCACTCCAACGGCACTGATTATTGTTCTGTCGTTTGGGGGTACAAGTCCGAATAAAAAATAACTCAACGCATACCTGCCCCTTCCTTTTGGATGGGGCAGGTATAGGTTGAGATACAAAAGCGTCGCTGATTTTTATAAAAAAGCAGACGAAAGAAATATTAGATTGCTCCAAGCGCAATTCTCTAATTCTTTCGTCGTACATGAGTTCTCCTCTACATTGTATATGATACTCCAAAGAGAAGTAAAAATATTTGACATACTCCAAGATGGAGTGTATAATATTATTACACGTTAGAAAATAAGGAGGTTGTTATCATGCATAAGAGAATTTTATCCATCTTATTATGCTTAATCGTTCTGTTTGGCGTTGTGGGCTGTGTGCCAGGGAATGGCTCCAATCAAAACGTTGTCGTTGGAGAATACGAAATTTTGAACGACGGGAAAGGCTTTTTGACAAAGAGTGAATGGAAAAAGACCTTTAAATGTTTCGATCGTTTGGATTTTGAAATGAAAGAGGAGAAGTATACCCCAACGAAAGATTGTTTCGTTGTAAAAACAAAGAAAAACACGGGAGCAGGGGAGGAGTTTGTTACCTACTACTTCGATTTTTATGCGAATACCCTTGTGTATACCTCATCGTCCAGAGAAGATACGGCGTACGCGGTGATAGAGGAACAACCTTTTCAAGAATTGAGAGCTATTTTCTCCACCGCAAGTATACGCGCGTATAAAGAAAAAGAGTTTTCTGTGGAAGCTTGGAAAAATGCCAGCACTTACGAGCGCGGACGAATGATTAATGATTTTTACAATGATCATGAAGTGATTGGCGTAATGACGAAAGCGCAACTCAAAGAATACTTGGGAGAACCCGACTTGGAAGTTTTTGTAGACGTCGGTTCGAGGTTGACCTATTTATTATATGATAAAGGTGATGACAACGTAGGGTATTTTCCACGCGCGGTTCGATTCGACGTTGGGTATGAGTCTATCGTGTGCGGTTATTATTTAGGTAGATGCTACGAATACTCCCTTTCTTTTATGCAAACGGAAGGCGAGGTGTTCAATCAAGCGGAATTGCTGGCAGATACCTATTTGGGCGGCTCGCAGGTGGATATTTACACCGAAGTGTTGCCGAATGCGGAATTAGCCATGTATATCGACGGCAAACGCGCGAATGGCGGTTATGAAACCACCTATCAAGGGAAAAATGCTTGGAAATATTCCTTTTTGATGCCCAATCACTCTATTCGTATTGATTTCAAGAAGGAAAATGAAAACTGCATGGATATAAAAACGCTTTTGTCCATGCCCAAACTTTCCTTCGAGGATATTGAAAAAGTGCGTTGCGAACAAGGCTACGTGGGAAAAACGGGGGAATTGGGAGGACATATCAACGTCGTTCGATATAGCTCTTTCAGCCACAATATCGCCAATGTTTTAGCTATTTTGGAATATTCCGTCGAGGAAGATCAGACTACTGATTGGCAGGAACATGGCGGCTCCTATTTTCTCTATTCTATCTTTACGAAAAATGAAAGATACGACATTAAAATAAGCAGGGAACATATCGAGGTAGACGGGAAATATTATACTTATCTTGGGCAAACGCCCGAAATTACCAACCCCTGTGAAGGCGGAGGTATATTTGTCCTTAAGAAGGACAGCTATGACGTGTATGCATATACAAACGGAATGTTAGGGAATTGCGTGGGCGTGTATAAAAAGCTTGCGGAAGTGGAATTTCAGTATATGCATGAAGTGAAAGATATCATGCCTGTTTTATGTATACGCACGGAATTTGGGGACATAGAGGTTCTTACGGAAGACCTTTTTCGATATGACAGCGAAGGGGTTTATAAAGTAACCAACGGAATTAATTTATTGGCTTATGAAGCTTAAAATTCGCCGTTGCTTGTCTGAAGACAAAAAATAAACGGATAGAACGGATTTACGCAAGGAGTTGAAGAAAACCTTCAGCTCCTTTCTTTTTGCTTGAGTATAGAAACGCTTGCAAAATCGCAGATATCGTGTTATAATAATACTTGAAATAATGGCTTTGTCACTTCACTTGGTTGATTTTTGACGAAAAAATGCTGTGAAATCCTGCGCATTATGCTTGGTTACAGACCGCAGTGGGTATGTTCTCGAACAACGTAAGGGTAGCGTTGTTCTCGGACACCGCAAACGCGCTTCTTATGCGTTTGCTCATCTCGTCCCTAAAAAGCATTACTAATGCTTTTCTTGACGGGCAACTCGTCCTCACATTTCGTTTGTCTTTCTTGCATTTTTCTGTTAAACCGTGATAAATCCCTAATCAACCATTTTCTGTGACATGGCCCCAAAGAGGTAGAAAAAAATGAAATATATTGAATTGACCATTCACACCACCACCGAGGCGAGTGAAATTATCTCCGATATTATGTGGAATTACACCGATTACGGCGTTACCATTTGCGATCGCGCGGATATTATCGCTCTCCAAACCGCGAAGGAATCCACTTTCTGGGATTATATGGATGATGAACTCGTGCAGGAAAAGACTTCGGACGTGCTTGTGAAGTGCTACGTTGCCGAGGATATTGCCCCCCAAACGATAGGGGAGATTTTGCGAGATATTCATGACGCCAAGGAGAGAAGTGAGGGGTTTATTCCTTTTGGCACGTTGGAAGACACCAAGCGTTTGGTGGACGGGGACGATTGGATCGATGTGTGGAAAAAACATTTCCGTCCTATTCATTTGGGGAACATTGTCGTCGTGCCTGAATGGATTGAATACACACCTGCCCCCCACGAACAGGTGGTTTTGCTCGATTCCAACATGGCTTTCGGCACGGGCGAACACGAAACGACGTCCATGTGCGTGGAATTGATGCAGGAGTATATCACCCCCGATTCGACCTGTATTGATGTCGGTTGTGGGAGTGGGATTTTGGGCATTTCCGCCATCAAGCTTGGCGCGAAGAAAGCGTATTTGACGGATATTGATCCCATTGCGGTGGAGAGCTCGTTGCACAACAGCAATCTCAACGGCGTGGCGGATAAGACGGTGGTGGCGCACTCCAACCTCCTGGAAAAAACGGACGTGCAGGGGGATATCATGATGGCGAACATCACGGGCGAGGTGTTGAAGATGCTTGCGCCTTCCATTCCCAAAAACCTCAAACAGGAGGGCGTTTTGATTTTGAGTGGCATTATCGAGAGCCGTTTGGAGATGGTGAAAGCTGCCTACGAAGCCGTAGGGATGTGTGTGGTGAAAGAGAGAAGAAAGGGGGAATGGTTTGCCCTCGTATTGAAACATAATGGAGTGAACGCCTAACGGCGTAGGGCGCAAGCGGTGCTTAGCTTTAATGGGTAGCTTTTTGTGGGCTCTGCCCATGGACGCCTTGATGGCGTGGTGCGCAAGCTGTGCTTGCTTTTGGTGGGTACTTTTGTGGGCTCTGCCCATGGACGCCTGACGGCGTAGAGCGCAAGCTGTGCTTAGCTTTAATGAGTACATTTTTGTGGGCTCTGCCCATGGACGCCTGACGGCGTGGTGCGCAAGCGGTGCTTGCTTTTGAGAAGTACATTTTTGTGGGCTCTGCCCATGGACGCCTGACGGCGTGGTGCGCAAGCGGTGCTTGCTTTTAGTGGGTGTCTTTTTGTGGGCTCTGCCCACACCCGCAAGGAACTGAGTTCCTTGACCTCCAATTGGGGAGGGGAGTTGTTTTGTGGGCTCTGCCCACACCCGCAGAAACTGAGTTTCTGGACTTCCGATTGGGGAGTGAAATATTGTGAAAGGAGTGGACCATTTCTGCGTTGAAACGTTTTTTTGTGGATAAAATTGAAGAGGTTACCGAGCTTTGCGGTGAGGAATTTGAACACGCAAAGAACGTTTTGCGCCTGTCGGCGGGGGATGAAGTCATCTTGTTGGATAACAGTGGAAAGGAATACACCGCCGTGATCGCTTCCGTTGAGAAAAAACGGATGATTTTGAACGTCGTCAGAAGCGAGGTGGGGGGCAGGGAAGCGTTGACGGACGTTTGCTTGCTGTTTGGCTATTTAAAAAATGCCGATAAAAATGAGTTTATCGTGCAAAAAGCTGTCGAGCTTGGCGTGAAAAAAATAGGCGTCTTTTCTTCCACCTATTCTTCTGCCTATATGAACGCCAATAAGCTGGAGCGCTTGAATAAAGTGTCCAAGGAATCGGCAAAGCAATGTTTGCGTTCAACGGCGCCCGAAGTCATTTATTTTGACAATTTGGAAAAGGCATTGGCGTCGGCTGACGGGTATGAAAACAAGCTGTTTGCTTGCGAATTTGCCACGGAAAGCAAATGTGATTTGGAAAAATTGGCGGGCTCTACCGCCATTGTCATCGGCAGTGAGGGGGGCTTCTCGCGTGAAGAAGAGGAATTGGCAAGCTCGCTTGGCTATGCGTCCATTACCCTCGGCAAGCGCATTTTGCGCGCGGAAACCGCGGCGGTTGCCCTGACGTCAGTTGCTATGTTTGCATTGGGGGAACTTCGATGAAAGCAGTGGTATACACCTTGGGTTGCAAGGTCAACGACGTGGAGAGCGGTTCGATTATTCGTGGTTTGGAAGAGCTGGGTTATGCCGTCTCTCGTGAGATGGTGGAAGCGGATCTCTATATCATCAATACGTGCGCGGTTACGGCTGAAGCGGAGCGCAAAAGTCGTCAAACTGTGGGCAAGTCAATCAAGTGCAATCCACAGGCAAAAATCATTGTTTGTGGATGCGCTTCAGAAAAATCCCCCACCTCTTTTTTGGAAAAGGGGGATACCATGTATGCGATCACGGGCGCGAAACGTAAAAATAAGGTTCTTGAACTCGTCCGAGAAGGACTTTCGGAAGAGGGGAAAGGCATTCAGTTGGAGGAGGAAAAAACCTACGAGGAAATGCCTCTGCCGGAGTGCTTAAAAACCCGTAATTTTGTAAAAATTCAGGACGGATGCAATCGGTTTTGCTCCTATTGCGTCATTCCCTATTTGCGTGGACGGAGCCGTTCACGGTTGCTGGAAAATGCCGCGCAAGAGATTTTGTCAAGCGACGCGCAGGAAACGGTGGTTACGGGGATTGACGTGTCGGAATATAAGGATGAAAAGGGACGAGATCTCGCCGATTTGATGTTGGCGGTGAAGGATGCGGACACCCGCATTCGGTTGGGTTCGCTGGAGGTCAGCTTGATTACCCCTCGTTTCCTATCGGCTCTGCAACAGGTGAAGCATTTTGCGCCGCAGTTCCATCTTTCCCTGCAAAGTGGTTCGGATCAGGTGTTAAAGAGCATGAACCGCCATTATACGCGCGCGGAATATTTGGAAAAATGTAGAATGATTTACGATATTTTTCCCAATGCGTCGATTACGACAGACATCATTGTCGGATTCCCGACGGAAACGGAGCAGGATTTTCAAGACTCCTTGCGCATTGTGCAAGAGGCTGGGTTTGCGCAGGTGCACGCCTTTCCCTATTCACCGAGAGAGGGAACGAATGCGTATAAGAAATATAAAGAGTTGCCCTTTGCGTTGAAGAAGGAGCGCGTGGAGAGATTGCTACAAACCGCCGCTGAGGAGAAGAAACGCTATTTAGAGCGTTTTGTCGGCAAACGTCTGGAGTTGGTTCCCGAAAACTGTTTTGACGGATACACCGAAGGGTATTCGGAGAATTATATCCGTGTGTACGTTGAGGGAGAAATTGCAAAACACCCCACCCAGGTATGCGTTGACGGACTTTTTAAAGACGGCGTTTTGGCGCATGTCGTAGAGGAATAGAGCGGTTAAACAGCGTCACGCCCGTAATGGGTGAATAAAAATATGGAAGTAAATTGCCGAAAGGCAAAAGGAGATAAACATGGAAAATTGTATTTTTTGTAAGATTATTGCAGGGGAAATTCCTTCGCCCAGACTCTATGAAGACGACCAGATGATTGTCATTCGTGACATTGAGCCGAGGGCAAAGCTCCATTATTTGTGTATGCCCAAGGTGCATTTTGCGACGTTGAAAGAGATGGATGATGCGCGCGCGGAAATTGTCAAGCACATTTTTGCCGTCATTCCCACCTTGGAAAAGGAGTTGGGTTTAGAGGAGGGCTACCGCGTTGTTATCAATCAAGGAACCAACGGCGGACAGACGGTTCCTCATCTGCACATTCATTTGCTAGGCGGAGAGGTGCTTGGCGGTTTTTAAAAACAGGTTTAAAAGTTTAATTATGTGGCAATACTTCTTCTCGTAATTATCTACGGGAGGAAGTTTTTTTGTTTCGCAATCGTTTCAAGAATTTCATTTATACGGCAGTGGCAGCGCTGAGCGCGCTCAGCTGTTGTGTGGCAGTCCGCATGAACACGGTTTCTAAGTTTTCAACTTTGAAGGGGGAACATACCTACTATGTAAACAGCGCTTCCTCGCAAAGTTTGCAAAAGCAAACGCTTTCCATTTCCGATTTATTTTTGGTGAAAGGGGAGAGTGTTTGTATGGAGAAAAACTCCTACGAGGGGGGCAGGTATGCGTCGAATGAGGATTTTGCGAAAGATTTTGCCCGCAAATTTGATGTAGAGTGGCGCTTTTCCGAGCGGGTGGGAGATACCGTTTCCTATTATGGATATACGCCGAAGTGGCAGGAAAAACTCTTTTTATACGGAATGCCCATCAACTTCCATTTGGCGATCTCGCAAACGCAAGTGGTGGTGGGGACGCCCATTATTTTTGGTGGATTTTAAAAATGGACGTATAAAACCCAATCGTAACGGGAAACATTTACATACAAAATTTTGGAGGACTTAAAATGAAAGAACAAAATGGAAGTGAAAACAAAGTGAAGAAAGAAAAACGCTTTTCCAACGAGAAAAGGTTTTATGTTTGGACGGCATCGGGCTGCGCTGCGGCGCTTGTCGCCATCGTCTTGATTGCCGTGCTTGTCAACAGCCTTAACCACGTAGATGTTCCAGCGGTGAACAACTCTTCTCCCAATTTACAAACGCCTATCGACCCAGGTGACGGAGGGAACAAGGACGACAATCAACCGGTGATTACGCCTCCCGAGGGAATGATTATGCCGATGGAGTCGGTGTCCGTTTGTAACGATTATGGATTTTATTACAATAAGACGTTGAACCATTATCATGAGCACATGGGCGTGGATTTTGCCGCAACGGTTGGCGCGGAGGTTGTTGCCAGCGAGAAAGGAACGGTGGAGAGTATCTATCAAAACGACGTATTGACGGGGACGGAGATTGTCATTGACCACGGAAATGGGTTGAAGACGGTGTATCGTTTTGTCGACGTGAAAGATGGAATTAGCGTGGGGACGAGTGTGAAAAAAGGGGACGTTATTGCAACGATTGCCGAAGCGACGGGCGAGGAATATAAGGACGGCGCGCATTTGCATTTTGAAATTAAAAAGAATGGAGTTGCCGTCGATCCCACCACTTATTTGACGTTTGAAGAAAAGTAAGCAATAGAATTATGAATGAAGGGAAAGCCACTCTTAGCGTCTTGCTGATAGGGTGGCTTTTTTGATATTTCGGAGAGATTTACCTGTGAGTGGAAAAGAGGTGGAATGACGGTTCAACGAGGGCATCTTGCCTTCTCCTTGAGGCGATTCCCCTGCTAGGGGAAATGTCCGCAAAGCGGACAAAGGGGTTTACGTCTCCGTTAAAGGAAAAGGTGGCGGCGTAGCCGTCGGATGAGGTGGAATGACGTCCCAACGAGGGAATCTTGCCTTCTCCTTGAGAAAATGATGGCATATTCAATTTCCGTCCTCCATATAATAAAATGGAGGAATAATTATGAAGAAAATTTTGGGTGTGATGCTTGCAATTTTGTGTTCCGTGACGAGTATTTTCCCGCTGACGAGTTGTCAAAAAACGCAAAAGCCCAACACCAGGTATGAGATCACGTGCGAATACGTGCCGGAAAACCGTACGGTTACGGGCACGGTGAAGGTTACTTTTAAAAACCCGACGGATCGGGTGCTCGAGCTTTTAAAATTCCAGCTTTATCCCAATGCCTATCGCAAAGGGGCGCTCTTTTCTCCCATTTCGCCCGTTTATACCGACTCTGCTTACTACGCGGGGGAGAGCTTTGGCGAAATGGTAATTTCCAGTGTGCATGGTTCTAAAAATTGGGAGATTATGGGTGAGGATGAGAATATTCTTTACGTCTATTTAGAACGTTCGTTATTCCCCGACGAGAGTGTGGTGCTCGATATTGGATTTATGACGAAGCTTGCGCAGGTCAATCACCGCACGGGGGAGACGGAGCGCGCTGTCAATTTGGGGAATTTTTTCCCCACGCTCTGCGCGATTCGTGGAAATGCATTTGTTGAAACGGTCTATTATCCCATAGGCAATCCCTTCCTTTTTGAGGTGTCCGATTATAAAGTAACGCTGACTTTGCCCAAGGAATACACGGTGGCGTCGACGGGGAATTTCCTAGAGGAAAGAATGCTGGAAAGCAAAAAGGTGCATACCATGTATGCGATGAACGCGCGGGACTTTGCCATGGTGCTATCCGACAACGCTCAAAAATTATCCGCAAAATCGGGGAATACGGAGCTGGTGTATTGCTACTACGCCGATACAACGCCCCAAGAAACGTTGGCGCTGATACAGGAATGTTTTGCCTTTTACGAGAAGGTGTTTGGGAAGTATCCTTACGACGTATACACGGTTGCGGAAACCGGATTTTGCAAGGAGGGAGCAACCTATCCTGGCCTTTTGATGTTGTCCGATCGTCTGCAGAATGAGGAGAAGACGTGGTCTATTGCCAAGCAAACGGCGCATCAATGGTGGCGGTGTGTGGTGGGGAGCGACACTCTCGAAAACGCATGGCAGGACGAGGGAATGGGGGCGTACTCCGCCCTGCTCTTCTTTGAGGAGTACGAAAAATATGGCTTTGCGCGGGAGGAAATTATCAAGCAAGCGCTGGAGGAATATCGTTCCTATTTTGACGTGTACGGCAGTGTGCTGGGTAGAACGGACACCCGTATGACGCGGTCGTTGGGGGAGTATATCAGCGAGTTTGAATATCGTTGTTTGAGTCACGACAAGGCGTTGCTACTGTTGGATACGTTGCGCAAGAGTGTTGGAGAGGAGAAGTTTTTGCAGGCACTCAGGAGATATTACGCGGAACAAACCTTCAAGGTGGCGTCGGTGGGGGATATGGTGGCAAGCTTTGAAAAAACGGGCATGGACGTGAGTGGATTGTTCGACAGTTTTTTGCAGGGGAAGGGAGTTTTATAGACGGAGTGAATTTTTCTGCGCGAGGCGAAAAACGCTTGCAAATTTAGGAGAGAAGATGTATAATAGAGAAAACTAACTTGAGGAAACTAAAGATGCCTTTTTTACAGTATAAATGCACGAAGTGCGGAAAAAAGTTTGAAGAATTGGTGAAAGTGTACACGGATAAAGTGGCTTGCCCTGACTGTGGTGGGGAGACGGAACGCGATTACGCGGGTACCATGTATTCGTCCACGGGCAAAACGAGCAAAAAATGTTCGGGAAATTGCAAGACGTGTAGCGGTTGTCATTAAGACGGAATGAAAATGGAGACCATCGAGTGAGTTGCTTGATGGTTTTTCTTTTCTCACGCGCGCGCGACTATAATATTAATATATAGGGAATACGGGACGTGAAAAGATTTTTTAGGGAAATCGTCAAAATTGCGCGCGGAAAATTATTTTTTCTAAAAAAAAGAAAAAAGTTTGGAAAGTTTGCAAAAAATGCTTGACTTTCTTTTGGAAAAGTGATATTATAGTTAAGCTTTCTGCGTAGAAAGCGTTTTAAGAACCCTCAACTGTTGTTGAGGCAGAAAGAAGATTAACAACTGCATAGCAAATAGTATGTTTTATTATGAAAAGTAATAAGACGAGTACGAAAGGCAAAAAGAAATTTTCATATTAGTAAAGTAAAGCTAATTTGGTTAATAAAAGCAAAAGACGTTAAAAGCAATTTTAAGGCTCTTGAAAGCTGCAATTAAGAAAAATTAGCCGAGTAAAGATAATAGAATTTTCATTTAAAAAAACGAAGAGACGAGTAGACAAATCGAGAGAAAGATCAAGCTACAAAGGGCTTACGGTGGATGCCTTGGTACATGGCGCCGAAGAAGGACGTGACAAGCTGCGA
>JAFTMD010000022.1 GCA_017452585.1 Clostridia bacterium
ATTCGTGACGGCGTATCCGTTGATTGGTCTGTTGGTCTTTATGACACTGCAGCAAAGCAGGCTGTAGACGCTAGTGTGTGGAAATTTGCTGATGCGGTAGATACTCAACCAACGCCAGTAGAGAAGCAGATCTTTACTATTGATACGGTTACGACCAAAATCGATGAAGAGGATTCTAAGTGGGAGGAAAACAATGGTGTTTATACCTATAAACTTGCCATGACTGATGTTATGTCGAAGATTACGTTGAACAACACCTTGTATCTCTCCACAGTGGAAGAATACAATGTATTTAAGACGGCGCTCCTTGGCTATGAATTCCACGTTCATGTAGCGTTGACGCCTAACCAGACTGCAAACTTATAATCCCAATATTTTCCATAATATAATTTTAAAATAGAATTTACTAAATAAAAAAGAAGCGCTATATCCCATGTGCACTTTACATGGGATATATTTGCTTGACGTCATCAAACGGCGTAAGGTGTAAAAAAATGACAGCACTTGAGATATACATATTTATTTTGTGTATGATCGTTTTGGTCGCCCTGACGGCGGTGTTTACTGCTATGATCGTGGTAATTTACCGTTTGACAGCGAGGTTGATTGACAACGGATCAGAAGATAGAAAAATAATCAAAGAATATCAAGAGAGAATGGTAGGTGTCCCTAAGGATAGCGGATGGATTTCCAATGCCATCTTTGTTGGTGTTTTCAGTTTGTTTTTTATTGCCTTTCTCTTTTCGGCAACGGCAGGCCTCACCGAACATATCAACAGGGACGGTGGCCCTGCGATCCGCGTGGTAAAGAGTTCGTCCATGGCGAGAAAAAACGAGAAAAACGAATATCTTTTTGAAAATGATTTAAACGATCAGCTTTTAATGTTCGATTTGATTTTCACAGAGGCGCTTCCAGACGAAAATGATTTAGAGCTTTACGATATCGTCGTATATGAGGTGGATGATATGTTGGTTCTTCACCGTATCGTAGGGATTCAAGAACCGAACGACAGACATCCTGACGAACGTTGGTTCATTTTGCAGGGTGACGCCATTGAAAATCCCGACCGTTTCCCCGTTTATTACGATCAGATGGTTGCCATTTATCGTGGGGCAAGAGTTCCTGCCATAGGCAGCTTTATCATGTTCATGCAATCTCCCGCAGGGTATATCTGTATGACGTTGGTTATTTTGGAAATGATTGCCGTTCCGATTTTGGAAAGAGAATTGGAAAAGAAATGGAGAGCTCGTTTGGAACACATCTTCATCAAGCCGAAGTGGGTACGCAAGAAGAGATTGGTTACGTCTGCATTGAAGCGTGACGACGACGAATACGAACATACCTATATTACGTGGAGTGGTTCTATCGAATAACTCAAGGTAAAATTTTAAAGAAAAAAAGAGCAAATATGCAAGATTGTATGGCCTTGCGTGTTTGCTCTTTTTTACATTTTTTGCCTTCTCCTGGATTGGAGGACATTCCCTTGCCTTCTCCTAGAGGAGAAGGTGGCGGCAAAGCCGTCGGATGAGGTGGCCTAAACCCCCAAACACCTCATCAGTCACTCAATACGCTATGCTTTATTTTCGTGACAGCTTCCCCTCAAGGGGAAGCCAAGAAAAGCGGCCGCTACCTCTTGCCTTCTTGTCTTGATTGGAAGCCTTACACCTCATCAGTCACTCAATACGCTACGCTTTATTTTCGTGACAGCTTCCCCTCAAGGGGAAGCCAGGGAAATAGGGCGTTTAACGCTTGGCTGGTCAACCAAAAAGTGAAAAACGTCCGATACGTAGGCTGATGAGTATTATTGTGGGATAAATTGTGGAAAAAGTTCGTGAAAACCACCCCTTGATTCTTTACAAGAAAGAAAAAAAATGGTATACTAGAATATAATAAAAAATGATAAATTTATTATTAACGGGATATATACCGAAGCACCTTGGACGTATCCCGTCCAAGGATTTTTTTTATGAAAGGAGATACTTATGTTGCAAAGACAGGATCTACTTGGTTTGATTGACGTTTCCAAAGAGGAAATCACGGAAATTTTAGATCTCGCTCACGAATTTAAAACGCGTATCAAAGCCGGCGAAAAGAAGATGGGGTATTTGACGGGCAAAACCGCCACCATTCTCTTTTATGAAAACAGCACGAGAACGCGTACGAGTTTTGAGCAGGCTGCCAAATATCTTGGCATGACCACCATCAATATCGAAGCGGGGACTTCGTCAGTTGCCAAAGGGGAAACGCTTGTGGATACGGGCAAAACGCTCGACGCGCAGAAGAATGATTTTATCATTATGCGTCATCCCATGGGGGGCGCTCCCTATCTGTTGGCAAAGACGGTGCAAGCCAGCGTTTTAAACGCAGGGGATGGGATCAACGAACATCCCACCCAAGCCCTTTTGGACATGCTCACCATGCGCGAAACGTTTGGTTCGTTGCAGGGGTTAAAGGTGGCAATTCTTGGCGACATCAAGCATTCCCGCGTGGCGAAATCCAACCTGTTCGGGTTAAAGACGATGGGCGCAGAAGTGCGTATGTTTGCGCCTGAAACGTTGATTCCTAAGGGAATGGATCAGCTTGGCGCAACCATTTGCAGCTCTCGCGAGGAGGCGTTGAAGGATGTAGACGTCGTGATGGGGTTGAGAATTCAGCTGGAACGTCAAAAGGCGGGCAATTTCCCTTCCCTTGGCGAATATGCCGCAAACTATGGAGTCAACGAGGAACATTTGGCCTTAGCAAAGCCCAATGCCATTGTTTTACACCCCGGCCCTGTCAATCGTGGGGTGGAACTCACCAGCGCGGTGATCGACCATGAAAGAAGTCGCATTGAAGATCAGGTTCTTTCCGGTGTTGCAGTGCGTATGGCGGCGCTTTGCCTGTTGGATGAAGCGAGAAAGTAAGGAGGGGAAAGAGATGATTATCAGAAATGGCCAAGTGGTCTTGAAAGACTCGGTTGTAAAGAAGGATATTCGCATTGAGAACGGCAAAATTGCCACGATTGCGGATTATATTGCGCCCGACGGAAGCGAGGAACTCGACGTACAGGGCAAACATATTTTCCCCGGGCTCATTGATATGCACGTGCATTTAAGAGAGCCGGGTTTTGAGAAAAAAGAGGATATTGAAAGCGGTTCTAAAGCGGCGGTAAAAGGGGGCTTTACGCAGGTTTGCTGTATGCCCAACACCAATCCCGTCACCGACAATAAGGTGGTTGTTACCTATATCAAAGCGAGAGCCAAAGAGGTGAACCTTTGCAAAGTTCACCCTATCGGCGCGATCACGAAAGGCTTGCAGGGTGAGGAAATGGCAGGCATAGCAGGCATGAAAAAAGCAGGCGCTGTGGCTATCTCCGACGACGGTGTTGCCGTAAAAAATGCGCGTTTGATGCGTTTGGCAATGGAGTATGCAAAGGGCTTTAACATCATCTGTCTTTGCCATTGTGAGGACAAGGATTTGGTGGACGGCGGTTCGGTGCATGAAGGATTGAGCGCAACGATTGCCGGTTTGAAAGGAATTCCGAGAGCGGCTGAGGACGTCATCATTGCGCGTGAAATTTCCCTCGCGGAAACCTTGGATACGCCTGTGCATATCTGCCATGTATCCACGTACAGCGGTGTGCGTATGATTCGAGATGCAAAACGCGCGGGCATTAAAGTGACGGCGGAAACTTGCCCGCACTACTATATGGCAACGGATGAAATTATCCGTACGTACGATACGAATACGAAGGTAAATCCTCCTATTCGTGAGGAGATTGATAAACAGGCAATTTTGGAGGGGCTCAAAGACGGAACAATTGATTGTATCGTAACCGACCACGCTCCCCATCATGCAGACGATAAAAACGTGGAATATAACTTGGCGGCCTTTGGGATCAGTGGCATAGAAACCTCGTTTGGGTTTGCAATCACCTATCTCTACAAGGCAGGGGTGTTGACGTTGCCGGAAATTGCAGAAAAAATGTCCTACAATCCCGCAAAAATTTTGGGTTTGGAAGGGGGCGAAATCAAAGAGGGCGGCGTAGCCGATCTGACGATTGCCGATTTGGAAGAACGTTGGGTGGTCGATCCTCAAAAATTTGTCAGCAAAGGGAAAAATTCCCCCTTTAGCGGTTACGAACTGCAGGGCGTGGTAGATTACACAATCGTCGATGGCGAGATCAAATACAAAGCATAAAAGGAGAGAAGTATGATTACCGATAGATTGATAGAGGGCATTATCAAGACGCAAAATCCCACCTGCGTAGGGTTGGACACCTTGTTTGATTATCTCCCCGATGAAATGAAAGAGGGGGTAAACACCTTTGAAGGCGTGGCGGAAAAGGTGCTTGCGTTCAACAAAAAAATCATTGACTATATTTATGATATCGTTCCTTCCGTGAAGGTGCAAATTGCCTATTATGAAATCTATGGCGTAGCCGGTATGCAGGCCTATTATGAAACGTTGCGTTACGCCGCAGAGAAGGGTTTGGTCGTCATTGCAGATGCAAAGCGCAACGATATCGGTTCGACGGCGGCTTGCTATGCCAAGGCCTTTTTGGGGGAAAGCCAAGTAAACGAAGAAAACCTGCGCGCCTTCCCTTCCGATTTTGTAACGGTAAACGGATATTTGGGTTCGGATGGGATTCTTCCTTTCGTGGAAGAATGTGAAAAACACGACAAAGGGATCTTTGTTTTGGTGAAAACTTCCAACCCCTCCGGCGCAGAAATTCAAAACGTAATTTTGGAAAACGGAGTACCCATGTATGAGTACATGGGTGGATTGGTGGAAAAATGGGGACAATCGACGATTGGGAAATATGGCTATTCGGCGGTTGGCGCTGTGGTGGGGGCAACCCATCCAATGGAGGCGGCTCGCCTTCGTGAATTGCTTCCCCACACCTTCTTCCTGATCCCCGGTTACGGTGCGCAAGGGGGCAAGGCGGAGATGCTCAAGAGCTGTTTTGGTAAGGACGGCTTGGGCGGTGTCGTCAACAACTCCCGCGGGATTTTGTGCGCGTATAAAAAGAACGGGGGAACCTATTATGAAGCTGCAAGAGAAGCTTGTATCGCTATGCAAAAGGATTTGGCGTCCGTCATTGGAAAAATGGGCTGAGAAAGATGAAAGATTATTTGGCGACAATTGTTAAAAATGAAAAGATAGCGGAAAATATCTATGCCGTCACCTTTCTTTTAGAGGAAGATTGCAAGGCGCGTTGTGGACAGTTTGGAAATATTTCCGTGGGTGGAACCCATCTTTTGCGCCGTCCCATTGCCATTTGCAAAGTGGAAGGCAGAGAGGTAACTTTTTGCTACCAAGTGAAAGGGGAAGGCACGCAAAAATTAAAAACGATGGGGGCAGGTATGCGTTCACGTATATTGCTTCCCCTTGGAAATGGTTTTTACATTCCCGAAAACGAGCAAAAAATCGCGCTTGTTGGTGGGGGTGTAGGGGTATTCCCCCTCATTTCCGTACTCCGTGAGTATGGCAAGACGAAGGAAATTTCCGCCTACATT
The DNA here is from genome assembly GCA_017452585.1 of Clostridia bacterium. Taxonomy (GTDB): domain Bacteria; phylum Bacillota; class Clostridia; order Christensenellales; family Borkfalkiaceae; genus Scatosoma. The sequence goes on from JAFTMD010000022.1 coordinate 5,499, forward strand.
GGCTACCGCAATCAAGGGGCTGTATGTGGCGTGGAAGAATTTGAAAAAGCAACCAAGTTCATTGCCGTAACCGACGATGGAAGTTATGGTGAAAAAATGAACGCCGTGCAGGCGTTTGCCAAAGATTTGGCAATGGGCAATCGCCCTGACGTAGTGCTTGCGTGCGGGCCGACGCCGATGCTTCGCGCATTGAAGGCGTTGGTGGAAGCGGAAAATCTGCCCTGCTATGTTTCGTTGGAAGAACGCATGGGCTGTGGCATTGGCGCTTGTCTTGTGTGCGTGTGTGATATGACGAACGGTCAAAAGGCGCGCGTCTGCAAGGACGGCCCTGTGTTTAACGTAAAAGAAGTCGTTTTATAAGTGGGCTCTACTCCACACCACGGCAAAGGCTTCCGCCTCTGCACTCTGACCAGAAACTGAGTTTCTGGACTTCCAACAGATTAGAATAGAACAACGAGAAGGAAAAAATGGCAAATTTATCAGTAAAACTTTGTGGTATAGAATTAAAAAATCCCGTCATTGCCGCCTCTGGAACGTTTGGCTTCGGTCGGGAATTTAACGAGCTTTATGACATTGGCGAAATCGGTGGGGTGTCGACCAAAGGGTTGACGTTAGAACCTCGCTTGGGCAATCCCGTGCCTCGTATTGCAGAATCCCGTGGGGTTATTTTAAACGCCGTGGGCTTGCAAAATCCTGGTGTAGAACATTTCATTGAACATGATCTTGAATGGCTTAAATCTACGGGAACTTGCGTAATTGCCAACGTCGCAGGCAAGACATTGGAGGATTACGAGCGCATCTGCGCGCGCTTGGACGGGCTGGTGGATATGATCGAACTCAACATCTCCTGCCCCAACGTAAAAAGTGGGGGCATGGCGTTTGGTATTCAGCCAAAATCGGTGGAGGAGGTAACCAGGTATGCGTCGAGCGCATTAAAACGCACGCCTTTGATCGTCAAACTTTCCCCCAATGTGGAGAGTATTGCCGAAAACGCCAAGGCTGCAGAGCGCGGTGGCGCAAGCGCAATTTCTCTCATCAACACGCTCACGGGTATGGCGATTGACATCGAACGTCGCCGTCCGATCATTGCCAACAACACCGGCGGTGTGTCGGGGGCAGGGGTGAAGCCGATTGCCGTGCGCATGGTGTATGAAGCTTCGCAGGCGGTGCAAATCCCTGTCATTGGTATGGGCGGAATTACCTGCGCAGAGGACGCGATTGAATTCCTCATGGCAGGCGCAACGGCGGTGCAGGTGGGTACGGCAAACTTTACCGATCCCTATGCAATGCCCAAAATTATTCAGGGTTTGAACGATTGGTGTGATCGTCACAATATAAAAAACGTATCCGAATTGACGGGTACGCTTACACTCAATGGAAGATAAGGAGTAATCAAAATGGGATATACCTATAAACAAGAATTTATTCGTTTCATGGTGGCAAACGGCGTGTTGAAATTTGGGCAGTTTACCTTAAAGAGTGGCAGGCTTGCTCCCTATTTCATCAATACGGGCAATTATAAAACGGGCAAACAACTTGCCAAATTGGGACAGTATTACGCCGCTTGCATTATGGAAAATCATCTGGAAGCAGAAACCCTCGTCGGCCCTGCTTATAAGGGGATTCCCCTGTCGGTGGCAACGGCCATTGCGCTCAACAATGAGTATGATAAAGAACTCAATTATTGCTTTGATAGAAAGGAAGTCAAAGACCACGGTGAAGGGGGGCTCTTTGTCGGTAAACAGCTCGTTGACGGGGAAAAAGTTATCCTCATCGAGGACGTAATGACGTCGGGCAAAGCCCTTCGTGAAATTTTACCCAAGCTGGAAGCAACGGCAAAGGTGCAGGTTGTCGGTATGATTATTTCCGTGGATAGACAGGAAAAGGCACTTAACAGCGAACTTTCTGCCGTCAGCGAAGCCAAGAAAGAATTTGACATTGACGTCTACTCGGTGGTAACCATGAACGACATCATTGAGGCGATTGAAGAAGGCGTGGTGGACGGAAAAGAACACCTGGAAGCCATGTACGCTTATCGCAAAACGTACGGCGCAAATTGATGAATAAAATTGGTAAATGCGTGCTGAATTTGGTTGTATTTGGGTAGAATTCGTTCTACCTTTACTCCCCCAAAAGTGGGGACAAAATTGCGCTCACTAAATACATGGGTGCTAGATAACAGGAAAAATGCGCAAATACAAAAGAGCGCAGATAATAAATACGGATGCTTTTTTCTCATGATAGAAGTATGCGCAAAAGCTGTGGCGTTATACGCCGAATAACTACGAAAAATAAATTGGAGAAAATATATGAAGAATATTATTTTGACGGGGGATAGACCCACCGGTAGGTTACACATTGGACATTATGTTGGTTCACTCAGACGTAGAGTGGAATTGCAAAATAGTGGCAATTTTGATAAAATCTACATCATGATTGCGGACGCGCAGGCGCTGACGGACAACTTTGACAATCCCGATAAAGTGCGCGCCAACATCACCGAGGTTGCGCTCGATTATTTGGCTTGCGGATTGGATCCTGCAAAATCCACACTCTTCGTGCAGTCGCACGTGGCGGAACTTACCGAACTTGCCTTCTATTATATGAATTTGGTAACGTTGGCTCGTTTGGAACGCAATCCCACGGTCAAAGCTGAAATTAAGCAAAAGAACTTCGAATTGTCCATTCCCACGGGCTTTTTAACCTATCCCATTTCGCAGGCTGCGGACATTACTGCCTTCAAGGCGAACGTCGTTCCCGTTGGGGATGACCAGTTGCCCATGATCGAACAGGCGCGTGAAATCGTGAGAAGCTTCAACGGTTTGTATGGAGAAACGTTGGTTGAACCCAAAGCAGTGCTTCCCAGCAATAAAGCTTGCTTGCGTTTGCCGGGCACGGATGGTAAGGCAAAAATGAGTAAATCCCTCGGCAATTGCATCTATCTTTCCGATTCCCCCGAAGAAATCAAGCGTAAGGTTATGTCGATGTATACGGATCCCAACCACATCAAGGTGACCGATCCCGGCAATACGTCGGAAAACCCGACTTTCCTCTATTTGGAAGCTTTCTCCACGGAGGAACATTTTGCAAAATATTTGCCTGAATACGCCAATTTGAACGAGCTGAAAGCGCACTATGAACGTGGTGGCTTAGGGGATATGAAGGTGAAGAAGTTGCTTAATGCCGTGTTGCAAGAAACGTTAGAACCCATTCGTTTGAGAAGGGAAGAACTTGCCAAGGATATCCCTGCCATTTGGGATATGCTTTATAAAGGGAGCGAAAAAGCCAAAGCTGCCGCCGCTGAAACGTTGGCAGAAGTGAAAAAGGCGATGAAGATCGACTATTTTGCGAATAGACAATAAAAATGAACGATAGCATGTCTTTTGGAAAGGCTCTGCCATTCTTTGTGACATAGCCAATAAATAAAAAGACCGAGGGAATATCCTCGGTCTTTTTATTGGTAAATAATTAGTTATTGATGAGTTCTTTGTAAGCTTTCCCGAATTTCATAACGGGCTTCTTGCAAGCTGCAATTTCAACGGGTTCCTTCGTCTGAGGGTTGATACCGGTTTTAGCGGGTACATCTTTCACTTCAATCGTACCGAAGCCAACGAGCTGTACTTTATCCCCTGCCTTCAATGCTTCCGTTACGGTTGCAATAAATGCTTCGTATGCAGTAGCCGCATCTTTCTGCGTGAAACCTGCTTTGTCTGCAATAGCTTTAATCAATTCACCTTTGTTCATAAGAGTTTTATCCCCTTTAAAAGAATTCTTAAATCTGAAAAGTTTTAAGTACTCATATTATAGTCTATCTTTTCTCTTTTGTCAAGGGGGAAATCCAAAAAAGTTAGGAAAAATATAGAAAAAATTACATTTTTTTTATTTTTAGGCAATTTTTTCTTGTTTTTTATGGCGATGTCGCAGAGAATGGTTGATTTTAGCTGAAAAATCATTTTCAGCGAATTGACGAGAAAAATACAAGAAAGACAAACGAAATGTGAGGGAGCATACCCACTGCGGTCTGTAACCGAGCATTTTGCGCCGTATTTCGCAGTATTTTTCCGCCAAAAATCAACCAGATGATGGGATATAGCCTTTTTTATTATTCTTGGAAAAACACCGCAAAATTCCTTGATCTTTCTTGGAAATTTTGCGGTGTTCAATTTTTTTTTAAAATTCATTACGAACTCAAGTCATCTGTGTAAAAACCAAGTCCCAACACTTGGGAAACGTTGGACATCACAGCAAACGAATCGGGATCGATTTGTTTCATGATACGGCGCAAGGTGGCGATTTGACGTCTGTTAATCACGCACATCAACATGGTGTGAGAAACTTTGGTATACATACCTGTCGCAGGGATAGCGGTTACGCCGCGGCTCAATTCCTGCATAAGCGCTTGCGCCATTTCTTCGGGTTTATCCGTGATAATTCTAAATTCATACGCCGATTGGAATCCATCGGTAACACTCTCATTGGTCTTGCTTTCGATATACGATTCAAATACGGCAAGCATAATGGGAAGTAAACGGATAGCAAGATCGGTTTCGTTGGTGTTAAATACGAAGAAGGAAGCCGAAATAATGCTGACGTTGATGGCGAAGAGGATCCAAGCAATGGAACCTGCAGCAAGTTTCTTTTGAATGAGTAAGGCAGCGATATCCATACCGCCTGTGCTTCCACCTACTTTAAAGGCGATGGCGATGGCAGCGCCAAACCCAAGCCCAGCAGCGATGGCTGCGAAAATCTTTTCTGCATCCCCGGCGAAATGAACGGTCAAATCAATGCTCAAACTCGTCTCCATGGTTTCCAACAGGAAAAGGAAGAGGGATTGCAGACCGATATTGATAGCCGTGAGGAAAGTGAAGCGTTTTTTAACGAAGAAGAACGCCAAAATCAACAGCGGGAGATTTAAACAAAGCACCAAGGCACTGGTGGGGATTTGCGGAAATACAGCATTGATCAAAACGGCAATCCCGTTTGCGCCACCAACGGTGAAGTTGTTGGGGGTGATGAAACAATGTACAGAAATTGCAATGAGGGCGGCGGACAGAACGGTGTACAGCGCCGTGCGCAACAATTGCAATATTTTCCCCTTCGGGCTTTCAGAGAAGGAATTGATCGTTTCCTTGGTAATTTTAGGGGGAAGAGGGGTTTTTTCGTCGCTTGTAAGAATAGTAGGTTCTTCCATAATGCACCTTTATCAGTAGTTTTTTATACAAGTGATATTGTAACATATTTTTTGGCTTGTCGCAAGCATTTAGCAGGGGGGAAATGTAAAAATGAGCAAAGAAAAATGCCACGTGAAACGAGTTTTGTTTCACGTGGCGTAGTTGACCGTTAAAAGGGGATTAAAGCGCTTCGACAACAACCGTAATCTTGGCGGTAATTCCCTCCATAAAACGGATTTCTGCCGCATACGAGCCAAGGCTCTTTGCGTTGTCCATTTTAATCTTTTTCTTGTCGATATCAAAGCCCATGCCTTGAAGCGCATCTGCGACGTGTAAGGTGGTTACACTCCCAAACACTTTTCCGTTTTCACTCACTTTAATTTTTACGGGCACGGATTTCCCATTTAACGAATCGGCTAAAGCCTTCGTGGCTTTGATTTCTTCCGCTCTATGGAATTCCTGCGCTGCCTTTTTCTGCGCTGCTTCGTGAATGGTGCTTGCGGTTGCCGCCTTTGCAAATCCTTTTTTGATCAAGAAATTTCTGCCATAGCCGTCTGCAACTTCTACGACATCACCTTTTTTGCCCGAGCCTTGTACGTCTGCTAATAAAATGACTTTCATCTGCATATCCTCCTTTGTGGACGATTTGTCCGTTTTTTCATTTAATATATGTAGAACCCTCAGGTTCTCTTCTATTATACAAGAAAATTTGCAAAATGTCAATAGTCTTTTTAAAATTTGCGCATAATGTTTTTATAATCCCATAGAAGTGGGAAAATAGGAGGTTTAAAAGTATGAACGAAATGTATCAGGATGTCAATACGAGCATTGGTTGTAATGTAACCGAATGCAAGTACAACCGCGCCGGGGATTATTGCACCTTGCGCAAGATCCATGTGGGGAATACCTGTTCCTGCGACACGGAAAGTTGCACTTGTTGCGACAGCTTTGAAAGAAAATAAGCTGTCCCAAAAACGAACGCCCTTCCAATCAGGAAGGGCAATTTTTTTATGTCATTTTTTTGTTTTCTTCTTAAAAGAACAAAAACCTGCTGGTTTTTTCTGGAATTTTTTTTATAAAAGGTATTGACAACCGTAATAAAAAATGATAAAATAAAGTGCAATAAATGGTTAGCAAAGAAAAATAACCGTTTCTTAAGAGAGAAATTGCTAAAATTTAGATAGAAAGGAGAAAGATAGAATGAATCCCATAGTCAGCGATTTTTTAACAATTACGTTATTGGTAGGCGTAGGTTTATTGATACTTTATGCATTGAGGCTTTTTATTTTTTCCAAAGGCACGTGCGCAGGCGTTTCGTTGTTGAGCGCAATGGTGGTGACGTTTGCCTGTTTTGAATTTGCCTTCTTTACAGATCAAGAACATATGCTTGCGCCGGATAATATCAAATTGCTTTCGATTATCGGGGTGTATATGGCGTTATCTTTCTGCTATAAAAACGAATGCATGAATTGGAATAACTTTTTGCATTTCGTAGAGGCAGTGGCTGTGGCGGCAGGCTTCTTATTGTTGATGATCGGGGTGAAAATGGGCGGTTTCCTGATTCCGAATTTACCGATCATTGCAACCGGCGGTATCGTATTTTTCATTGGTGTTTGCTATTTGGCAGGGGAGTATTTCCATATACATAATGAAGGATATTGGCTGATTGCTTGGTATAACGAACGTTATGAAAATTAATTATATAGAAGAATAGGAAAAAGGAGTGAGGAATATCCTCGCTCCTTTGTTTTGCCACAATTTATTCCGTTAAGGCAACTTGCCGTTCGGGTTCGCAGGTTAAGTGCATGCCCAGGGATTTAAACGTGCGTTCGTCAATGTGCGCAAGCATAACCGTCGAATGCACTTCGCAATTTTTCAGCTTATCCAGCTGCGCAACCGCTTTCTTTGCCTTTGGATCACTTACCGCGCAGATGGACAATGCCATCAACACTTCATCAGTGTGCAAACGAGGGTTGATCGCGCCCATGTGCTTTACTTTCAGCTTTTGAATGGGTTCGATAATGGTGGGGGAAATCAAATCAATGTCCTCGTCAATACCGCCCAACATTTTTAAGGCGTTCAATAGGCAAGCGGCGCTGGCGCCCAATAAATCCCCCGTTTTTCCCGTAACAATTTTGCCGTTCTCCAACTCAATCGCCACGGCAGGATCGCCGTTGACCGACTGTGAACGTTCCAACGCAGCCGCTACGGTTTTGCGGTCGTCTACCGAGATTTCCGATTTGCGCATCAGCAGTTCCAGTTTGCCCACAACGTCTTTAGAGAGTCTGCCCTTCTTCGCGTCGCAGAGCGCGCCGTAATAACGACGAATGATTTCATTTTTCGAGGCGTTGGAGCAAATTTCATCATCAATGATGCAGTTTCCTGCCATATTGACGCCCATATCGGTGGGGGAATGGTAGGGGGAATAGCCGAGAATTTTTTCCAACATGGCCGATACGACGGGGAAAATGGCTACGTCACGATTATAATTGACGGCAAGCGTGCCGTATTTTTCAAGATGATAGGGATCGATCATATTGACGTCGTTCAAATCGGCGGTTGCAGCTTCGTACGCCAAGTTGACGGGATGGGAGAGAGGTAGATTCCAAATCGGGAAGGTTTCAAATTTTGCATATCCCGCCTTCACGCCGCGCAAATTTTCATGATAGAGCTGGGAAAGACAGGTTGCCATTTTACCGCTTCCGGGGCCGGGTGCGGTGACAATGATCAGCTTTCTGGAGGTGGGGATATATTCATTTTTGCCATATCCTTCCTCGCTGACGATTTTGGGCATATCCGAGGGGTACCCTTCAATGGGATAGTGCTTATACACGGGGATATCTAAATTTTCAAGACGTTTAATAAATCCGTCGACGGCAGGTTGGGGTTGATACATATTGATGACAACGCTTCCTACGTAAAGACCTTTGCTTTTGAAAATGTCGATAAGGCGAATGACGTCGGCATCGTAAGTAATCCCCAAATCACTTCTATACTTATTTTTAATGATATCATTGGCGCTGATGACGACGAGAATTTCCGCAATGGCTTTCATTTTCAACAGCATTTTGATTTTACTGTCAGGCTCGAAACCGGGCAAAACTCGAGAGGCGTGATAGTCGTCAAAGAGCTTACCGCCAAATTCCAAATAGAGCTTATCCCCGAACGAGTCGATACGTTCTTGAATTTTTTCCGATTGCAGGGAGAGATATTTTTTGTTATCAAATCCGATTTTTTGCATACAAGTACCTCAAGGATTTACTACTCATGCCGCAAAACGTGCATAGGGGGCGCCATAGTTCTTACCTTCTATTGTAACAGAAAGCAAGAAAAAAGTCAACGGCTGAAGTGGGCGTTTTTATAAGGAATTTAAAAGTTGTGAGGAAGTTTTTTGTAAAAGAGTATTGACAAGATTTGGAAAATGTGATAGAATTATGGTAGAAAGTGGTAGCTTTCTTAAAAAAAGAGGAGTTTTTTACAATGAGTAAAGTAAAAAAGGCCGTAGAAGTGGCCAAGACGACAGGCAAAGTGGTTGGCGTTGCCAAAGAAACAAAAAAGACAATCAAAAAAGTGCGCAAATTTGAAAGATGGATATTACCCATTTTATTGGCGGCGATTGCTGTGGGGTATAAAATGGTAGACGCGCACAATCAAGGACAAACCTTTCTCCGCAATATTTTGTTTGGGGTTTGTTCGGGCTTAACGGTGTTGTTCTTGCTTTTGACGATTATTTGGATTGTATCCCTAGTCAGAGCATGGAAAAAGAGAGCCAAAAAGACAATGAAATAAAGAAAAAGTATCCTGGGCAATTCTGATATGCACCCCAGGATATTTTTTTGAGGAATTTTAGTCAAAAGTATTGACAAATGAAAAAGGAAGTGATAAAATGAAAGTGCCAAACTAATTTAATATTTGTTTTTTTGGGTATCTCCTATGAGGGGGTATTATACCCTTTTTTTTCGTGCTTGTTAACACTGCGAATTTGATAAAAATGCAAATTCCTATTGTGTTGATGAGTATTAGATGCCCATTGATATTAAATTAGTTTGGCGACTATCGGAGTTTGCGTTTTTTGTGCGACAACTTCGGTTGTCGCACTTTTTTATTTGGAGGTAAAAAAGATGAGAATGGCTGTTTTTTGAAGTAAGGATCCACGCAACTGATTTATACAATAAGAAAAAAATTAAAGGAGAAATTTTATGTTGATTAATTTATTGAATACATCGGGTATATTGGATACATGGAATGCATTTATTACTTGGTTTTTTAATCCATTCATTTTGAGAATTCTTGGTTTGGGATTATCTTGCTTTTTGGCGATGATATTGGCATTATTCTTCCCCCGTTTACGTAAAATTGGGAAGGTTTTAACGTTTTTGTTATTCGTCGCAGTGTGTTTCGTATCTTCCTTTGATATTCTAACGGATGTTGTAGAGATTCCATTTGACTACCTTACTATTTATGTAATATTGCTTATAATATGGGGTATACCTATTTTAAATTGGTTGTCTTTCTATAGAGATGTATTTAAGGGGGCATACGGCCGTAAACAGAAAGTGGTACCGCCTTGGATTATCCGCATTAGCAAATTTATCTTAGTGGGTGCCATAGCAACATTGTTGGTTTATGTATGTAAAACGCAAGTTCCTACATTTGTCAATATACCGCCGTTATTTGTGAATATCATTACATTCGTGGTTGAGTTGAGCTCGCTTTATCTTATCAAATATATTATGTTGGGGCGGGCTGAAAGAGGCTTAAAAGAACTTGAAAAGAAATAAAAAAAGTGCCGTAGGATCATCTACGGCAATTTTTCTCTACAACTTAAATTTTCTTTTTGAGTTCACGGACGGCGTTTGTCAAGAAAAACTCCGCCGTGGTGCCTTTGCGGATAAGTTGCAAGGCTTCTTCGGGTGTGCACCAACGCGCTTCCGCAATTTCCTGTTCCGCCAATTTAAGGGGCTTTTCTTCCACCACAACAATGAAATTGAGCATCAAAATCTCCTTGTTGCTGTGATAGCGCGAGGACATATATTTCGCCTTAACGACGTTTAAACCAAGTTCTTCCTTGATTTCTCTGGGAATGGTCTTTTCAACGTTTTCACCCTTCTTGATATACCCTGCAAACAGGATGAAATCATCGTCATCTACGTGTTTTGCAAGCAAAATTTTATCTTGCGTACGGTTGGTTACTACCATCGACACGGCAATGGGAAATTGGGGGAACATATAGGCGCTACACTGTGCGCAGTAGGGGATTAATCCCTCGTTTTCGTAAAAGCGTAAAGTTAATTTTTCACCACACTCTCTACAATACATACTTTCATTACTCCTTTTATTTGTCTGTACCTTATTATAATACGCCATTTTGCACAAAAAGTCAATAGGTATTGTAAAAAAAATTAGGAAAAAATTGCGTGTTTTTTTGGGAAGTGGAAAAAGTGTTGCATATGTGCTTGACAAGTAAGAGAAAAAGAGGTATAATAAATTGCACATAGAATGCGGGATTGGTTGCTTTTTGCGTGCAAAAGGCAACTTTTTTGTTCATAAAGGCGCTGTCCTTAATCTCCGTTTTATTTTTGACGAAATAATTCTGTGAAATACTGCGTGTTTTGCTTGCTTACAGATATTTGCATTCTGCGCCCGCACAAACCACTTGTCTTTCTTGTATTTTTCCTGTCAAATCGCAAGAATTTTGCTAATCAAACGTTTATTATGACATCGCCAAAATAGAAATAAGAAAAAGTAAAAAATAAAAGGGAAAGGTGAAATTATGCTTACATCCATTTGCGGTATCAACTGGGGTGACGAAGGCAAGGGCAGAATGGTCGATCTCTTGAGTGAGAAATTCGACGTCGTTTGCCGTTATCAAGGTGGAAACAATGCAGGACATACGGTCATCAATGAACGTGGCAAATTTATTTTAAATTTGCTTCCTTCTGGGATTTTGCGTGAAGACGTGGTCAACGTCATGGGGCTTGGTATGGTTATCGACATCAAGCATCTCTGCGGTGAAATAGAAAAATTGCAGGCGGCGGGGATTAAAATTACCCCCGAAAATTTGAAAATTTCCGACAGAGCCGTCATCACGATGCCGTACAACGTCCTTTTGGACGGTTTGGAAGAAGATCGCTTGGCTGGCAAGAAGTTTGGTTCTACCCGCCGTGGGATTGCTCCCGTATACGCAGACAAATATATGAAAAAAGTTTTCCGCATGGGGGAACTTTTGAATACGGAAAAAATGTACGCGCGTATTGCAGATATCGTGGAATGGAAAAATCTTACGGTGGTGGGTGGTTACCATGCCGATCCCGTTAAGACGGAGGATATGATTGCTTATTTTGAAGAATACGGCAAAAAATTGGCTCCATTCGTATGCGATACGGGCTTGTATTTGACGCAGGCGCACAAAGAGGGCAAGAATATCATGTTTGAGGCGCAGCTTGGCGCAATGCGTGATATTGATTTTGGTATTCATCCCTACACGTCCTCCTCGTCGACGATTGCCGCCTATGCGCCCATTGGCTCGGGTGTGCCTCAGCTTCAATTGGATAGCTCGGTTGGGATTATGAAAGCATACTCCACCTGCGTAGGGGAAGGCCCTTTCACAGCAGAATATTTTGGCGAAAAAGCGGAAAAATTGCGTGAACTTGGCGGAGAATACGGCGCGGCAACGGGCAGACCGAGAAGAGTTGGCCCCTTCGATATTGTGGCAAGCCGTTATGGCATTCGTTGCCAGGGCGCAACGGAAATTGCCCTTACAAAAATGGACGTGCTTTCCGGGTATGAAGAAATTGAAGTGTGCGTGGCGTACGAGCTCAACGGCGAGATTATTCACGAATTCCCCTTCATTGACGTGTTGGACGATTGCAAACCTGTCTTTAAGACGGTGAAGGGTTGGAATTGCGACATCTCGAAATGCCGTAAGGTGGAAGATTTGCCTAAGGAAGCGCTTGCGTACGTGAAGTATTTGGAAGAAGCTTGCGGTTGCAAGATTAAGTACGTATCCGTCGGCGCAGAACGTGACGCTTACATTGAAATGTATTGATAAAATGAAAAAAATAGTCCTCCTTCGCGAGGACTATTTTTGTGCCTAAAAACAAAAAGGAGGCACCCATGTATGCGTGCACGTATAAATAAGGTGATATTTCTGACAAAAAAAAGAAATATTTCTTAAAAATTTTTATGCAGGAACACTTGAAAAAAAATAAAAAATATGCTATACTATAAAAAAATGAGGTGATATCTATGATTAAAGTTGGTATTTATGGATATGGAAACTTGGGGCGTGGCGTAGAGCTTGCCCTCAGACAAAATCCCGATATGCAGGGGGTGGGCGTGTTCACCCGCCGTGATCCGAAAACGGTTGCAACTTGCGGCCTTCCCGTCTATTCCGCGGAGGAAGCCCTCACTATGCAGGATAAAATTGACGTCATGATTCTCTGTGGCGGGAGTGCCACCGATCTGCCCAAGCAAACCCCTTTTCTGGCGGAATATTTCAACGTCGTGGACAGCTTTGACACGCACGCAAAAATTCCTCAGCACGCGCAGGCAGTGGGGGAAGTAGCGGAAAAATTCGGCAAAACAGCGATTATTTCGGCTGGTTGGGACCCCGGAATGTTCTCGCTTGCGAGGTTGTACTCCGGCGCAATTTTGCCCGAAGGGCAGGATTACACCTTCTGGGGAAAGGGAGTCAGCCAAGGGCATTCGGATGCTATTCGTCGCATTGAGGGGGTGGCCGACGCAAGGCAGTACACCATTCCCATGGCAGAGGCAATGCAGGCGGCGCGCAGTGGGGAAAATCCCACGCTGACCACGGGCGAGAAGCACGAAAGAGAATGTTTCGTCGTGGCGAAAGAGGGGGCAGATTTGGCGAAGATCGAGGAAACGATTAAGAATATGCCCAATTATTTTGCCGATTATAAGACGACGGTGCATTTCATTTCGCAGGAAGAATTGAACACGCAACACGCAGGCCTTCCGCACGGTGGCGTAGTCATTCGCAGTGGCGCAACCGGCGCGGGAAAGGAGCATAAGCACGTGATTGAGTATTCGTTGAAGCTGGATTCAAATGCGGAATTTACCGCGTCCGTATTGGTGGCGTGCGCGCGCGCTGTCCAGCGCATGAACAAAGAGGGAGCGATTGGTTGCAAAACCTTGTTTGACGTGCCGCCCAGCTATTTGAGCGCAAAACCGAGAGAAGAATTGTTGAAAACGTTGTTATAAACCCATATAAAAAAACACCTGCCCCCTTCAAAACGAAGGGGACAGGTATGCGTTGAGATACTTTTTTATTTGTTTTTTAAGACCAGATTTTTAAATATCCCCATCCGTGCAGTGGATTGTATAGTTGTCTATTCCAGAATCCCAAAAAGCACCTTTTACAATCTTTTTCCATTCTTCTTTTGTCCCATTGAAGCTAATGGAGGTTAATTTGGAGCAATCAGAGAACGCACCATTACCAATCGAAGTTACGCTGTCGGGAATTACCACGCTCGTCAAATTAGAGCAATTAGAGAACGCACCATTACCAATCGAAGTTACGCTGTCGGGAATTACCACGCTCGTCAAATTGGAGCAATTATAGAACGCTTGATCACCAATCGAAGTTACGCTGGCAGGAATCACCACGCTCGTCAAATTGG
>JAFTMD010000023.1 GCA_017452585.1 Clostridia bacterium
CGAGGTCGATCGCGGATATACCGACTACTCAAAGGAATATTTACAAAAAGAAGCTTTGAAGGTAAATTATACAATTTAAATACTACTTGAATACGCACGTAATCCAAAATGGAGCGTGCGTATTTTTATGGCAAATTTATATAAGAAAAAAATGATTCATGAAATCAAGGATTGCGATAGCTAAACCATGTATTAAATCTAAAATTTTACCCCACAATTACCCCACAATTTACCCCCCAATCCGCCCCACAATTTACTCCGTGGCAATCAAAAATATAAAAAAATACACGATTTCATGCCTTTTATGCATAAAATCGTGTATAATGGCTGGGGCGAAGTGATTCGAACACCCGAATGACGGAGTCAGAGTCCGTTGCCTTACCGCTTGGCGACGCCCCAATATTCTTTTTTTTGTAAGCTCACTCGCTTTTACCTGAATTATTTTATCAAACTTTTTCCTTTTTGGCAAGCATTTTAAGCCCTATTTTTAAACTTTTTTCAAAATTCGTGAAAAAAATTTATTTTCTCCCCTTTTTTACTTCCTTTTCTTCGATATACTATGCTGGAAAAGAATCATAAGGAGTTTTTTTATGAATTTATCCCAATTGCAAGATAAAAATATCTACGTCGGAAAAACTTTCCGTGGCGTTTGTCGCGGCGTTGCTCTTTCCTTGAAAACACAAACCGTCAAGTATCTCCTCTGCGCCAGCACCCTCACGCAGACAACAACCGATTTTTCCGTCGGCGTAACCGCCATCACGGAGATCGGGGAAGAAATTCAATTGTCCCGCCTGCGTCCGTCCTATCCCAAAAGTTGTGCAAAAATTTCTATCGGTTTGCCCGTCTACTCTTTTGAAGGCGGATTTTTAGGTGAAGTGGCCGATTTGGAAATTTCGGATTTTATCGCTACGCACCTGCTTACTGACCGACAAGATCGTATTCCTTTGACCTCTGTATTTGCTTGTTCTGACGCCGTTATTTTGCGCAAAGAACAGCCCTATCCGTTAGGTCAACGCATACCTGCCCCACTCCTTCCTATTTTCACCGATAAATCGGAAGGCTTGATAACCAAGCCGATTTTGCGCACGGCAATGGAAAAAGGGGCGTTGGTGAAACTCACGCTCTCTCTACCCCCCTTCTCCTTGGAAACCGACACCACGCATCGGCGATTATTTCCCTTTTAAATATCGTATTTCGCTGACAACTTTAACAGCATTGCGCAAAAATCATTCACCCCGCGTATATCTAAGGTCGTCCAAACATCTTTAAAGCAATACAACGCAAGCACCTTGCCCATCTCCTCCACCTGCAAGCGCTCTACACCCGATAATGGAGCTGCTTTTAACTGCGAAAAAAGCCTGCGCACATAGTGGAGTTGCAAGGGAGCTTTTTTATCAAAGAGCATACCCATGTCTGCGTTGAGCGCATTTTCTGGCGTCCGTAAAGTCGTGTTCAAACGGGTGCGAATAAAATGATTTTCTCTATCCGGAAGGGTGTAGGCAATTCGCCTCTCCACCTCTGCGCGACGGGCTTTTCGACGGGCAATCTGCGCTTTAATCGTCAAAACAAGAAAGAGAAAAAGATAAATCGTCCCTCCCAAAATACATAAAAAAGCCGAGCTTGTCGCCCCGATTTTTTCATTAATTGCACCCTTCAACAGAACGAGGCGAACAATCCCGCAAATGATCGCCACAAGCGCGGTGTAGATGCTCGTTTTACGTAAAAAATAGGCGAAAAGCGCCGATAACAGCAAAGCACAAACCGCAGAAAGCATCACTTCCTGCAAATAGCGCTCCCGCGCCAAAAACTCCATATATACCTGCCAATCAATCATAAAAAGCCTCCGTTCGAGAAAGTATTCCCCGAATGAAGGCTTTTCATTTATCCTATTTTAGGTGTTTTTGTCAGATTTTGCAGAAAATCAATCCATATCCACCTGAAAACCATGGTAAATATTAATGATCGAGCAAGAAATTTGCGTAGGCGGAACGCGCAAAATCCGACTGACCGCCCTTTTATAGAGGTCAAGCTGTGGCTGGTAATGCTGGCGCAAATAGGCCGCGCTCCCTTTAGAAAATTTATAATCGATAATTTGCACCTTTCCGTCCTCACCGAGCACCAAAAGGTCGATAGCGCCTTGGAAAATCATCTCTTCTCCCCTCGCTTCACGAAGGCAGACGTCAACGTCTTCACGCTTTCCATACGTTTCTTCCACGGGCAAGGATACGAGGAATTTTTGCTCTTTCAACAGCTTTTTCCCCTGCAAACTTTTGAATACGGGGTTAGATAAAATTTCCACGAGTTTTGCAACGGAAAGTTGCGTACTCTCAACCATGCCCCCCTCGTTTATCATTTTTTCCACCAAAACCATCATCTCCGTCTTGGACAAAGGCTCTCCATTTTCATCATACAATGATGCAAAATCGAATGATTCCAAAAAGGCGTGATAGGCCGTCCCTATCTCTTTATTCGTTTCCGATTTTTCACCAAAGAACGAGCCACTCTCCTCCCCTTCTACATATTCGGGAAGAAGCTGTGTCGCAGAACTCTTGACCGGCAAGTTTTCAAATCCCTGGAAGGGATATTGCCATGTGAACGCCTGCATGATCGATCTTGCCAACCCCTCGTCGGGATGGAAAACAATGGCGTCACGTTCTTGCTTGGGCAGATCGAAAAACTCGTCCTGCACGACGTAGGATTCCCAAACCGAGAAATCGGTAAACTCCCCAAACGAACGCGCGTATTTGACGTCTGCCATGGTGGAAGATTCCGTAAAAATCATGTGCAACCCGTATTTCGCGCGGGTCAGCGCCACGTAATAGAGATTGAGGTCATCCGCGATAGAGCTTTTCATCTCGCGCATTTCATGCAACCGACGAAGCAACGTGCTGGATTTAAGCATTTTTTCCCCATTGTAGGCATAGGGGGCGAGGCCGTAATTCTCCTCCACATACACTTCTTCGTGATCTATCCCACGGAAGGGAGCGCTCAGGTTGTCCAAAATGACGATGGGGAATTCTAACCCCTTAGAGGAATGCATCGTCATCACTTTCACCGAATCTTCCCCACCGTTTTCGCTAAATTCGATTTTATAATTCAAATCGCGCAGACGCTCTAAGAAGGCGTGCACGCAAAGAGGTTCGGGAGTGGTGGCTTCTTCTATGAAGCGATGAATGCGCTTGAGCGCAGAACCGCCGTTGCATTGCGTCAAAAGCTCCGCCTCCATGCGTGTATCAGCCAACACACGCAACAAAAGATCGCCCGCGTCCAAAACGTGGGAAAGTTCGCGAAGGGACTGGAAATAGGCGTAAAATCTGTTCAACTTATGCGCCAATAACGTATTTTGCTCCTCCGCATACAAACGACAAGCCTGGCGGAAGGTTTTCTCCTCCTTGTACGCCAAACGAATGGCCGTCAAATCGTCGGCGGTCAATTTGCCTATGCTCGACAGCAAAACACTGCAAAGCGGAACGTCTTGCTCGACATTGTCCAGAAGGGAAAGCAGATCAATGAGCATTTTTATCTCTGCAAAGTCGCAAATATTTACTGCGGAAGCAGCCGTAACAGGCACGCCTGCAGCCGCCAACGCTTCCACCGTTTTCGCGATCATCCCTTGTTTTTTACGGGAAAGTATGGCAATATCCGCATAGCGAACTTCCCGATATGCGCCCAAATCGGGATCGTAATATTTCTTCGTTTTCTCCTCTTTGATAATATTGTGAATCAAACGAGCCAAACGCGTTTCCGAGTCTGCTTGTTCTCCAAATTCTGCGCGGACGGAATAAATCCCACGCTTGATGGGAAGTTGTTTTCCCTCTTTACCGAGGAAGTGAATGGCCACTCTACCATCGTTCAACGCATACCTGCCCCCCCTCTCCATGACAGAACCGCGCGCATAATCGACATCACACACCTTGGGTGTCATTGCCAAAATAAACTGGGAATTGACCGTCTGCAAGACAGCGTCCGAGCTTCGGAAATTACGGCTCATATACAAATTTTGACCGCCGCCCATTTCAAATTCTTTCTGTTTTTCAACAAAGAATTTGGACTTACTGCCACGGAAACCGTAAATGGCCTGCTTGACATCCCCGACCAAAAAGACGTTTTCACCGCTGATGCGTGTGATCAAGGCTTCCTGTACGGGGTTGACGTCTTGATATTCGTCGACAAAGACGTAGTGATATTTATTCTGCACCGCCTTTTGAATTTCTTCTATCTCCAAAAGTTGCAACGCTTTATGTTCCAAATCGTTATAATCCAACACGCCACGCTCCATCTTGAAGCGTGTATATTTTTCGTCAAAGCGTTTTAAATATACGGCGAGCGCCTTAGCAGTTTTACTCGAAGCGGAAAAAGCTTCCCACTCTTTCTCTTTCGACCCGATATCTCTCAACTCGCCTTCCAGACATTTGACAATGCGTTCCTTCAAAAATCCAAGCCGGTGGGCGTGTTTCAGTTTTTCGCTGGAAAGTTTTTTCAGCCCACCGTTCGTCGTAAATTTGGGCTTTGCAATACGGCTTGCCTCAAAAATATCTTGGGCAGACATCATTTCCTGTAAAAGCGCCAACAGTTCTTCGCTCAATCGGAATTGCGCGGACTTTTCATCGTCGAGGAAATAGGCCCGTTCGTCCTCTACCAATTCGTAATAGTATTGGCACTTCTCCACCAATTGCTCTTTCAGCGCAAGGACAATCGACGTGAAAGTTTCCTCGCCCAATTGCATACTTCTATCCAAATACGCCAAGTAATCGGCGCGGTTTCGAAGCTCACCATAGGTTTTGATGAATAACTCACGCAAGGCTCGGTCACTTTTCTTTCTCCAATAGACAGAAAGCAGATGATTGAACTGTTCGTCCTTACTCTCATATCCCTCTTCCAACAACTCATCCAAGGCCATATTCTGCAATACCGTTCCCTCGGCATCCTCACTGCCAATGACGCGGAAGGAATTTTCTACATCAGCGGCAAAAAAGTGCGTCCGAAGAAGTTTTGCGCAGAAAGAGTGAATGGTGGAAATATCCGACATGGGCACTTCCGCCAACTGTCTTTTCAAATTGGCGCGCTGTTCAGGCAGCGTTTCCTTTCGATTGATTGCTTTGATGAGGGCGTTGCTGAGCTTCTCCTTCATTTGAGAGGCCGCCTTTTTCGTGAAGGTGACGGCAAGGATTTCACTGACGTTGCCACCGCCCTCAATAAAACGAATAATCTTCTCGATCATGACGGTGGTTTTGCCACTTCCCGCCGAAGCGGAAACAAGCGTTTTTCCCTTGGCGTTAATGGCCGCCAACTGTTCTTGGGTAAATGTTGCCATGCTTATTCCCTCCCCTCTCGTTCTTCCCGAGCAATATTTGCAATCGTGCCAGGATCAATGCTGGGTTCTTTGCGCTCCTTGTTGCGCTCCTTATCAAACCCACACATTCCTCCATACTTACAATAAGCGCATCCTCCCTCATAGGGCGAAGGCGCGATAAAACCTTCTTTTAATTCTTTACAGCCCTGACGGGAAACGTGAATGGAATAATCCAAAAAGTCGCGGAACGTGTTTTCGTCCATAACTCGTTTCGTCACGGCGCTGTTCTGTAATGCGGAGGGGAAAAATTCACTCTTGTTGGTCGGATTGTCCCAACTGAGCGTCTTATCCCCACTCAAAATAGCTTCTTCTGCGCCGTTCATGAAACCTTGCATACGGAAACGACCACTCTCTTCCTTGGCATAGCCTAATGATGCGGGGAAATAGAAAACCCCTGCGGGAATACGTTCCCCTTTCAATTCGGACATATACAGTTCTAACTGGATTTTTCTGCCTGTATAATAGGAGGCCGCGTGATCATCAATAGAACCCGTCTTATAATCAATAACGCGCACGTATTTATCTGTTCCGTCCACACGATCAACCTTGCCGTGGAAAAATTCACCACGCACGGAGGCTTCCGTTTTTTCCACGCGGAAATCAGAATTTTTAATCTGTCTATACGCAGCCACTGCCACGTCCGCACCCTCTTGCAGGAGTTTTTCCGAAAAGACCAAGCCGGAGGCTGTGTCCTGTTGCATTGCGTACACGGACGTTGTTAAAAGTTCTTTTCCCACCTCCAACGCATAGGCGCGAAGTTCTTCTTCCGTGTCAATCTCTGAAGCTTTGACCGTCGTTTTTTCCAAAAGTTCATGCACGAAATCCCCCGTATCGACGGCCAAAACAGCCGCTTCTTCCCGATCTTTCAGTTTTAAACCACGTTCGACAAAATGTCGGAAGGGGCAGGAAAAATAACTTTCCAAGGACGTGGGAGAGATGCTTCCATCTCGGAAAAACAGCTCTTCTCCTCGCTCAACGCATACATGCCCCCCTCGTTCCATTAAATAATCGTCCTTTTCCGTCACGCTCAATTTGTCGAGAGCGGTAAAAATGGAAGAATATTCCTTACGGCGATCCTCTTTTTTGGTTTCGTACGCATTCTTCTCCATGAGAAGCTGACGAATGGCGGGAACGGGCGCGCAAGCGCGATAGATAAAGTCTGCTTTATCAAACGTTTTTTTGCGCGGCAATTTATTCCCATTGAGATCGGTAAACAACTTGTCTATATAGCGGAAAATTTCACTCAGGGAGGGTTCATTCCCGTCCGCAGAGAGAGGATAGGTTAAATATAATTCCTTTGTAAACGCGCAAAGATTGAGGGCCGCGCTTTCTCTTGCGCGCAAATTCACCTCTGCAACGGTGGGCTCTAACAACGTTTTTACGTCAGCGAGCAGAGCAATTTCTCGATCGGAAACGATGGACGTATCCGTGGAGGTACGGGGCACTTCGTCCGTCATGCCCATCGCAAACAGCAAGCTTGCCCGTTCGATACGGCTGTCGGTGATATCCCCGATAAACACGGCGTCCGATTTTAAAGGAATGAGAGAAATTTCTGTCGCTTCCAAGCCGTCTTTCAGCACCGCTTCAAATTCCGCCGCGGTCATTTCTTTGCCACCCGTCAATAAAAGTGCCTCTTTCAACACGCGTTCCAACGCCGACTGAATTTGCGCCAAATACCCTTTTTGCGCAATGTCATCTATGCTATCTTCCAGCTGTTTTAACTTCTCTTCCACAGAAAAATCTTGCAGAATTTTCTGCACGATAGCACAGTAATCTCGACCATGCCCCCGTCCTTTGATACTTTCGGTTGCCAAAAGCAGACGTTCACGCGAGGTTTCAAGCATCTCGACGTCATAGTTTTCTTCCACCAATTCCACACGCTTGATCGGGCGTTTTGCCCCACCGCGATAGTTGGCAAATTTTAAGAGATAATTCCGATATGCATCACTCTCGCCAAAGAAATAATTCTGCGTGAGCGCCTGCACGGAGGGGGTAGAATACCGCTCCCGTACGACACGGAAACAATCCAGCAAAAACCGACTGACCGGGTGATGCTTTAACGAACGTTTTTCGTCGACAAAACAGGGTATGCCAAACTCCCCAAACGCCTTTTTGAGTGGAAGGGAATAGCCGGCTATATTGGGCACTAACACTGAAATATCCTTCAAACGAAGGGCGGGATCTTCCGCAAGCGCGCGACGGATTTTGACCGCTACGTACTCCGCTTCCGCTGTCTTATCCTCCGCTTCAAAAATGTGAATTTTATCCGTAGCCGCATACCTGCCCCCATCCAATGGATTAAACAATCCCTTCCGCAAGTCTTCCGCCACTCCTTCTAAGGATTGTCCCAACGAACGTACCTGCACCTTGCCAAACTCCTTGGCGACACGTAAAAAGACGTCTGCCGAACGATTGGTGTACAACTCCTCCTCGCCTGCGCAAAAAATGCCAATGACGTTTTCCGCCGTTTCACACGCCGCGCGAATGGTTTCCTGCGCCTGTACCGTAAAGGACGGATAGCAGAGGAAAAAGATATTGATTCCCTTCAAAATTCCCGATTGACGGAGATATTGGGGCAACAGGGAGAGATATTTGCTTTCATCAACGTAGCCCCCCTCCCGCAAAAATTCGGTGTACCCCTCGTAAATGAGCGCCAGATCCGCCACCTTCTTTTTGAGCATTTCGTCATTGAGGGAAAGGATACTGTCCTTTAATACATCGGGGGTGATTTCCGAAGCCGACATTTGTGCCAAGGTTTCGTAGATACAGCGCGCGTGATTGCCCACTCCTGCAAGGGTGGTGAAGCATTGCAATTTTCCTTCCCGTTGCAAACGAGTCATCACTTCCCCAACCGCCATGACAGAACCTTGCTTGCTAATGGTATGCACGTCTGCCTCCAACAATCTGGCAAACGTGGATACATGGGAGTGGAACGTACCCCCCAACCTTTTTACGAGGGCGCGCTCCGCCAAGAGGGTCAAACGATCCTCACAGAAGATGAGATTGACCTTCCCCATTTTTTCATAACTTTCCGCATATTCTGCCATGATGTCCATACATTGGGACAGGGTGTTCATTTTCAATAAGGCATTCATAGGCATTCGCCCCCATTTATTTCACTTCCCTTCTATTATAGCATACTTCAAGGGAAAATTTCAGCTTTTTTTCACAATAAATTTAAAGAAATCGCTATTTTGTTTTTACAATTTTTAAAGAATGTGTTATAATAGAGAGGATAGAAGTGATTTTTTATGGAGTTTTTATGAAAATCAAGAAAATAACCATTCCTGCCCTGTTGCTTGCCCTCTCTACGTTTAGCGGTTGCGCAAGCGCAAGCAAGACAACTTTTAATAACTACTGGAACACAGACGCGCTCGTTATGGAAGCCCTCAACGAAACGCTTACCTACGACGTAACCTTTGAAGGAAATGCGGACTACTACGGCTATCAGCTCCGTTATGAAAATGGAAGCTATACCACGGAGCTTGTCACTTCGGTCAGTGAATCGGGGCAAAACCTCTACACTTATAAGACGGAATTGAACATTGACGTCATTTATACCCTCGGCGAAGAAAGCGTCACGCTGCACGATTTGGTAACTTCGGAGGTCGTCTTTATGCCGGCGGAAAATGGGCTTCGCCCCCTTTCTTCCAAAAAATCAATCTTGAGCCACTCCCCTGCAGGCGCTAAACCTGCCGTATTGAGTAATTGCTATCGCAAGCACGAACGCTCCGTCGAAACGATTTATACCCAAACGAATGGCACTTGCACCATGAAAAATGGCGCAACGATAACGACAAACGTCTTTGCCATCAACCAAAAGGGCTACAGTCATTTAGATAACGAGCAGTTGCACCTTGCTCTGCGCGCCCTGCCCTCCAGCGTCAGCAGCGCCACTTTTTCCATTTACAGCCCCTTCACCAACACCGTACAAAATGTCATCGTTGGCTTTGGTGGAAGTGAAAACAAGGATTTCACCTATCAAAAAAATGGAGTGGAAGTAACCGAAACGGTGGTTTGCCGTCCCGTGCAGTATCGTTTGGATTCCAACAATTCGGGGGCAACGCAGTCGGCCTATATCGCCGTGGCAACGGAGCCGAGCAAAAATGCCAATCGCAACCGTATGTTGTATCTGGAAACGCCGCTTGCGTACAGCTTGGGCAAGCTGGTGTATAAACTCTCCTCTATTTCCGATTAAACGGTAAACAGCTTACGTCATCACGTAAGCTGTTTTTTTATCTCAATATATAATATATGTTC
>JAFTMD010000024.1 GCA_017452585.1 Clostridia bacterium
AATATACTCCTCAAAGTATTTTCTTACAACTTCCGCTTTTAGTTCTGCTGAGTATCTGTTAAACTTTTGTCCTTTTCTTGCCATAACAAAAACCTCCTATGGTACAATTATACCATAAGAGGGTTTGTCTTGTTTCTTTTTTGTGAACTATTTGGGGTTCACTTCAAGGGGGTGTCTCTTTTTTGGCGCAGAGAAGATATTTTGATTGCTGGAGCAATCAAAGCGTCGTCGAATGAGAGAAAGTAAGAAAAAAATCAAGTGACGCATTCATTCTCCTTGGCTATGCCAAATAGCAAGCTGAGCGCGTGAACCTCCGATATTCGGAATTTCTGCAATCTCTTCATTTCGCAACAAAAAACACACCCTGAAAGGTGTGTTTTTTGTTGGCGCAGAGAAGAGGATTTGAACCTCCGGTAGGTTTCAGGCCTACACACGATTTCCAATCGTGCTCCTTAAACCACTCAGACATCTCTGCATATTTTTATAGGCACTCTCTCAAAAGCGCCTATTTATATTACACTATTTTTTTAAAAAATGCAAGTGTTTTCATGGTGTTTTCTGAAAAAAGTTGAAAAAATCTTTTTATTCGCCATTTTTATAACAGTTACATGCAACACCACTCGGTAAAAATCCCGTGTCAGAGCATTTTTTACAGCTATATTGCGGTTGCAAATCGGCTTCGCTCAGGCCCAATCCTTCCAATATGCTCCGCCGTTCTCGCAACAGGTTTGCCTTTTCTTGCGTCAGGATTGGCAAATTCTTCGGCTCGAAAACTTCCGCTTTCGCAAGCGCAAATTCCATCTTGGAAAGTTCGGTGCTGATCTCTTTAAAACGTCCGTTTTTGTTGGCCTTTGCCACCACTTTATCCGCGCGGGATTGCGCCTTTTCGCGAAGTTGTGCATAGTACCGTTCGCGGTCGGATTTGGCGTTGACAGCCTCGATCATTTGGCTGGCAAAACTCTTCTCATTAGTCCGTGAACGCATACCTGCCCCCGTCGTTTTGTTATCGGGAATGTCGGTCAGCCTATAAATTCCCGCCTGTTTCCAATCGGATAAAATCTTATTCATGTAGGGGATAGGGCTGGCGCTTGCCGTGCTGCGTTTGGCTGCTTCTAAAATCATTTCATCGTCAAATTTCCAAGCTCTCCAAGTTGCAAGCATCGAAAGATTGGTGGGGTTGTTGCGGATTGAACCGCAAATTTCACGCAGCGCCGTAAAGAGTTTTAAATCGTCGTTTTTGTCCTTCAGA
This sequence comes from Clostridia bacterium, assembly GCA_017452585.1. GTDB lineage: Bacteria > Bacillota > Clostridia > Christensenellales > Borkfalkiaceae > Scatosoma. Next base: position 1,250 of record JAFTMD010000024.1, read on the forward strand.
AAGGCTTTTACTCCCTCTTTGGAAACAATTCCTTCGTTGAAAAGTTTGCCCATCAAATCGTGGAGAGCGTTGAAATCACCACGCTCCGTACGCATACAAAAGAGGGCGAGATCCAAAAGGGAGCTTTCCTCAAATCCATAATTGTACCATTTTTCCACGTATTCGTCGATATAGGGGGTGGGGTTTTGCACTTTGACACCCAACTTGCGTCCAATGCGGAAGGTGAGATTGGCAAGCGCTTCTCGTTCCACGAGGTAGGCTTCGATTTCCTTTGCGTCGAATTTACCTTTTTCGGCAAGTTCGGAAAGGGTTAAATCCAACCCGACCATAGACCCTTTTTTCAGCCTGCGCGCCGCCGACAAAATGCCTTCTTGCTGGAAGCCAAGGGTGTTTGTCCATTTGGCATATAAATCATAATCATTCTCGTCGGGGGTATGCATGTATGCGTTCATCGCTGTAAAGATGGCCAAAAGGTCACCTTCGTGCGCGTTGTAATTGGAGAGTTCCTTCTCCACTTGCTCGTAGGTGGTGTAGCCCAGACGAATGAGTTTTTTTGCCTTGTTGAAGATGTAGGAAGGGGAGATGGATTCTCCCTGTTTTCTAATGCAATATTCGGAAATCAGGAGAAATGCCTGTGGTTCAATCGTGTTTTCTTCCAAGAAATTCATATACTTAACGTAATCGTTTGCGGACACGAATTTTCCCACTTTTTGCAATTTCCGTTGTAATTCCTTATTGAAGTCGGCATATTTTTCATAGCGGATCTTCTTTGGACGGCCAACGGCAGAGCGAACGGGCAAGTATTGCACGGTGAAGGGATCTCGCGCGAGAATTTCGACGAGATCGTAATCCTCCCAAAAGGAGAATGCCTCTTGAATTTTGGTTTCGGTTGTCTTTAAAACTTCTGCCATGGAGTGAATGGAGAACTCCGTTTCCCGATTTTCGCAAAGATAGAGACCATAGAGATAGACTTTGACGGCAAAGCCGTCAGCTTCGGGAAGATATTTGGTGATATACTTGTTGTCAACGATCGTATATCCGTTATCTTTTTCTTTGGAGAAGGTGCAAAATGCCATAATTTCCTCTTTTTCGATGGGGTAACCCATCTAATTCTAAAAAAATTTTCCGCTTTTGTTTAAAACTTTCTTGCATTCTTTTGTAAAATAGTGTATAATACAATAGAGCAAAAATTTAAATTTTTTTGGGAGTTTATTCATTATACTCTTTTTCTTGTTGAAAAGCAAGACCTTTTGGAAAGATTTTTTAAATTTTTTAAAACTATCTTTTCTGAAAGGAGAATTTAAATGAGGATGTAAGGATTCTATGATTGTAAGTGCTGTTTCCCTATGGAAAAAATACCAACTGAATACGCCACTTCGTGTAAATGAATGGGGGGAGGAAACTCGTAAACAACGGGTGTATTCCCATCTGCATTTTTTCGGACACACCGTTGAAGATGGGAGTGTTCGTATTTACGCGCGCTTTGGAAAGCCGTCGGGGGAGGGGAAATTCCCCACCATTCTCTTTTTGCCGGATGCAGGAGAAGTCGTTGACGAGGAGATCATGGACTACTTCATCGAGAAGGGATATGCGGTGCTGGTGCCCGATTATTCGGGAGAAATGCCCGACGACGCGCCTGATACGCAAAGAACGGTGTATCCAAACTCTCTTGCCTATGGCAATTATCAATCCGCAGTGGGATTGTACAGCTTGGAAGGGGTGGAAACGGACAAGACGGCTTGGTTTGAGTGGACGTATGTGGCTCTGTTTGCGTTGAAATATTTAAAAACGCGCGAAGACGTGGGTAAAATTGGCGTCGTCGGCGTACGCAAAGGGGGAGATATTGCTTGGCAAGTGATGCTCTCGGAAGACGTCAGTTGTGGGGTTCCCATCAATGCTGCCGGGTGGAGGTCTTCTGCTCATTTGCCCAAGTTTGGTACGATGGCCGTCCATCATTTAAGCGACGATCATCATCGTTATATTGCGGCGGTGGAGGCGCAATCGTACGCGCCCTACGTGCAGTGCCCCGTATTGATGTTGTGCGCTTTGCGCGATCGGGAATTTGATTGTGATCGCGCTTACGACACCTTCTCTCGAATTGGCAACGAGGAAGGAAATGCGTTGACCTACTCCTTGGATTGTGGCGCGTGTATTGGCCCGCAGGGACTTACCGATTTGGATTTGTTCTTGGAAAAGAATTTAAAGGGCAGAGAGATTTATTTGCCCGATACGTTAAACGTCGTGGTTTCGGGCAATCGTGAGGAATTGGACATTCGCGTAGAGTGCGATAAAGAAGGCATTTTGGAAGAAACGGGGATTTTTTATGCGGAAGCAGACATAAAGACCAAATCGACCTATCGCGATTGGCGTTGTATCTTCAAAACGCAGGGCAGAATGGTGAAGGACGGCATTACCGGCTGTAAAGTAAAGCCCTTTGAAGGGGCAAACGCAGTGTATTTGTTTGCGTATGCCAAGTA
>JAFTMD010000025.1 GCA_017452585.1 Clostridia bacterium
GCTTCTAAAGCTCACAACACTTACACCACTGGTAAGTACTACGTTGAAGGTGTTATCACTGAAGTTTACAATACGCAGTATGGTAACATGAAGATTAAGGATGCTAACAACAACATCCTTACTATCTATGGTACTTACAGCGCAGATGGTTCTACCCGTTATGATGCTATGACCACTAAACCCGTTGCTGGCGATACTGTTAAAGTTTATGGTATCATTGGTCAATATAACGGCACTCCTCAGGTGAAGAATGGTTGGATTGTTGCTCATACTCCTGGTGAAACCCCTGTTGAACCTGAAACTCCCGTTGAACCTGAACAGCCTGAAACTCCTGAAGAACCTAGCACTCCTACTGATCTCACTCTTAAAGCAACCTTTACGATGGGCGCGGATGGTAGCGCTACACATAAAGATGGCACGGATACTACAGCAGATGCTACCTACACGGAGACTGTAGGTGATTATACCTTGAGCATCACCAATGGTGTTAAGATGTATGAAGGCGCTGTGGATGCAACCGGCAATGGTTGTTTAAAGCTTGGTACTGGTAGTGCTGCAGCTTCCCTCACCTTTACTGTTGGCAATGATGTTAAAAAAGTTGTGATTTATGTGGCTGGTTATAAAGCAAATACCGCAAAGATTTCTATTAACGGTGGTGAAACTCAAACCTTCACAAATCCTTCTAATAATGGTGAGTATGTCGCTATTGAAATCGATACAACAACCACTAAAACAATTACGCTTACTACTCTTAGCGGTGGTTATCGTGCAATGATTGATTCTATTGAATTCTGGGGTTAATACTTGTTAAAAAACTAAATCCCTAATCGCAAAAATTGTACGGCGAAGTTTTCACTTCGCCGTACTTTTACGTAAAAAAAAAGCACGCTTTCTATAGAGAACGTGCTTTTAAATACCTTTAATTGGCTTTATTTCGTTTGAAATTTCTTAAACACTGACATATTCGTCCTGCTTGTCATAAGCGGCGTAATCGTCGTATAACCCGCATGTAATGCCACCGTATCCCTGTCCATATCTTCGGGACATTCATCGGGAATAATCTCCCCAATCTGATGATACATATCTCCGCCTACGCACTCAAATCCGTCTGAATAGTACATTGCTCCTTCGTAGGTCATGCGGATTCCCTTCGAATTCTCAGGAATATTGACGTTGTAAATAAGGTTTTCCTTTAAAAGATTGTTTTTTACGATATACGCATACACTTCATCAAAATACTGCGAAGCCGCTTCCTGCCCATCAGGGAATGCCGAAAAGGCAATGGCGGGAACGCCAAACCTTGCCGCTTCAAACACAGCGCCAACCGTCCCCGAATAGACAATATCCGCGCCAACGTTCACCCCTTTATTGATGCCGGAAAGCACCAAATCGTAGGTCTGTTTCAATCCATTAAAGCCAAAGCGAATACAATCGGCGGGGGTTGAATCCACGGAGTATGCAGTAACCCCTTCCATAAAGTCCACTTTCTTGATTTCAAACGCCTGAACAATCTCAATGGCGTGGCTTTTGGCGCTTTGCCCAACCTTGGGTGCAACCACCGTCACTTCACCAAGCTTTTTTGCCCACTCCGCTAAGAGACGAATGCCAAGCGTATCAATTCCATCGTCATTTGTGATTAAAATTCTCATAACCACCCCTTGTTGTTGGCTTTATAGGTCGCCAAGTGTTCGTCAGCCTCTTTCAAGAGCGCGCGCATTTCTTTGGGCGTATATACGGTTGCGCCCGCAGCGCAAGCATGGCCACCGCCGTTATAACGTTCGGCAATTTCGCTGATGGTGACAAATCTCGAACGCAAACGCACGCGAATAGATCCATCGTCCATCTGAATAAACGCAATCCAAATGAGCGAATTTTTAATACCGTCCATATAGGAAACCGCTGCGCTTGCCATTTCGTCTGTGAGATTGAATTTCTCCTTGATTTCTTTGGTGATATAAATAAAAGCAACGCCGTTTTCACTGAGCTTCATCTTGTTGTAGACGAAGGATTCAAATTTATATTCTTTCAATTCTTTCAAGTACAAATGTGCGTACAACGTATCCGTGTCAATGCCCTGATTGAGCATTACCCCCGCCAAGCGCATTGTTTCGCCGGAAACCGAACGGAAACGGAATCTGCCGGAGTCGGTTACCATGCCCGTATAAATATACGTTGCCGCTTCTTTGTCAATTTTAAGTTCATCTTGAAATGCGTCGTAGAATGCAGCCACCATTTCACACGTGGAAGAACGTTCCTCCTCCACCCATTCGAGAGGAGCGTACGCGTCTACGGGAATGTGATGATCAATTTTAATCAACTCTTTGCAAAGGGTATATTTTTGATTGGAAATACGCGCAGCTGTCCCTGTGTCGAGAACAATCCCCAACGCGTCCTTGTACGCTTCTTCGGGAAGCATATCGTCTTCTTCACCTAAAAATTCTAAATACTTAGAAAAATCCGCGTTTTGGAGATAGATTTTCTTATTGGGGAAACTCAACTGCAAAATACGTTGTAATCCCTTGGTTGAACCAACGGCATCTCCGTCTGGACGGAAATGGCGAAAGATGATAATTTTGTCGTATTCCTTGATCTTATTTAAAATATTTGTCATTGCCGTAATCATTTTTCATTGCCCTCCAATGCATTTAAATCGGCCAGCATTGCCATTGCCGTTTCGTACGAATCGATAGCTGCGCCGCTTGCTTTTTGATGACCGCCACCACCATATTTCACCGCTATGGGATTGATGTTGTATTTATTAGAACGGATTTCCACCAATATCTTCTCCCCAATATCCGTGAAGTTCACCCACGAGTGAACCCCCTTCAAATCGGCCATGGTGTTTACCATACCACGAGAAATGGTGAAGGAATCTTTGCCATAGCTATCAAATTCTTCCTTGGTCGTATAGATATACCCCACATGATGGTCGGTGATTTTGATTTTTAAAATGAACTGCGCGCGAAGGCGAACCATTTCAAAATCATCTGCGTATAAGTTGTTGTAAATATCATTTGTATCAAACTTCTGCTCCATGAGCACCGAGGCCAAGCGGAAGGTGTTGGCGTTGACCGAATCGTAACGGAATCTCCCCGAATCGGTTACCATGCCCGTAAAGAGCGCCTTGGCAGAGCGAGGCGAAAACGCCAAACCGCTCTCCAAAGCAAATTCCGTAACCAGCCCACAACAGCTTTCGTAGGTGGTGTTGACCACTTCCAAATCGGTGAACGTTTCACAATAGATATGATGATCAATGCGCGCCGTAAACTTGGCGAGCTTATAGCGTTCGTCACTGATGAGATGCGCCGAAGCGGAATCCAACAAAATAGCCATTGCATTTTCATAGGTGGAATCGTCAATTTCGTCCATCGTAGAATCCGCCATGAAGGCATATCGACCTGCTCCGTCGCCAACGGTGTAAATCTTCTTTTCCGGGAAATTGTCCTGCAAGAGGTGCTTCAGACCAATCTGACTGCCCAACGCGTCCCCATCAGGGCTTGTGTGGCGATGAATGATAATCGTATCATATTGCTTAATCGCCTCTATTATCTTCTCAAACATTCTGTGTTTCTCCATTCTTAACCATCATTTTTGCGTTTATAATTTCTATTTTCGAACCTTGATTGTTCTGATAATTCATGATTTTACCACGCAAAATGACTTTGTCCCCTACCTGAGGGGGATTTTTCATACCGTCATAACGGTTGCCACTGCGATCATATACACCGTAGATATACAACGTGTTGCCTTGATCATCTTTGATATAAAAGTTGCCGTAGGTCGTGTTGGTGAAGCTTGTAATCGTACCCTCAACGTCGTATTCTACGCTGGTTTCACCGTTGTAAGGAAGCGCTTTACCAATGCTTAAAATATCAGGAATAGAAGTCAAGGAAATAGGCGTTTTATCCTCCCACGCGCCCGTTTGAATATACTGCGCCAAAAAATCGCGCGCAAACGTCTTGTTATCGTCGTATTTTTCAATTTCTGTCAGGTTGTTGGGCGCATACAACGAAGACCACGAATCGGTAATGATATAGTACGTCTGATTGGCTTGGATATTGTTCTTGATATTTGCGCCATACGCACCATAACTCAATACGTAGGAGCTATTGTTGAAAAATCTACGTTGCAAATCACTGCCCTTGATGGAACAAAGCACGAGATAATTATCAAAAGGCAAAATCATCTGTAAATACCCATACGTAACTTCCCCAACGGGAATGTCATACGGGCTTCTGACGTTGATAGCACCACCAGCAAGGACGATATTGTATTCCTCGCCCCATTTTTTCATCCCTGCTTGGTAATAGAGATCGACCACCGTTTGCGCAATTTCATCACTATTACGATGACTGGAATTGATACCCAAGACTTTATTGGATTGACCGATCATTTCTGCATACTTGGCAAGCAAGGTTTCCACGATAGGATCCTCTGCCAAATTTGCGTAGGCGGAACTTCTAATAACCCCTGCGTACGTTTCCTTTGCCGTTTCATTGGCAATGTTGATCTCTACCGTAGCCTTGGATACACCACCGGTATTATCTCCGCCGTTTTGCAAATTATATACGCCGTATCTATCTTGATTGGTGTAAAGCTGGTGCGTATGCCCTTCAAAAACCAAATCAATATACCCGTTGGAAAGAGATTCGTCATATTCTCCTTCATCATGAATGGAATAGATGATATAATCCGCTCCTTCCGCCTTCAAACGGTTGGCTTCCGCCTTGACAAGCGCCGTCAATTCGCTGCCCGTCTTAAAGGTTACGCCCTGCTTTTTATCACCGGCAATCGAGCCGTAGCAATCCCCCATAGCGCCGATAATGCCAATCTTTGCGCCGTCTTGCTCTACCATGACGGACGCGTCGCAATATTCCACGCGTTCGTTGGTTTCTACGTCGTAAATATTGATTGCCAAGAAGGGGAAATTGGCCAACTTCTCATTTTCGATAATGTATTCTTCCCCCCAGTCGTATTCGTGATTGCCCAACGTCATGGACACAAAGCCCATCTCGTTCATCCAATCGGTCATAATCAGACCTTTGGTGCTGTTCGATTCAGCGCCACCCTGCCACATATCCCCCGAAGAAAGGAACAAGGTGTTGGGATTTTCTTCTCTTGCCTGCTTGAGATAGGTGGACATTTCTTCCACACCAATCTGCGTATCCGAATCGGTAAATTTGCCGTGCAAATCGTTCAAAGCAAAAAATTGGAAGGTACGAATGGTCGACTCCTTACACGTCTCACAAAGTCCATCACTATTTTCATCCACGTGTTCCACACATCCGTTAGAAGAGCTGCTATCTTTGCTGGAAGAACTGCTATCATCATTAAAGGAGCTTGAACTACTCCAATCACCTGTGTTACCGCTTTCTGAACTTGCGCTATTGTTATCAACACACCCCATCATCGCAAGCATACAACTCGCCAACAACCATGCTACAATTCTTTTTTTCATGTTTTTTTCTTCCTTATTATATATTTTAATTATAGTATAGCATATTTTCCTTTTTTAAGCAAGCATTTTGATAATATAGTTGATTAATACCCCTCATTCTAACAAAAGTTTTGAGTGATTTATGAATGGAGCGCAAAAAACACAGCAAATGAAAAAGGCTCCCTTATGTAAAGGGAGCTCCGCCATTGGCGGTGAGGGATTGTATTCACATCGAAAGTATTTTTCACAATCCCCTCCGTCACGCTAATGCGTGCCACCTCCCCCTTGCACAGGGAGAGGCTTTTCTGTTTTTCCAGATATTTTTTCGGTTTGCTGTAGGGATTGGATCCTCCAAGGATCTGTTATTCGTTGTCCTTATTTTTTCACTATTCCCCCTTAAAACAGACCTTTGATCCATTCAAAAATCTTCATGAGGAACACGCAAGTCGGGAAAATCATAAAGAAGGCAACAACGGCCAATGCCAATACTTTACCTGCCCATGTAATGACAACTTCCATCATCTGCATAAACTTTGTCTTGGTGACAATCAACCAAACACCGCCCAGCAAGATTATCGACGCCAAAAGGCTCCAGCCCATATACTCCATATACGGAGAATGATAGGTGAAGATGACTTCGTTTTCGCCTGCTTCCAAATTGACGGATAAGAATTTTAAATCGTTGTCAATCAACTCTGCAGGTTTGCCGTTGACGGTCACTTTATACCCCTTCGACGCGACAAAATTGAGGAACAACGCCTCGCCTTCTTCCGCCGTTACGCGCGCCGTAATCTTCCCTGCCCCCACTTCCACTTGGGCTGCTTTACTCCAAAGATATTCACTCAGCTCCGTTGCGCTTTTAATATTGACATATTGCGAACCGGTGAAGGCGTTCAACTGTTCTCCGCGCAAAAATTGATAAAGCGCCGCTTGGTTGATCTTGCGATTGGTGCTACTGTTGGAATTTTCCGTTTTAAAGCGATACTCGCCATCTGCCACGCGATAGCCAAGCGGGAATACGATTGTGTTTTCAAACACATAAAAATCGCCACTGTGGAGCTGTTCCTCCACGCCCTGCTCATTTTTGACCATCACCTTTTTCAGATAGGGTTTTTTACGGATCAGCTTATCAATTTGTTCGGAAATCGTCGCATCTTCGTCATTGGGATCTGTATAGACAAAGAAGTATTTATACCCCATAAAAGAATCGCCAAATTCGTCACTGCGATTACCTTTCCCCGTATTATGGGCGCTCTTAAAGGTATTTTGTCCATTCCCCTGATAGCCAAACAGCTGGAAGGTTGCAAAATTATCCTCGTCAATGATGGACGAGAACACGCTGAAGGAGTTTGCATCCCCCGCAAGCGGGACAGGAGCCGTCCATTTATCATTGTAATCCTTCACACGGAAATAGCTTTCGTCCTCTGCATTTAACACCGCCATCATATTTTGATAGTGCGCCACCCCTGTGTGCTGAGTGGACAAATTGCCTGCAACCAACGTATTGTTGTAGAAAACAACCTGTACGCTTGCCACAGCAACCAAAACGAGGGCAACCAATTTTGTATTGACCTTTTTCAAAGACAAGAAGATAAGGCCAAGAATGGTAATGATCGCAACGACTCCACACGTCCATGCAATGGCTTCCAATCCACCCAACGAATGGGCAAAACGTCCTGCAAAACTGTTCAGAGAATTTAAAACACTGCTGTCATCAGTAAACCAACTCCAAACGGTTTTGTATCCGTTTGCTAAACCCAACCATATCAAACTCAATACGGAAAAAACACCGACCAAAACGAATACGCTTGTGCAGATAATTTCACCTAATTTCATTTCCTGTAACAGCGGTTTATTAACGTTCAACGCAGACATGGGTGCCTCGTTTTCAATTTCCACCGCCGTTGTTTCCGCATTGGCGTCCTCTGTAATTTCCTCCGTTTCCAGTGCAATCGACACTGTGATCGGGGCAGGCGCTTTGCACAATTCATCAAGAGCAAGGCACGCTCCGCCAAGGAAATAGATAGCGTTTAAAAAACCAAAACGCAATGCGTAGGACATATACGAACCCATATTCATGAGATTCATCGCCTCGTCCACCACCAAGGGCAATAAGGTCATGATCCCCGCAATAAGCATGAACTGCGCAAACGGATTTTTCAAGCCCTTCTTGACAAACCAATAGATGGTCAAAACGACAAAAAACATATCCGAAAGAATATACGACCATTTGCTATATAAAGATGTGGAATAGCGGTCTAAAAAGTTGGAGGAATTGAATTCTCCAAGTCCTTCACCCGTGACGGATTTATTAAATCCATACCAAAGATTTTCAAAAAGTTCACCAGTGCGCGCACTCCCTAAATAGGCCGCAAGGGCAGGCACTAAAATAGGCAAACAAATGAGAATAGTTACCACAAAGGACAGGCACAGGTATGCGATGAACGTGTTTCTACGCTCCTTTTCCACGCAAAAAATACCGTATAAAACGAGCGCGGGGAAAACGGTAAACATGGAAAAACACGCTATCGAAAAGCAGGTGTATACGCAACAGGACATCAAAATGGAAAAGGGCAAAAATTTACCCGTTTTAACGAAATGTTGAAACGCCTTTACACAGAACGGCATATAAATGAGAAAATCCATCCAGTTGATGTACGTGTTGGAAACGAAGGTGTAACCGCAATAGGCGTACAGCACCCCCACC
>JAFTMD010000026.1 GCA_017452585.1 Clostridia bacterium
AGCGCCTAGACAGCGCTATTGGCGAGCAAACAGAACCAGAGCTTCAGATTATGCAGAGTCGTATAAGAATGGCGTGCATATGAGTGGCAGAAAGGAAGGGCAGGAATTGTCTGAGGGCGAAAAAGGTGAAATCAGAGGGTATTTCAGATGCCTTTCTGATCAAGCTGGTCATTATAAGTACAATAAGGCAAGAAAGGCCGGCGCAAGCAAGGATGAAGCAGCTGAATATTCGAGAATTATCGGAAAAGGCGGAGAGTACATTCTTTAAAAAGCCAAGAATCGCAAAAAGAAGTAAGGTGGTGTAGCAAAATGGCACTCGGGGTAAAGCAATATTTGCAAGCAGTAACATATTATTCCAAAATGTACGACTTTTTTAATGAAAACCTGTTTGGAGGGAAATTAGAAAAGCCTGTGATAACGATAAGCCCGGACGAAAAGAATAAGGCATACGGTTGGATAACTCGTGATAGGTTATGGAAAGAAAACGGAAATGAAGGGGGCATGTGCGAGTTGAATCTCTCGGCACAGTTCTTGAATCGTACGATTTCAGAAATAGCCGCAACGTTAATCCACGAAATGTGTCATCAATGGGCAAGCGTAAACGGTTTTCAAGATACCGCGCGTTCGGGGAGCTTTCACAATAAACTTTTTAAGGAAATTGCAGAAGATTACGGCTTGAATGTAGAATATGTTCATGGTCGCGGTTGGGCTACAACGTCTTTAAAGGAAAAAACGGAAGAACTGTTACATAGCTTTACGAAGGTCAATCCGCCGACACTTATATATCGTGAGATGCCGATAAAACCGAAACGTGTAAAGGATGTAAGCGTTCGTAAATACGTTTGCCCCGATTGCGAAGCGAGCGTTCGTGCAACAAAAGCGGTGAATGTATTGTGTGGTGACTGCAACCAGAAAATGCAGGAAGAAAAACTATAAAATTATTTTATTTAAAAGGAGAATTAACTATGATGAAAGCATTGGTATTGGAAAGAGAAACGTTTGTTTCTAAGAAGGGTAGCGGCAAATAAATGTATAATTATTTTTTACGCGGTAATGTATATGGCAGAGATGTTAAAGCGGATTTCAAGGCGAAAGACTTGGGTGGCTATGAAGTTCTCGACCTTATGTTTGAAATCAGTTCTACGGTAAATCTTATTATGCACGAAGAAACTATGACTGATGATAAGGGTAACGTAACGCCTTATACGGTATATGAAGCAAGAGCGGTGGACGCGGATGGCATTGTATGTTCTTATAAGCTCAAGCTTGCACAAGAAAGCGATAGAACATATTTGAATCTTCTTATGCAGTTGCAAGGTGTTTAACAAAAAAGTCAAGATTGTAGGTAGAAGGCTTTAATTGTTACAGATTAACGCCTTCGAAGGTAAGGGGCTGGGATGGGAAAATTTCAGCCCCTTAAAATCTAAATATAGGAGGAAAAAATGCAATTCAATTTAACGAAAAATCAAAAAATAATCATCGGCGTTGTAGCAGGTATTTTGCTTTTAACAGGTATTATAGGCGGCAGTGTGGCAATCGCAAATGCAGCAAAGCGTGAACAGCAAGTAAAGTGCGAGCATGTTTATGATGAAGGCACAATAAAAAGTGAAGCAACTTGCGAAAAGCCAGGCATGATAGTCTATACCTGCGAAACGTGTGATTATGAACAAACAGAAGAAATCCCCGCGAACGGACACGTAGAAATTGAGATAGCGCCAATTCCTGCGACGTGTAAAGCGAAAGGCTTAACAGACGGTATTCAATGCGTAACGTGTGAAAAGGTACTTGTTGCGCCCGTAGAAACCCCGCTTTTAGGACACGTAGGCAAGGTATTGGAAGGCGTAGCAAACACGTGTACGACATCGGGTAAAATGCAAGGTTCGCAGTGTACTCGTTGCGGTGAAATTCTAAAAGAGCAGACAGTTATTCCAGCGAAAGGGCATAACGTTGTAGAAGTCAAGGGCTATGCCGCGACGTGTACGGAAAAGGGTAAAACCAATGGCAGTAAATGCTCGGATTGTGGGAAAGTATTCAGTGAGCAGGAAGAAATTCCTTTATCGCCGCATACAGGCGTGGATGCAGACGGTATTTGCGATATATGCGGTTATACGGATACAGAAAAACTATTCGCTGCGTATCAGCAAGCGGGCGCGTATACAGAGCAAGCCGTTCAGGTAGGTGAAACGGTTATGGGGAACGTATACCGTATTTATAAATCGGCGTCAGAAGTAGACGTAACGAATTATGGTAATAGACTGTATATCTGGGATAATGGAACAATAGGCTTTGGGTTAAAAGAAGGCAGTGAAGATGTAGGTGCAATCGCTGCTTGGAGCACAATGGAAGAAGCAAATTTCATTTACAAAGACTATGGCGAGTACGTAGATTTTTACATGGCAGGCGGCACATATAAGATAGCAGTTGGTCCATATGAAAATATGGATCCAGACGGAGATGGATACATGGAATTTACAGTAAACCCCAGTGTAAAAATCGGTGCGATCATCGGGAGCGACAGATGTTTCCGATTGGTATTAAATTAAGGAGGTAAAGTATGAAAAATATATTTTATATAATCTTATCATTGTTATTGAGCGTAGTTTTGCTCGGCGGGGTGTATAAAATGACGCAACCGCAGACAAGTGATTCTACACCTAATATTTCTCAATCGGAGAGTATAACGGACAAAAATGAAGAAGATGATTCTCAAAACGATTCTACGGGGAATGAGGATAGTGGTGCGCCTGATTCAAGCGAGGACGGTTCCGAAGATAGTAGCGGTGCAGAAGAGGGAGATAATGCCGAAGATACGGCATTGAAGAATCCTGTGAATGTAGCTTCCTACATAGCGGATGGGCTTACGATGGTATCAGGAGCGTCGATTTATCTCGGTGAAGAAGAATACGGACCAGCAATCCGCTTTACTTGTAGCGTAAGCGCAGAAGTAAAAGAAGAAGTGGATAATGACGCGAATAAAGAATTAGCGTTTTTGATTGCGCCCGTGGAATTTTTCGATGAAGTGAACGTGAACAATTATACGTATATGGATTGGGTAACGGCATTGGATAACGCAGGCAAGGCAATGATATATTCCGTGTTAGAGGAAGATAATTTCTATGCTAACGGAGATAATTACATGGCGCGTTTCCGTTTACAGAACGTAATGTACAAGAACATGAACCGTGAGTTTGTTTGTATGATGGTACTTGCGACCAAAACCAGCGGTGGGACGACCTATAAATACAGTGCATATCCGACAGGCGTAACGTACCGTTCGAACGCAAGAAGTGTGGCATATGTAGCGGCAGCGGCATTGAATGCGAAT
>JAFTMD010000027.1 GCA_017452585.1 Clostridia bacterium
AAACTGACAAGAATTCCCTATTCTGCCAAATACTATATTGTTGATTCTATCCTCACCGTGTTGGGCTTGACCATCTCCATGGTTTCTCTTTTTGTTCTTGATGAATGTGTTCACTGGCTTATTTGGCTATTCTATGCAATTTTTACTATTATTTCGATATTAGGTTTATTCCTCTTACTTTGGAATATTCAGTGGATAAATATTGATAACAGCAACGTTAGTGCACACAATATATTTGGTACAGTTAAACGAATAGAAATTTCCGAAATCAAAGCAATGGAAGTGCTGAACGCACGTGCTTGGGGGATTAAAATATATGCAAACTATTACCCGTGTATTGCAATTTCATCTCGCAAAACGATAAAACAAGCGGATGTCGAGGATGCATATAATCACAAAAGAGGTTATTACATAATTTTTCCGTACACAAACAGTAATATACAAAAACTGCAAGAAGCCTATATCGAAGAAGTGGGCAGAGCATTAGAAATAAATAGTACCAATTAGGATTTTTGTATCCTTTTCAAATAATAACCACTCCAAAAGCTGGCTTAACTTTTGGAGTGGTTTTTCATGTAAGCAATAGGAAAAAGAGAAGAAAATACTCGATAGAATTTACAACAACTTATTATAATAGATACGCGGAAAGGGCTTTCTGATATAACGGATAGAAGGCTTTGTAGAAACAAAATCAGTGATAGAATTTTTATTTTCCCAAAATCATCCATGTTATTTACTTGTATTTTTAAGACGTTTATGTTATACTAAACTCATGGTTCTACCATAAATATTAACTTTTGGAGGATATTATGAAGAAGTTTTGGAAGCTGTTGGGCTTTGATCCGGTAGCAAAACAAACGAGTGTTAAAACGGAAATCGTCGCGGGTATCGTTACCTTTTTGGCGATGGCCTACATCTTGACCGTTAACCCCAATTCCATTTTCTATGCGGGTACGGCAGACCCTCGTTGGCCTTCGCTCTTTATTGCCACTGCGCTTGGCGCAATCGTTGGTACGCTCCTGATGGCGTTTTTGGCGAAGATGCCTCTTGCACAGGCGTCGGGTATGGGGCTCAACTCTCTCGTCGGTAGTATTATCGGCGGCGGTGTCGGCGCGTTTGCTTACGGATTTACCTTCTCCCTCGGCCAGGCATTTGCCATGGTTTTGATTTCGGGGCTTGTATTCCTTCTTCTCTCTGTCGTAAAAATTAAAGGCAAGACCTTCCGCGAGCTTGTTTTTGACGGTATGCCCATCGCTGTGCGTAGCGCGATCTCGGTCGGTATTGGTCTGTTTATTGCCTATATCGGCTTCCAGAATGCCGGTATTATCGTTACCAACGGCTATACGCAGGTTGGCTTCGTTGATTTCACCAACTGGGGGGATCAGACGGTCAATTATCTGTCCGCAACAGGCACGTGGGCGGCGGCAAAAACTGCCGTTGTCACCCTCGTCGGTCTGTTTCTTATTGCGCTCCTCGATAAACTTAACGTTAAGGGTTCGGTCATTCTCGGTATCCTTGGCGCAACCCTTATCGGTATTCCCCTTGGCGTAACCAATCTTTCCGTGTTAGATGGTACGACGCCCGGTATTACTTGGAAATTCTGGGAGAGCTTTGCAAACTTCTTCTCCGTAGGGGAGAACAGTGTGTTCGCCTCCTTCACGGATGTATTTAAGACGGGTTTCCCTGAGGGTTCGCTCTTTACCGTTATTATGCTTATCGTCACAATGTGTATGATTGATATGTTCGATACCATGGGTACGATCGTCGGCTGTTGTGGTGGTAACCGCGTTCTCTCTGATGAGAATAACAAACCCCACAATTACGGGAAAATCATGATGAGTGACGCAGTTGCGACCTGTGCGGGTGCTGTGTTCGGCACCTCGACGGTTACCACGTTCGTTGAATCGGGCGCAGGCGTTTCTGCCGGTGGCAGAACGGGACTTACCGCCTTCACGACGGCATGCCTTTTCTTCCTTTCTATGTTTGCTATGCCCTTATTCGCCGTCATTCCCGGCGCAGCCACTGCATCAGCGTTGATCTACGTTGGCGTCCTGATGATGAAGAATAATATCAAGTCGATCAATCTTCAGGATTCTATTGCTGCTACGACCGCCTTTTTGACGATCGTCGTCATGCCTCTTTCCTATTCAATTACGAAGGGCATCGGCGTTGGTATGATCTCTTATACCCTCATGTCGGCAGTTTCCTATGGTGTGGAGATGGTGAAGTACGCAATCGCAAAGAAGAAGGCACAAGAGGGTGTAGAGCCTGAGAAACCCGAGTGGAACGTTTCCGTTGTCGCTCTCGTTGTAACGGCGCTGTTCCTCGTTTACTTCTTCGTTCCCACCACCTAATACATAGTGTTGATGGCTGAAAAAAGAGAATTTTTTAAAAGTCTTTGAAAAAGGCTTAGTCGTAGGTTAAAATTTTTTATACGTATAACAATTAGGCGGTAATTTTGATACGGGTAAAGTGTCAAAATTGCCGTCTTTTTTTGTGCGAAATAAATCAAATTGGAATTTTGCATAAAACCACGCGATAGTCGCAAAGTTCTGTGGAGAATTCGATGTAAAAAGGAGATGGTAGAAGAACTTATTTTATATTAAGACGCATTCAATGCGAACGTTTAACTTGCCTTCTCCTTCAGGAGAAGGTGGCGACGCTATCGGGTGAGGTGGAATATTACCTAAACTAAAGAACGCCTTATCAGTCACTCAAAACGCTATGGTTCGCGCTCGTGACAGCCTCCCTCAAGGTAATCCAAGAAAAGTGTCGTTTTAACGATTGGGGTAAAGAATGTATGATTGTCGGGGCAACTAAAAAGTACGTTTGTGCTATATCAGTGAATGAGGGTGGTGCTCGAAAAAAATCCACGTGCCATGCACGTGGATGATTGTCGTCTGTCAAGATTATTCTTTTGTCAATTCGGGATCGGTCAAGATGGGGGAATTCACTGCGAAGCGTTTTACAAGTTCTACCGCATATTGACAACGATTTTTCGTTCTGTAATGTTCACCCAAGCACAAAAGCTGGCCGTTGCCGTTCAACAGCTTGTAGATATAATCCCCTTGCTTGGTTAAAAAGACGCGGAAATTGCCGTTTTTGATATTCATCTTATGTGTTTGGATACCATTGATTGCCCCAATGTAGGTTGCATATTCTTCACTGGAAAGCAATTTTTCTTGGTTATCGGTGAATAATTCAAAGTAGAATGCCTTTTCACCGTCGGGCGAGATGTTACAATCAATCACCCACTTACCGCAAAGATTATCGGGGATATCTTCGATGGGGAAGTCTTCCTCTTCAGGAATTTTAACGACGATATCTTGGATATTTTCGTCCACAAATGCTGTGCGCGCGAAGCGCTTGATCTGTTCGATCGTCATTTCGCAAGCGGCCTTGGTGGGGTAGTGATCACCCAAGCACAAGAGCATACCTTTGCCGTTTAAGAGGCGGAAGGTGTAATCGCCCTTCTTGGAGAGGGAAAGACGGAAGTTGCCGTGTAAGATGTTGGATTTGTGAGTTTCGATTCCGCGAATCGCGCCATTGTAGGTTGTATATTCTTCACTGGTAAGCAGTAAATCGCCGTTGGATGCGTGCAACTCAAAGAAGTACATATCTTCGTTTTCAGAGTCGTTGGTCACCACGCGGCAGATTTCCCATTTACCGCTATATCTCGCTACTTTGTCGGTTTCGTCTTCTTCGTAAAAATTGAAATCAGTGTTAATGTTTTTAAGTTCGTCGTGCAGCATAATTGTCTCCTTATTTTGTGAGTAAAGTTTTATTTTTTTCCTTTTCAGCGTAATGGCTGTTCAGGGGGTTAACTAGGGAAGTTTTTCGACGAGGGGGGTAAGTATGCGTTGAGCTTTGCGCAAGACCACCGACGAGGGGAAAACCAATCTAGATTGAAATCAAAAAGTTTTGATATCAAAATCTTTTGATACAAATATATTTTAATATAAAATCAAGAAAATGTCAAGTCACATTTGAAAAAAATTTCATCATTTTTTTAAAAAATTTGACTTTTTTTTAAAAATGGTGTACAATGGTAGTATGGAAAAAATAGATATTGCAATTATTGGTGGAGGAGCGAGTGGTCTCTTTCTCGCCAACGCCTTAGAGGTGAAAGAAAATATAGTTATTTTTGAGCGTGGAGAACGCGTGGGACGCAAGCTTTCTGCAACCGGGAACGGGCAGGGGAATATCACACATCTCGACGCCGATCAAACGGAGTATTTCTCGTCAGAATCTTCGTCGCTTACGCGCGCCCAAAAATGCATTCAAGCGTACAATCAAAATGCATTGATGGCGTTTTTTCAATCGCTTGGCGTTTTGTTACAGGCGGACGATCGGGGGCGTGTATACCCTGCAGGTCGACAAGCTTCTTCGCTGACCGACGCCCTTCGTTTTGCGTTGGCAGAACGTGGAATTAGGGTGGAGCTCTCCTCTAAAGTGACGGAGATTAAACGCACTAAAGAAGGTTTTTTATTGACGGTTGAAAAGGCAAACGACGGGGGCAGGGTTGCGTTCACCGCAAAAAAAGTGGTGCTCTGTGGCGGTGGAAAAGCTGCCAAAAATTTTGGAACGGACGGGGGCTGCTATGAGTTAGCAAAAAGCTTAGGTCATACGTGTACAGCCCTCTATCCTTCGCTGGTGCAGCTCAAAACGGATACGATGTATACGAAGACGTTAAAGGGGATTCGAGTAAATGATGGCGGTTTAACCGCCCGTTTTGGAAATGGAAAAACGATTTCTTTGCAGGGGGATATTATCTTCACCGATTACGGCGTGTCGGGGGATGCGGTGTTCCGCATTTCCGCCTTTATTACCGATCAGATAGAAGGGGGCAAGGTAGAGCTGTCCATCGATTTTTTGCCGAACGTTGTAGAGGACGAGGTGCTGACGTTGCTTGAACAAAAACGTAGGGCTTTTCCTGCCATGGCAGAGGGGGAACTCCTTTTGGGGATTTTGAATAATCAGGTCGGGCGCGCAGTGATGAAACGCGCGGGCAACGATTTACGACGGGCAGCAAAGCTTGTCAAGGCATTCCCTCTGACGGTGACGGGCAGCTTGGGGTTTGATTATGCGCAGGTCACAAAAGGGGGAATCCCGATGTCGGAAGTAGATGATCATTTGCAGAGTAAAATCGTGCCGAATCTTTACTTTGCGGGAGAGATTTTAGACATTGACGGGCCCTGCGGAGGGTTTAATTTGCAGTGGGCATTCTCCTC
>JAFTMD010000003.1 GCA_017452585.1 Clostridia bacterium
AGCTTCGCTGCCACCTTCCCCCGCCGGGGAAGGCTTTTTATTCCGCATTCACTTGCCTTCCCTTGTCAGGGAAGGGGGACCGCGTCAGCGGTGGATGAGTAGTCCTTTTCTACGTTTCATTTTCACCTCGTCCGTCAGCTTTGCTGCCACCTTCCCCCTCTGGGGAAGGCTTTTTACTCCGCATGCACTTGCCTTCCCTTGTCAGGGAAGGGGGACCGCGTCAGCGGTGGATGAGTAGTCCTTTTCTACGTTTCATTTTCACCTCATCCGTCAGCTTCGCTGCCACCTTCCCCCTCCGGGGAAGGCTTTTTATTCCGCGTCTTCGTCCAACGCTTCAATATAAAAACTCACCGGACGGAAGCCGTCGTTGCAGGAAATCATAGCCGACTTTTCATTTTTCATCCAGCCGTCATAAAAATTCCCACCGCCGTGCGCAAGCGCCATCACAAAGGGTGACATACTCTCCCAAGCGCTTTGACAAAGCCCCTCCGGTTTTTCCCAGCCGTTGGCAATAAACACCTGCCCTTCCTCCATGTCGCAGGCGTGTTCTATCGGGTTTTCATAACGTGCCATCAGTTCTTTATGCTCGATTTTTTTCACGATTGTAATTCTACATTTTTTCATAAACATCCCCCCAGTTTACAAATAAGGATAGTTTTATTATACTACGACTTTTCTCATTTGTCAACATCTTGAAAGAAAAACTTTTTTCTGATTATTTTTAGAATTTTTCCGTAAAACGTTGACAAAAATGGAAAAATGGGGTATTATATATATAGAGTATTCTGGAGCAGTATGAATACTCGTTAAAAATGCATAATAATATTAAGGAGATTTTCTATCCTATGAACAAAAAAACAGTTAAAGACATTGACGTAAAAGGTAAAAAAGTCCTCGTTAGATGCGATTTCAACGTTCCCATGAAAGACGGTGTGATCACTGACGAAAACCGTATCCTTGGCGCGCTTCCCACCATTCAATATTTGATGGAACATGGCGCAAAGATCACCCTTTGATCGCACATGGGCAAGCCCCACAACGTGTTCGACGCCAAACTCGAACTCAATAAAAAGGAAAAAGGCAAAGTGGAAGCTCTCCCTGCAGAAGAACAGGCTGCTGCCACCGAAGAATTCCTTGCAAAAGCAAAGAAAGACGTCACCAAACTTTCCTTGGCGCCCGTTGCGGCTCGCTTGAACGAATTATTGGATAACAAAGTAACCTTCGCAACCGACGTTATCGGCGAAGATGCAAAGGCAAAAGTTGCCGCTTGCAAAGAAGGCGAATGCGTACTTTTGGAAAATCTTCGTTTCCACAAGGGCGAACAGAAAAAGACGCCCGAATTTATGCAGGCGCTTGCTAGCTATGCAGAAGTATACGTAAACGACGCATTTGGTACGGCGCATCGTTCCCACGCTTCGACGGCTGGTATCGTAGAAGAAGGCCTCGTTACGACGGCAGCTTGCGGTTTCTTGATTGAAAAGGAATTGGAAGTGATGGCAGATACGTTGGAAAATCCTGAACACCCCTTCGTAGCCATTCTTGGCGGCGCAAAAGTTGCTGATAAGCTCAACGTTATTTCCAACCTTCTTGAAAAATGCGACACCCTCATCATTGGTGGCGGTATGGCATACACCTTCTTGAAGGCGCAGGATGGCAAAATTGGTACTTCCCTCGTTGACGATGAAAAGATTGAATACTGCCTTGATATGCTTAAGAAAGCAGAAACCCTTGGCAAGAAGATTCTTCTTCCTATCGACACCGTTGCTACGTACGATTTCCCCAACCCCATTGACGCTCCCATTGAAACGACGGTTGTTCCCTCCAATGCAATCCCTGATGACATGATGGGGCTTGATATTGGTCCTGCAACGAGAAAACTCTTTGCTGAAACGGTTGCTTCCGCAAAAGCTGTTATTTGGAACGGCCCTATGGGCGTATTTGAAAATCCCATCCTCGCTGAAGGCACCAAATC
The DNA here is from genome assembly GCA_017452585.1 of Clostridia bacterium. Lineage (GTDB taxonomy): Bacteria > Bacillota > Clostridia > Christensenellales > Borkfalkiaceae > Scatosoma. Next base: position 1,973 of record JAFTMD010000003.1, read on the forward strand.
GGTTGCAGAAGCGCTTGCAGCTGTTTACGGCAAAGCAACGACCATCATTGGCGGTGGCGACTCTGCAGCAGCTGTTCAAATCTTGGGCTATGCAAGCAAGATGAGCCACATTTCGACGGGTGGTGGCGCTTCCCTTGAACTTTTCGAAGGTAAAGTGCTTCCCGGTATCGCTTGTCTTAACGATAAATAATTGAACAATGGACAAGGGCGAACGAGGTTCGCCCTTGCTTACGGAAAAAGAAAATTATACATCAGGAGTTTTAAATATTATGAGAAGACCTATTATTGCAGGCAACTGGAAAATGAATAATACCGCTTCCCAGGGTGTTGCGCTTGTCAATGCAATCGCTCCCCTCGTTACGGAAGCAAACTGCGACGTTGTTGTATGCGTTCCCGCAATCAACATTCCCGCAATCAGCGAAGCCATCAAAGGCACGAACATCAAGCTTGGCGCAGAAAACGTACACTTTGCAGACAAAGGCGCTTACACCGGCGAAATCTCCGCTGCAATGCTTTTGGAATATGGCGTAGAATACGTCATCATCGGCCACAGCGAACGTCGTCAGTATTTTGCTGAAACGGATGAAACCGTCAACAAGAGAACGCTCACCGCGCTCGCAAACGGACTCACCCCCATCGTGTGCATTGGCGAATCTTTGGAAGAAAGAGAAACGGGCAAGACGGAAGAAGTGTTGGCTACGCAGATTCACGAAGGCTTGAAAGGTATTGAAGACATCACGAAAATCGTTATCGCGTACGAACCCGTTTGGGCAATCGGCACGGGCAAAACGGCAACGGCTGAACAGGCAAACGAAACCATCGCTTTCATCCGTAAAACGGTTGGTGAAATGTTCTGCGAAAAATGCGCAGCAGCCCTTCGTATCCAATACGGCGGCAGCATGAATGCAGGCAACTGCAAAGAATTGATGGCTATGCCCGAAATTGACGGCGGTTTGATCGGTGGCGCTTCCCTTAAAGCTCCCGATTTCGCTGCAATCGTAAACTTTGACAAATAATAAAGGATATTAAAATGAAAAAACCTTACGCAATTATCATCATGGACGGATATGGCATTAACCCCAGCGAAAGAGGGAACGCCATTGTTGCTGACGGCAGCAAATACGTCAATGAACTTAAAAATAACTATCCCTCCGCGCAACTTGGCGCAAGCGGTATGTCCGTTGGTCTCCCAGATGGGCAAATGGGAAACAGTGAAGTTGGCCACCTCAATATCGGCGCCGGCAGAATCGTCTATCAGGATTTGACCAAGATCACCAAAGACATTCTCAATGGATCCTTCTTCCAAAACGAAGAATTGCTCCGCGCTATGCATACGGCTAAGGATGCAGGCAAAAAGTTGCACTTATACGGCCTCGTATCTACGGGTGGCGTACACAGCCATACCGAGCATTTATACGCGCTGGTTGAAATGGCAAAAAAGGAAGGCTTGGACAATGTCTACGTACACGCCTTCACCGACGGACGTGACGTTGCCCCCACTTCGGGCGCAGGTTTCTTGCGCGATTTGCAGGAAAAACTGAACGAACTCTCCTTCGGTAAGATTGCTTCCGTAACCGGCAGATACTATGCAATGGACAGAGATAACAACTGGGACCGTGAAGAAAAGGCGTATGATATGCTCACCCTCGGCACGGGCGTACAGTTTGAAGGTAGCGCAGAAGAAGCGGCAAACGCTTCCTACGCAAATGGCGTGACGGATGAATTTATCCTTCCCACCAACCTCACCGAAAATGGAAAACCTGTGGCGCTTATCGAAAAAGGTGACAGTATCATCTGCTTTAACTTCCGTCCTGACAGAGCCAGACAGATTTCGAGAATGTTCTCGCAGGAAACCTTCCCCTTCGTAGACGAAAAAACAGGCGCAACCCTTGGCTTTGAAAGAAAGACAGGCTTCCTTGCGCCCACCTACATTGGCTTTGCAGTGTACGATTCTTCGTTTAAAAACGTCGGCGTGGCATTCCCACCTGATGAAATCACCAACACCCTTCCTCAATACATTTCCTCGTTGGGATTGAAACAGCTCCATATTGCAGAAACGGAAAAATACGCGCACGTAACCTTCTTCTTCAATGCGAAGTTGGAAGCGCCCGTTGAAGGGGAAACCCGTATCGTAATCCCCTCCCCGAAGGTTGCCACCTACGATTTGCAACCGGAAATGAGCGCTTATCTCGTTACGGATAAGGTGTTGGAAGAACTTGACAAGGGTGAATACGACGTCGTCATTTTGAACTTTGCAAACTGCGACATGGTTGGCCACACAGGCGTCATGGAAGCGGCTGTAAAAGCCGTTCATACGGTTGACGAATGCGTAAAGAAAGTTACGGATAAGATTTTGGCAATGGGTGGCAGCGCGATTGTCACCGCTGACCACGGCAATGCCGATCAGATGATTGCAGACGACGGCGTTGGCGCATTTACCCAACACACCACCTTCCCTGTTCCCGTCATTCTCGTTTCTGAAGAATACAAGCACGTCAGCTTGCGCGAAGATGGCGTTTTGGCAGACCTCGCGCCCACCCTTCTCGACATGATGAAGATTGCGCAACCTGCTGAAATGACAGGCAAGAGCCTTATTCGCTAATATATTTTTTCCGCTACGTGGCCGTTACCCTGCGTAAATAGCGGTTTTACCACCTAATTTTTTCGTATTTAGTAAAAATATTACAAAAAGAATAGGCAAAACACTTGCGATATTCTTTGAGATGTGGTATAATTTATAGGTAATTTTAAAACAGCGTTGATTTTCAGCGCCAAAAGAAAAACGGAAAAAGGATTGAATATTATGTTGACATTGATGAATTTGTTGGTACCTACTCAAGGCGATGGTTCCTATAACCTCTATTTTGGGCTTAGCGTTACGATGATTATTCTCATGGGCCTTGCAGCGCTTGCGATGGTTCTCTTGATTATGCTTCAACCGAGCAACTCTACGGGAATCGATGCATTGGGCGGTTCGAGCGAAACCTTCTTCGGTAAGAATAAGGGAAAATCGACCGAAGCAAAATTGAAGAATTGGTCTTGGATTTGCCTTGCAATCCTCGTTGTTTTTGCAATCATCTTCTACATTTTGCAACTCGAAGGCCTTTGGTCTTAAGGACAAGAATAAATCGGCGGCTTGCTTTTAGCCGCCGTTTTTTCTATTATCGCAATACACCACTCTTTACATAACAGTGAGGTGAAAAAGATTGAACGCAAAAGAATCTCTTTATTCAGCTTTCGAAGAAGGCACATTGGCAAATAAAACTACTACCGAAATTTTAAAGACACTCTCCATTCCCTATCGTGAAAAAAATCGGCTTATCGACCTCTTGGATAAATTGGTCGAAGAAGGTCGAATTTTTCAAAACGACGGGGGCAGGTATGGGACGATTGAACAATTGGGCTTATTGAAAGGCACTTTGACAGGGCACGAAAGAGGGTTTGCTTTCTTCACTCCCTTAGGAAAAGAACGCTTTGAAGAAGACATTTTTATCCCGCATAAATCCCTCCATGGCGCTCTGCACAAGGACACGGTTTTGATTGAACGCACCTTTGGACGAGGCGAGGAGGAAGGGAGCGTTATCAAAGTCCTCGAACGAGGCAATACAACCGTTGTCGGCACTTTTCAACGAGATCGTCGGGCAGGCTATCTTGTTCCCGATGACAAAAAATTGGGGACGGAGATCTATATTCCGTTGGCGAATTGTTCTCGCATTCCCAACGGCGTCAAGGCTGTTGCGAAAATCACCTCGTATCCCTACGGAAAAGCGCCTGGGGGTGAAATTATGGAAGTACTTGGTGACGAGGAAGATTTCTTCGCAGAGGAACTCTCCATCATTCGATCCTACGATTTGTATGAGGAATTCCCCCCTCGCGTTGAGCGCGAAGCGCAAAAACAGGCAAATCGTCCCATTACGGAAGAAGATATTTCCAATCGTCGTGACCTTAGAAACTCCCTCATTGTCACCATCGACGGCGCAGACACGCGTGATATCGACGACGCTATCTCTCTAGAGAAAATTGACGGATTTTACCATTTGGGCGTGCATATTGCGGACGTTACACACTACGTTGCCTATCGTTCCCCCCTCGATTTGGAAGCATTTAACCGTGGAACGAGCGTCTACTTCCCCGACCGTGTTTTGCCCATGCTTCCTCGCCCCCTCTCCAACGGCATCTGTTCCTTGAACGAAGGCGAAGATCGTTTGGCTCTCTCCTGCCTTATGAAAATTGACGAAAAAGGGATTGTGCGGGAGTATGAACTCGTGGAAACGGTGATTCGTTCCAAGCACAAAATGACCTACGACGAAGTGACAAAACTGCTGGACGGCGACGCGGAAACCGAGCAAAAATATAAACTCGTCAAAGACATGGTATGCCTCTGTGCAGAATTAACGCATATTTTGCAAAAAAATCGTGAGAAGAAAGGAAGCATTTCCCTCGACGTCAAAGAGGCAAAAATCATCCTCGAAAATGACGAAATTAAAATCCCCGATTACGAGCGCGCTTTCTCCTATCAAATTATCGAGGCGTTTATGGTGCTTGCCAATGAAACGGTGGCAGAATATATGCACTCCATTGAAGCGCCCTTTGTCTATCGTATCCACGAAAAACCCGGCGAGGAAAAAGCAACGAACTTTCAAGCGTTTGCCAAAATGCTTGGCCTGCGCGCCCGTTTTCACACCGACGACGTCAGACCG
>JAFTMD010000004.1 GCA_017452585.1 Clostridia bacterium
GTTGCGGATTTGAACACTACCGCTTACGGCAACCTTTTTGCCCTTTTTGGTGTAACGCGCGATCGTTTCGCCCAAACCACGCCATGCGGTACATTCAAAGAAGTCCGTCTGACGTTCGCCTTCCTGAGACGAATAAGGTCTCTGTACAGCGATTGCAAAACGACACATTGCTACACCCGAAGGGGTTTCCCTAAGTTCGGGGTCGCGCGTTAAGTTTCCGATTAAAAATACTTTGTTCATAGTGTTTCCCTCAATTAGTTGAGCTTCGTGATCAAACGTCTTACAACGTTGGCGTCGATAAGCGCGATACGCTTAAGCTCTTCTACGACTTTACCATCAGCTTCAAACGTCATAAGAACGTAGTAGGCTTCGTTCTTAAACTTAATGGGATAAGCCGTTTTCTTGGTTCCCCATTTTTCCGAAGAAGCAACGTTGCCACCCATCGACGTAACGATGTTTTCGAATTTAGCGATTTCCGCTTCCTTCACTTCATCGGTCAAGTCGTTGTTGAGCAAATAAAGCATTTCGTATTTAGCCATATTTTTTCACCTCCTGGTCTTATTCGGCACGTCTGCCCTGACGTGCAAGGTTAAAACGACTATTGCACATAGCCGTATGCAACTATTATAGCCGATTTTCTAAAAATAGTCAACCGTTTTTAGGGGACTTTTCATAGAAATCCCACTCATTTTGTCGAAAAGAAAGCTCGCCCTATGTGAGGCGAGCTTTATCCGTCCATAAACTTATGGTTGAGAGAGCGAGTTAATTGCAGCGAGGACATCTGCTGTGTATTCCAACATCTGTTCAACCGTCAATTGTCCCAATTTGGTGATGGGATTGCCTTCCGCATCTGTGTAGGTGGGCAACGAAATCGAAGTGAACCCAAGGTTGATGCTGGAAAGGAGAGGGGTATCCAACGTTTGGTTATCCAACGAGATAATATGGTCTTCGTTTAAATCGTACAAAGTTGCATGCGTCATGTTATACGTCATGTTGTTGACAAGGGATGTAAACTCTGTCAATTTATAGTCGTGCGTGATGTGGTCTTCTCCAATGAGGAGATATTTCCACTGCGGAGTCAATTCCAACGTCAACATTGCATGGTCGGATTTACGGTGATAATACTGTGTTGTTGTATTGTAATAGAGCTCTTGCTCACTAATATACCCACTGGTGGCGACGCCGTTAACAGCGGTGTAGTGATACATGGCAATGACTTCAGATTTGTTATAGGTATTGCCTTCGCTGTCCTTGAAGATAGGATCTTCATAGGTAAGGATATCACCTGCTTCATTTTCATAACGAAGAATGTAAATCTGTTCGGGATAAATCTGCTTGAAGGTGAGCGCGGCTACTGTAGCGGGTAAGGAGTCCAACGTTTCCTCACCAAGATGGCTCAAAATCATATCGTTTTCGATATTTTCTTTGCCAATGATGTCATTCAACGTCAAGGAGTCAATAACATTGTTTTCTTTAGAGCTCAACGAGGAAATCGTGCGGGAAGGTTGCAATTCTTCAATGCCGATGATATTGCCTTCATTATCTTTGATATAATTGAAGCCGGTTCCTTCTGCGCCATAGGCAAGCGTAACCAAAAGGCGAGGGGATTCATGCGTGATATTCAATGCCGTATCCAAACGAATATCATTGATGATATTTCCCATATCGGACATATCGGAGACCGTTCTGGGGCCGTTGTCGCCAATCCAAACGATTTCGCCGTTTTCGATCTTGTAATGCGTGCCTTCATAACCATACGCAATCGCGAGCGTGAGTTCATCTGCATTGGGATCCAAAGGATCGCAACCGAGTACGGTGCCGATGCGAAGCTCGTTCATAATATCGCCCATATCGGACATATCGGAAACTGTTTTAGGGCCGTTATTGTCGATCCAAATGATTTCTCCATTTTCGATCTTGTAATGCGTACCTTCATAACCATACGCAATTGCAAGCGTAAGTTCATCTGCATTGGGATCCAAAGGATCGCAATCGAGTACGGTGCCAATACGAAGATCATTCATGATATCGCCCATATCGGACATATCGGCAACCGTTCTGGGGCCGTTGTCACCAACCCAAACGATTTCGTTGCCTACGACATTATAATGCGTGCCTTCATAACCAAACGACAACGCGTGGGTTAATGCATCTGCATCGGGATCGTCAATCTTCACGCCAAGCACAGTGGATAAGGGCATTTCATTGAAGATAGCGTCTGCATTTTCCGTCAAATCCTTTAAAGTGTGCGGTTTGTACAATTCGTTTGTTTCAGGATTGGTAAGCCACTGAATTTCCATTTGGCCGTTCACTTCTTTGAGAACGTAATGTACACCTTCCGTGCCGAATGCCAACGTAAGCATGATGGGATCGGGGGTAGTAGGTTCGCTTGCGTAAGGATCAAGAGGGGAAATGCCGAGGAGGGTTCCCAATTTCAATTCGTTCAACGTCTCCGTCAAATTACCTTCCAACAAATCGCCCACTGTCTTGGGTTTGTTGTCGCCAATCCAAATGATTTCGCCATCTACGATATTATAATGCGTACCTTCTTCGCCGTATGCAAGAGCGAGAGTGATGGGATCGGGGTTTTCATCCAAAGGAGAGATGTTGAATAATGTGCCGAGTTGTACATCGTCCAAAAGAACACTGATATCTCCGCCCAATAAATCGCCAACCGTCTTAGGGCCGTTGTCGCCAATCCAAACGATTTCACCGTCTACGATATTGTAATGTGTGCCTTCTTCGCCGTAGGCAAGAGCCACGGTAAGAGGATCTGCTGCGGGGTCAAGGGGCGATACGTTTAACAACGTGCCAAGCTGGATATCTTCCAACAGGCTGGTTAAATCACCGTTCAACAAATCGCCAACCGTCTTGGGTTTGTTGTCGCCAATCCAAACGATTTCACCGTCCACGATATTGTAGTGAACACCCTTTTCACCGTATGCAACAGCGAGGGTAATAGGATCGGGGTTTTCGTCCAAAGGCGAGGTGTTGAGCAACGTGCCAAGTTGGATATCTTCCAATAAGCTGGTCAAATCGCCATTCAACAAGTCGCCAACCGTCTTGGGTTTGTTGTCGCCAATCCAAACGATTTTGCCGTCTACGATATTGTAATGAACACCTTTTTCACCGTATGCAACTGCGAGGGTGATAGGATCGGGATTTTCGTCCAAAGGCGAAGTATTAAACAACGTGCCAAGTTGGATATCTTCCAACAAGCCTGTTAAATCACCATTCAATAAATCACCAACCGTCTTGGGCTTGTTGTCGCCAATCCAAACGATTTCACCGTCGACGATATTGTAATGAACACCTTTTTCACCGTAGGCAACTGCCAAAGTGATAGGGTCGGGGTTTTCATCCAAAGGCGAGGTGTTGAGCAACGTGCCAAGTTGGATATCTTTCAACAAGCTGGTTAAATCACCGTTCAACAAGTCGCCAACGGTCTTGGGTTTGTTGTCGCCAATCCAAACGATTTCTCCGTCTACGATGTTGTAATGAACGCCTTTTTCACCGTAGGCAATAGCGAGAGTGATAGGATCGGGATTTTCATCCAAAGGAGAAACGCCTAACAACGTGCCAAGCTGGATATTTTGCAACAATCCTTCAGGGCCTTCTTCAAAGAAGAGGCGAATTTTGACAGGGTTGCCCTCTTGGTCGTAACAGAGCGCCTTCAAAATAGGGGTTTCCGGTACGCCTGCCTTATTCAAAACGGAAATCAATTCGATATCCTTCAAGGCTTCCATAAAGAAGTCGGGGAATTGCGAGAAGGGAAGATTCATCAACTCGTCTTTGGTGATGGAAATTCCATACTCTTCAATAGTCTTCAAAAGGGGATCAATGCTGGTGCTAACCATGGGCGAAATGGCGTTTAAATCGTTCAAACAGCCCTCGCCGCTTGCAAATTTCTGCGCAACATTAGCAACATTGCCAACGAGTTGCGCAATGGTAAGCTGCGCGTATTCTTCCGTGATAAAGTTTTGATATTTAATTTCAGAGCCCACCAAGCCACCGATGGTATTGATGGTGTCCTTGACGGGGCGTGTTGCTACGTAATAACCGGCGCCAGCTACACCGCCAATCGTACCGCCTACCCCAACGACAAATCCCAAAACGAGGCAAAGCACTTTACCAAGCACGCCGCCACCCTTCTTTTTGGGTGCCATAAAAGGATCGGGGGGCATAGGACGCCCCGTAGGCGTGGGAACGCTGTTCGGTTCTAATATATTCATCAAGGCAGCTTCGTCCGTGTCATATTCTGGGGTGAAGCCGGGGTCATTAAAAAGGTCTGACATTGTATGTACTCCTTAGTCATTTATTTATGTGAGGGAAATTTCACTTGTGTAAACTCTCCCAGTTTCACATATATACTCTGTATATATGACATTATAAACTATAATCATGAAAAAATCAAGTGTTTTTTTAAAAAAATAGGGACATAACCGCAAAAAACTTGCGGATGTCCCAGAATTTTTTTGGCAAATATGGAAAAGTTTACTTAAAAAGGGGAATTGTGGCAAGATAGATGACATCCTCTCTATCAGCGGCATCTGCCTCCGCTAATACAAAAGCCTTTTTGTGAATGATACCGCCAGCCTTTTCCACCAACGCTTCCAAGCCCAAAAGGGAAGCCCCCGTGGATACGACGTCGTCGACGATCCCCACCTTTTTGCCACGGATTAAATCGGCGTCGTGCTTGGAGAGGTAGAGCTTTTGCGGTTGACCGGTGGTGATAGAGGATTCAATTTCCACCTCAATCCCGTCCTGCATATACAATTTTTTCGTCTTTCTTGCTACGGCGTAGAATTTTTGACCAAGCTCTCTTGCGACACAATGGGTGAGTTGCAAGCCCTTGGATTCTGCGGTGATGAGTACATCACAATCGGAAAGGCGCTGAGCAAGCTTTTTGCCACAGTGTTCGGTGAGTTCGCTTGCGCCGTGTAAATTAAAGAATGCGATGCCAATTCCGCTGGGGAGGGTTAAAATGGGAAGGTCTGCTTGATAACCTTCGATATCTACAGTATGATATTTCATGTTTTTTTATCTCCTTTAAGGTGAATAACATAGATATTATACCACACGAAAAAAGAAATGTAAATCAATTCTGCGATTGAAACGAAGGAAATCTAAAAAGTGCTATTGACTTTTTAAAAAAAGTATGGTAAAATAGGAAAAAAGGGGGGCGTTTTATGAATCAGATAACCGACATTACGCCACAGGTGAAGGATAAACGTCGTTGCAACGTCTACGTGGACGGACGCTTTTGCTGTGGTTTGACGTTGGAAACCGTGGTAAAAAACCGATTGAAGATCGGGCAGATGATTACGGAAGAAATGCTCTCTGAAATGCAGTTTGACAGCGAAAAAAATACGGCGTTTGACAAGGCGCTTGCGCATCTGTCCGCCACGCGGAAAACGGAGAAGCAAATGCGCGCCTATCTGGCAGGAAAGGGGTATTTGCCCTCTGTGATTGATTACGTGGTGGAGAAGTTATACACCTATGATTTTTTAAACGATGGCGAGTATGCCGAGGCGTACGTGGAGTGCGCAACAAAGCGTAAAGGGGGCAGATTGATTCGCATGGAGCTTCGCGGAAAGGGGGTATCCGACGAAGAGATTGACAGGGCGCTTGCAGGGAGAACGGAAGGCGAGGAGGAAGAATCGGCCAAGGCAATCTTGCAAAAATATATGCGAGGCAAGGCGTTTACGAAGGAAAATTTGCAAAAGGCCTATCGGTATTTGATGGGGAAAGGGTTCGAGTACGAAACGGCAAAATCTGCGCTCAAATCCTTGGAAGAATTTGAGGACGAATAGGGCAGGTATGAGATGAGGATAGAAAATTTTGTCAGTTTGCCCTCCACGCAGGACTACTGCAAGGAGAGAAAATATTTGGGCGAAGACCTTTTGGTTACCGCCGAAATGCAGACGAGTGGAAAGGGGACGAAGGGAAGATCGTTTTCCTCGGATAAGGGCGGCGTGTATCTTTCCAAGCTCTCCTTCTATGAAAATTTTTTAGCGAAGGACGCCTTTGAAATTATGGCAGGGGCAGCGGTGGCGGTCTGTGAAACCCTCCGCGCGTTTGGGCTCTCTCCCCTCATTAAATGGCCCAATGACGTCTACGTCAATGATAAAAAAATAGCGGGGATTTTGATTGAAAACGTCTTTTCCGGCAATCGGATTGCCTCCTCCATTGTGGGGATTGGACTCAATGTCTGCAATCAGTTGCCGCCCGAACTAGAAGATATTGCCACAACGATGGCGTTGGAGGGGAAAATGGAAAACGTTGCCCGCGTGCGGGAGCGTTTGATTTGGGAACTGAACGCCCCTTGTTCTATGGAAAAATATCTTGCCTATCTTGGATATATGGGTAGGGAAGTGGAGTTGATTATCAACGGTGAACGCATACATGGTACCCTTCTTTCCGTCAATACGCGTGGAGAATTGACGGCGTGTATCAAGGGGGAAGAACGTGTTTTGACGGCGGCGGAAGTGTCCGTCCGTATGAGGTGATCTATGTTTCTTTTAACGAATAAACAGATGCGACAGGCAGACGAATATACAATGCAAGTTCTGGGCGTTCCCTCTCTATTATTGATGGAGAGGGCGGGCGTGGCGCTCGCCGAGGAAGCGGAACGTCTTTGCCAAGGCGGAAAAATACTCTGTATCTGCGGTGGCGGAAACAATGGTGGGGATGGTTTTGTCTGCGCCAGAATTTTAAAAAATCGCGGTTTAGACGTGACGGTGCTCTGCTATGCGGAGAAATATTCCCCCGATTGTCAGATAAATTTGGAAAAATGGCGCGCGCTTGGTGGGGAGATTGTGGATAGGTTTCCCGACATGGTGGGGTGTCTGGTCGATTGCCTGTACGGCACGGGTTTTCACGGAAAATTGGAGGGGAGAGATTTGCATACGGCGCAAGAAATCAATCGCCTTCACGGGCAGGGAGTGCCTGTTTTGTCGGCAGATATCCCTTCGGGCGTGCATGGAGACACCGGCTGTGTGCAAGGTTGCGCGGTGGAGGCGGATGTTACCCTCTGCATTGGCGAACGCAAACTTGGCACGTTGCTTGGCGACGGCATTGATTACGCAGGTCAATGCAAGCGTGTGGATATTGGTATCACTCTGCCGAACGAAGAGGGCTATGCGGAGCTTTTAACGAAGGGGAAGGTGGCAACTTTGTTGCCCAAGCGAATGCGTAATTCCCATAAGGGCAGTTATGGCAAGACGGCGATTGTGGGAGGTAGCACCACCTATTCCGGCGCGCCGTATTTATCGGCGCTGGCTTGTCTGCGTTCGGGGGGGGGGTATACCACCTTATTCACTCCGTCTGCATTGATTCCGCCATTGCTTTTTAAGTGTCCGGAATTGCTGTTGAAAAGCACAAACGAAGGGGGTATGTATGCGTTCACGGAAGAAAGTATGCAAACACTGCTCCCCTTTGACAGCATTGCGTATGGCATGGGCATGGGCGTGAGTGAAGAGGTCGCGAAGGGTGCTGTGTGGCTGTTGCAACACTACGAAGGGAAATTGATTTTAGATGCCGACGGGTTGAATAGTTTGGCCACCTATCGTAAGGGAGAATTGTCCACCCTATTTCAAAGGAAAACGTGCGACGTCTTGCTGACACCGCACGTTAAAGAGTTTTCCCGCCTTTCGGGAATTTCTGTGTATGAGCTTCAATCGACGGGCATTTCTACACCCAAAGCGATTGCGGAGAGTTGGAAAGTGAATCTGCTTCTCAAAAATGCCGTATCTCTCTTGACGAATGGACAAGCTTGTTTCCTCAACGAGGCAGGCTGTTCAGGGCAGGCGAAAGGGGGGAGTGGTGACGTCCTCGCCGGGATGATTGCAGGTTTGGCAGGTATGGGGCTTCCCACTTTGGAGGCAGGTATGGCAGGCGTGTATTTAGCAGGCAAAGCTGCCGAGTTTGGCGCGCAAGAATTGGGGAATTTTTCCCTCACTCCCAGCGACGTCATTGCGTACCTGGGTAGGGCGTTTTTATTCGTAACCGAAAATACGGACGAGGAGAGAGGAGAGGAGTAATCCTCCGCCAAACCACAAATAATAGTAGGGGAAGGGGCTCAAGAGCGCCGTGCCTAAAATTAGGATAGAGGCAATGAGAAAGCGCTTGGCATTGGCGCGTGAAAGCCACAACCGCATACGACGCTTTTTGGTGGGCGTATGGGCGGTGTTGAGGTAGAGTTCAGGCAGGGCGTTTTGCTCTTTTAAAATGGCGTACACCTGTTCCCCTCTAAGTACGCGCACGCGGAGTTCTTCTGCTAAAGCGAGAGCGCGCTCGTCCGCTTGCGCGCAGAGGAAGATTTTTTGTTTCTTCGTGCGGACACGTGAAAAGCGAAGCACGTCATCTGCCGTCAAAGGCGCCAAAGAAAAATGCAATCCGTAGAAGGATTCCTCTGTGAAGATGCGCAGTTTTTGAAATTTCTTGGCAGGCGCTTCGGGGGAGGAAAGACGCTCTAAAAAGAATTGTGTTTTTCCTTCGTCGCTTAAGAGCGCAAGGTGAAGAAGAAGTTTTTCCTTTTCCGATTCTTCTGATTTTTTGAGATAGAGGGTGTGCCGTCTGCTTTGTAAAAAGGCCCAGACAGCGCCACCCATCAAGACACCGCAGATCACGGAAAGGGAAAGGGCAACTACGAGGTGGATCCCCACGTAGCGGAAGAGACAGAGGGTGAACAAAAAGCATGCAAACCCTGCAAAAATAATATCGGAAATAAAAGCTGATTTTTTCATATTTTAATTTTTGACAGATTTTTGTGTTTGTATACTTGAAAAAGTAAAAAAAATATAGTATAATATACTGGCAGTATGAAATAGGAGGTGGCGGATATGCGAATTGGTATTTTCGGCGGATCGTTTGATCCCGTTCATCGGGAACATAAAAATTTTGTCCGTGCGGCTTTAAAAAGCTTGCAGTTGGATAAACTCATCGTGATGCCTGCGCATACGCCTCCCCATAAGCAGGGCAGGAGCCTTTCCTCCAACGCTGACCGCTTGGCAATGTGTCAGCTTGCCTTTGCCGATTTGGAAAAGGTGGAGGTGAGCGATTTTGAGTTGTCGCAAGGGGGGACGAGTTACACCTACCTCACGTGCGCGCACGTGCGTCAATCTTATCCAAATGCCGACATTTTCTTTTTGGTCGGAACGGATATGTTGCGCAATTTTCCTTTTTGGAAATATCCCGAAAAAATTTTAGAAATGGTCGAGCTTGCCGTTTCTGGGCGGGAAGATGAAGAAGGCTGGTGGCAACGAGAGCAAGAAGTATTTACGCAACGTTTTGGAAAACCTTTCGTCAAAATTGATTACAACGGCGACGCCGTTTCCTCTACGCAAATTCGTGTTTTGGAGGGGGCAGGTATGCGTTTAGATACCTTTGTTGAGGAAAAGGTGGCCGATTATATCGAGGAGAAAGGGCTGTATTCTATTCCCTTTGCAAAGGAGGCGCTGGCGTTGGAAAAACCTTCTCGCGCGTTGCATAGCGTTCGCGTGGCGCACCTTGCCGCTCGGCGGGCTTATGCGCTCCATATCCCCGAACAGGATGCGATTGCGGCGGGGCTTCTGCACGATTGCGCGAAAAATCTCCCTCCCGATCATCCCTATCTGGAAGGATTTACACCCCCTGATGAATGGGGGGAAGTGCCTGCGTCCGTTTGGCATCAATTTGCCGGGGCGTACGTTGCAGAACGTATTTTTGGCGTGCAGAATGCGGATATTTTAAATGCCATTCGCTATCACACGAGTGGTAGAGAGAATATGAGTGGATTGGAAAAACTAATTTTTCTTGCCGATATGTTGGAAGAGGAGCGTCATTATGAGGGAGTGGAGATACTCCGAGAACTCTTTTGGCGTGGACAGGATTTAGATGAGTGCTTGGAAGAGGCGCTTTACCAGACGATTGAATTTTTAAAATCGAAAAATGCGGATATTTATCCGTTGACGCAAAATGCGTATCATTTTATAAAAAAGGAAGTATGAATATGGCAGAAGTAAGCAGTAAAGAATTGGCGATTGCGGTATGCAAAGCCTTGGCAGACAAGCGTGGTAAAGACATCGTTGCATTGTACGTTCGTGAAAAGACGGATATTTGCGATTATTTCATTATCGCCAGCGGTAGCAATGCTCCGCAAATTCGCGCAATGGGCGAACGCGTGGAAGAACTTGTGGAACGTGATTTGGGAATCGTCCCTTCTCGTACGGAAGGGGTGCGTGACGGACGTTGGGCGGTTGTGGATTACGGTGACGTAATCGTCCACATCTTCAACGACGAAACGAGATTGTTCTATCATCTCGAACGTCTTTGGATGGATGGTGGAAACATGGAAAGATTTGACGAAAAGACGGGAGAACTTGTTTCCGGCGTCTAATATTTCTTATTGAAATAAGGGAGAAATAACAAAACGGGCATACCATGTATGCGTTGAGTTATTTAAACCGAAAGGGCTTCGGGTCACCGTAGTCCGTTTTTGGTCGGCGTTTTTTCTTTTCTACGATATAATAGATTGGCTCTTGCGCGTTGCTTGCAGGAGCCTTTTCTTTCTCCGTTTTCACCTCCTCCTTGTTCGTGTCGGGAGGGGGATTGTATTGGTAGAGCCAACCGAGTTTTATAAGCTCGACGACGTACATTCCGCCAAAACAAAAGAGAAAGAGAAAAATTGTCCAAAAAAATCCCTGCAGGGGGATAGAAATAAGTAAAGTATTCATGGGAACAGTATACAAAAAAAATCCTGTCCTATCTTGGGAGAAAAGGGCATAAAAAAGCAAGGATTGTCGATACTTTGCGTATGGAAAAACAGGAAAATAAGCCCAACGTGGCGTCAAATTTCACCAAAGAAACGGACAATGCCGTACAACTTTCTCGACGTGATGCAGAGGAATTTCGCAACTTCAAACGACAGAAAAAATTGGCGGAAATCACCAACGCTTTGACTAATTCCGCCGTGCCAATTTACGGTAAAGATGACGTAAAACGACGGTTGGAGCTTGCCCTTCGCTATCATCAAGCGGCGGTTAAGGTGTTGCCAACGCGGCTCGCCGCGGTAAAACCGCTCCTTTTAGGACGCAAAATCAAGATGGATTGCGTGTTGGGGGGAGAGGGAGAAACGCTCCCCAAAGTCAAGGCGTACGAGGGGAGAATGGCCAAAAAATTGGGCGCGGAGGAGTTCACGCTCATCCTGGCGCCGTCGCAGATTTTAGAGGGGAAATACGGCGAAATCAAGCGGGAAATCCGTCGGGTGCAGTGGGCGGTTCGGCCGTATAAACTCAAAGTTTGGGCGGATAAAAGTTATCCGTTTTGCGTGTTGGCGCGGCTCGCCAGAGTCGTTTCCGAGCTGGGCGTAGAGAGCTTTTGCGTGCCCTATTTTTCGGGGTGTCAACGGCTTCGGTACGACCTGTTGGGGAAGTGTAAATTGGAGGTTTCCGAAGTGGAAACTTTGGCGGAATTTCAGCAAATGAGGGGGGCAGGTGTGGAACGAGTGGTAACTTCGCGGATTTCCGAACTGTACGCAGAGTGGCTGAAAGAGGTGGAAAATCAGCTGATTTTGTCGGAATCTGTGGAGTAAAAAAGGTGAAAAAAATGCCTACATGGAGGTGTGCTATATAAAAAGAAAATGCCGTGCCGATGGGCGCGGTTTTTTGTAAATATGGAAATTGTTTTGCAAAATAGTTGCATGTACTATCCAAAAGTGATATAATAGAGACGAATGAAAATGTAAGGAGGTCTTTTCTGATGAAAAAGGCACGGAAATTTTTGGCAACTTTATTACTGGCGAGCGCCACTTTGACGTGCGCGATCGCTTGTTTTTCTTCGTGCGGACACACACATTCCTATACGGAAACGGTAACTGCCCCCACTTGCACGGAAGACGGTTTTACCACCTATACCTGTGAATGCGGAGATAGCTATACCGATAATCCCGTACAGAAGCTTGGACATACGGAAAGCGATTGGCTTGTAGATAAACAGGCCACTTATGAAGAAACCGGTTCTCAACATAAGGAATGCACCGTTTGTCATGAAGTTTTACAGAATGAGGATATTCCTGTTTTAGAAAAACCTGATAGCGAGGGGTTGTCATATACTCTTTCCAATGATGAAAACTATTATATCGTCAGTGGAATCGGCACTTGTGGGGATATGGACATTGTCATTCCTTCTACATACGAAGGAAAACCTGTAAAGGAGATTGGTTATCAGGCGTTCTCTTCTTGCAGAAACTTGACGAGCGTGGTGATCCCCGACAGCGTAACTTCGATTGGTTATAATGCGTTCCAGTATTGCTCCAAATTGACGAGCGTGGTGATTGGCGACAGCGTAACTTCGATTGGTTATAATGCGTTCCAGTATTGCTCCAAATTGACGAGCGTGGTGATTGGCGACAGCGTAACTTCGATTGGTTCTCATGCGTTCTATAA
>JAFTMD010000028.1 GCA_017452585.1 Clostridia bacterium
AACCAGAAGGCTTGCTTAGAAATCTTCGTTAAACCTTCGGGAAGGTTAATCTTCTTCAAAGATTCACTAGATTAGAATACTTGTTCACCGATTAAAAGGTCACCTACAACACCTTCGCTGAAGGTAACTTCGGTAACGCGGTCGTTCATGTAGAATGCCATGTCGGCAATCTTCGAAACCGTCTTAGGAATATCTACGACACCTGCTACACCTCTGGGACATACCAAGAGTTCGGTAGCAACGCCGTTTTCCTTAGCGTAAAGAACGCCGCCAATTGCCATATAATACTGGTTGTTTTCATCAACCGTCAAGCCACTGAGTTCGGTGCATACATAGAATACGTCTTTACCAATGCTTTCAACGGTGGAAGGAATCTTAATTTCTTTCAAATCCCAGCACTGTTTAAATGCTTCGTCACCAATCGAGATAAGACCTTCCGGCAAGACGATCTTCGTTTCGGTATCACGCAACCCATATTGCATGAACGCCTGATTACCAATCGTCGTTAAACGTTCGGGAAGTATTAATTCCTTAGCGTCTGCGCCATAGAATGCGCGGTCACCAATGGTCAACGCTTCCGTGCCACCTTCTTCAAACTTAACTTCCGCCAACACGCTACAGTTATCAAATGCGCCGTTGCCGATCGTGGTAACGTTTTTACCGATGGTAACGCTGGTGAGATACTTGTGCGCTTTGAATACGTTAGCGCCGATTTCCGTCAAGGTTGCGGGGGTAACGTATGCGCCTTGTTTTTCATGAGGATAATAGAGAATCTTTGTGACTGCGTAATCATATAATACGCCGTCTTCCGATTTAATGTTCTGGTTTGCGGGATCTACGTTAACAACGGCAACTTTCTGACCAAATACACCACCGATATCGAATGCGTCTACGTCTGCGCCCAAATTAACGACTTCCATATAAAATACACCAGACGTGGTAGCGAATGCTTTTTCAGCAAGTTCAGCCAAGCCGGTCGTATTCAAAGTAATTGTCGTAAGTTTTGTGACGCTACCAAACGCGTGCGCTTCCAATTTTGCAAGGTTTGCAGGAAGGGTGAGTTCGGTGATACCGCTACAGCCATAGAATGCCGATTCAGCAATCGTCAAAGGAGTGTCCGTCTTATCGCCCAAGAAGGTGATGGACGTAAGGTTGGTACAGCTCTTGAATGCTTCTTTGCCAATGTTTTCCACATAACCGGGAATTACGAGGCTGGTAAGCTGCTTACAGCCGTTGAATGCGCCTGCAGCAATCGAGCTGATACCTTCGGGAATAGTATAAGAGCCGCCTCTGCCAAGAGGGAAGTATACAATTTCCGTGCCGTTTGCATTGAGAAGGACGCCGTCTTCGGAAGACTTGTACGCGCCGTTCGTCCCTTCTACGTGAATTTCCATAAGGGCGCTACAGCCGGTGAACAAGCCAAGTTCGAGGTTAGACAATCTTTCAGGCAACGTAATCTTAACGAGCAAGTCACTCGACTTGAATGCGCTCGCTTCAATCGTAAGAGGAACGGGATCTTTGCCTTCAGCCGTAGGCGCGAAATCAATTTCAAGAACGTCGCTATAATAGAACGCTTCTGCGCCGATAAGCTTCAACGTGGAAGGCATCGTTACTTTTTCATATTTCGCATACTTGAATGCCTGAATACCAATGGCAGTAACACCTTCAGGTACTGCGAAAGGCTTCTCATCATAATAGCTCTTACCTCTAGGAATATAGATAAGTTCTTTCGAAGCTTCTTCTGCATCCAACGAGGAAACTTTATAAAGGATGCCGTCAATACTTTCATAGAATACTTCGTGATCGCCTTCTACTTTATAAATATTAACTGCATTGAAAGTAGTAGCGGTAGGGAATGCAAGACCTGCACCGGAAGGACCCTGAATACCAATGTTGATTTCTTTGATGGTATTAGGAACGTTGATTTCTTTAACACTCGACCCCTTGAATGCATCCGCTTCAATTCTCGTAACGGGCTTGCCTTCATAATGGGTAGGAATGGTAAGGGAGTTGGTGTATGCGTCAATGCCGGTTACCTGTTTTACAGAATAGGATTCGCCATCAACGTCCAACGTGAAGATAAACGCATCTTTCCAGCCTGCATACAACGTAAGGTTCTTGTCGTCTCTCCAATCAGCCGTGCTGTCACCGTTATGGTCGGTATAACGCAAACCTTCACCGTTCTGTTCAGTGAACCAACCAACGAAGATCTTCGTAACGTCGGGGGTTGTAGGCACACCAAGGTTGTATGCACCGTCATAAGTAACTTCTGCTTCTCTTGCTTCCAAGTCACCGCCCTGTGCGTCCAAGGTTACCTTATAGTTTTTAGCATTCCAACGAGCGTACACAACCGTGTCTTCTGCGCCCATTGTCAAGTTTTCATATTTCGTACCAACCGAAGTGCCGGGCATATCGTACCAACCCATGAAGGTGTAACCTTCTTTTTCAACTTCGGGAAGGGCGACTGTATCCCCTTCTACTTTGTACACAGCTTCTACCGTTGCGCCGTCGCCTTCAAAGCTTACCTTTGCGGTGGTAACTTCCATCGTTACCCATTCGGAAGCAACGCCTGCGCCGTTGTAGCAGCGTACAGCAATCGTCTGCTTGCCTGCGGTTGTGAAGGTGAGTGCAAGGCTATGTTCCGTCGCGCCAACCTTAACTTCTTCGCCGTCGTTTACCTTAACTGCGTAGCCCTGTACGTTGAGGACTGCATCCCAGTAAACACTGCCATTCTGATAGGTGAGCGTATCCGACATTGCACCAAAGGAAATGGTGGTTTCTACGGAATATACGGAGTTTGCAGCCGCCGTTGCGCCCAATGCCATAACCTGAATCTTCGTGCTTGTCTGCGTGTCAGCAAAATCAATGCCGCTCAAGTCAAACGCATTCGTGGTAGCGTCGTACTCTTTGCCGTCTACCATTACCTTGTAGCCGGTTGCGCCTTCTACTGCCGTCCAAACAACCTGCTGGCCTTCCAACTTAACGTTGGTGGGCGCTGCGAGCGCCTGTTTCGTGAAGGAAGCGCTAGCTGCTTCAGGGGCGTTATAACCCTTAGCATAAGGGGTAACCTTAACGGTGATTGCGCCCGTGTAGTTTACAAGCGAGTAGCTTTCTGCCGTTACGTCGTATGTATCCGTCTTACCGTTTGCGGTAACTTCAACCTTGTAACCCTGCGCGTTTTCAACCTTATCCCAGGTTACCGCGTGGTTAGCTTCGTCAAACGCAACGTTTGTTGCCGCTGCGAGATTTTTCACAACAACGAACGTTTCGGAAGTGGACGTAATATACCCGTCTGCCACTGCTTTTACGGTAAACTTGATACCTTCTTTCTGCATTTCGCAGTTGGAGAAGTCGTAACAGGTTTCCGTAAGTTCCACGTCAACGTGCTGATGGGTTGCATCACCACATTCAACCGTGAGCAAATATTTTTCTGCATTTTCTACAGCGTTGAATTGCAAAAGGGAAGTTTCATCAGCTGTGAAGTTGCAAACTTTTGCAAGCTTCTTGTTCTGATAATACATCGTCGTGGTCTTGCCGTTCAAGGTAACCTTAACGGTATATTCGCCTGCTGCTTCCTTGGTGAAATCGAAAGCATAGGTCGTCGTCCCAAGATTCTTCGATTCCTTCGAACCATCGGGTTTCGTAATTTCAACTGTATAGTTATTATTTTGACCTTCTGCCGTCCAGGTAACACCCGTTTTCGTTACGGAAACTTCGGGAAGCGTGCTCTTCCAAACAGCGTAAAGCGTCATATTTTCCTGTACAACTTGCGCGTCGTATTTTGCGGTGAGTTTGTTTGCGTCTTCAAAATCACTCATCCACCAGCCAGCAAACGTAGCGCCTGCTTTCGTGGGGATAGGAAGATCGGTCAAAATACCGCAATCGGTCTTGACGGGTTCGCCATAAGGTGCGCCGTCTACGACAAATTTAACCGTGAACTCTTCTGCATCTTCGTTCACTGCAACGAAGCGAGCATACAAAGTGAGGTCTTTGGTAACAGGCGTTGCGAAAGCGTAAGGTCTCTGATAAGCCTGATCTAAATACCAACCAACAAACTTCGCGCCTTCCTTGGTAGGCTTTTCGGGCGCTTCCACGGTCTGGCCATTGTACTTGGTTACTTCCGTCACCTTTCCTTCTACGTTGAAGGAAACGGTGTATTCAATCTTTTCCAAGAAGTTCAATTCGAGGTTGCCATGTTTGAACACAATTGTGTCCTCTTCCATGGTTGCCTGCGCCGTTGTACCATCTTCAAACGTAATGGTAAACTTTTCATTGGACGAAGAAGTGAATGTCCCCTTCAAGTCGTCTTCGTTTTTCGTTAAGGTGATTTGACCCGCATTGAAGGTAAGCGTGTACATATCTGCGCCATCATTTGCCGTGGCATAATATTCACCTTTGAATGTTTCCACGGGAGCGGAAGTACTGCTTGAGGAGTCCTCACCAGGTCCAAAACATGCCGCTGCGCCAACAGGGAAGGTGGAGGCAACAAGAGCACAACAAAGACTAAGTACTAAACGTTTCTTTTTATTATTAATCATAGTTAAAACCCTCCTAAAAAGTCTTCTAGATTTTCTTAATATCCGATACTGTCTTCCTCATCAAGGATAAAAGCTTTCCTTGCTTTTTAATTCATTTGACTTTTCCCCACGAACTTGCATTGTCCTTCCCCGACAATTTTCGCTCGCACGACAATATAAATATTATTATATCTATTTTATCACGAACCCCACCCCCTTGTCAACAATATTTAGCAAATTTTTAAAAATTTTATAAATATTTTTTGAATAATATCAATTCATTTTTTTGATAGATAAATCCGCCAAAGCAGTGGATATTTCACCTTTTTTGACTATATTACGCCCTTTTTGAAATGTATATTTTTCTGTATAATTGCATATTTTTCTTGCAATATACAGGATTTTTCTTATAAAATCCACATTTTGCGAAAAAAAACGAAAAAAATAGAGGATTTTATACATTTTTATCCCACTTTCGCATAAAATTTCTCTGCATAATAGAAAAAATGAATTGATATCCATTTTTTTTCACCCTGTTAACACAAATTGGGATTTTTTGGAAAAAATCCCCTCTTTCAACCACTTTCTATCAAACAATACAGCAAACCCTCTTTTATGTTTTTTTCAATAACAACGAAAAAAACTTCTTTTTCGCAAGCGCGCCCTGATGCAAAAAAAAGATTATTTCCCAATATCAAAAAACAAGGAAAATGTCTACATTATTTATATATGCAAAAATATCGGGCATTTTTTTAATCAATTTTCCTCATTGAAACCGACAAGATTTTATCTATTTTGACAACAAAAAAAGCCACGCAACGGTGGCCTTCAGCGGTGATTTTGTCCAAATGTAAGCTTTTATAATACGCCCAGATGTTCCAACAGAATTTTAATTCCCAATAAAATGAGAATGACGCCACCTGCAATTTGCGCCTTTTTCTCAAATTTGTCGCCGAAAATACTCCCCAGTTTAACCCCCAACGCGGAGAGCGAACCGGTAACCAAGCCAATGAGGAGAATCGCCACCCAAATATTGACGTTTCCTGCCATTGCAAGGGAAATCCCCACCGCCAAGGCATCAATCGAGGTTGCCACCGCCATGGTAAGCATTGTTTTGATCGAAAAATCGGCGTTTTTCTCGTTGTCACAATCGCATCCTTCCTCCTTGGAAAAGGCTTCTTTTAGCATATTTGCCCCAATCCACCCCAACAAAAGAAAGGCAACCCAATGATCAACTGCAACGATTGCTTCAGCAAATAAACTCCCCAAAAGGAAGCCTATAAGGGGCATCAATGCCTGAAAACCGCCAAACCAAACCCCGCATTTCGCCATGTGTACGGGGGATGCTTTCTTGGTGGAAAGCCCTTTGCAGACGGACACCGCAAACGCGTCCATGGATACCCCGATTGCCAACAATAAAAGTTCCCAAAAGCCCATAATAAAAAAATCTCCAAACTATTTTCCAGACAAAATAATATAAACCAGCCTCAAATACGTTCTTGTCGTATGTCCAATACGACTACAACCACCTTTTCCAAAATTTAATGGTAAAAAGCATCTCAACGCATACATGGTATGCTCTTTTAGTAAAAATTCCCAGTCTTCTATCGTCGTTTTTTATTTTTGCAACGATTTTTTAATCATCAGAAAAGTTTCTTCTGAGATGACGTGTTCCATGTGGCAGGCATCCGCCTCTGCATTTTCAGCAGACACGCCCAGCGAAAGCAGGAAATTACAAATGACGCAATGCTTTTCATACACCGCCTCAGCATAAAATTTCCCTCGCTCGGTCAAATATAAATGCTTTCCGTCCTCGTAGATATATCCCTTATCCACCAACAATTTCATTGCCTTGTTCACCGCTGCTTGCGACACGTTCATACTCTTCGCGACGTCAATACGATGCACAACCTCCTGTTTGGCGCTCAGCAATAAAACCGTCTCCAAATAATCTTCACCCGATTGGTTGAATTTTGTATTCGTACTCATCTGTTTTTCTCCTAAAAAATATCTCAACGCATACCTGGTATGCCCGTTTCATTCCTCAATGGATAAACATTCCGTCCCCAAAGCTGAAGAAACGATACTTTTCCTCCACTGCATACCGATAAACGTCAAGGATTTCCTCACGCCCCGTCAAGCAAGCCACCAACATAATCAAGGTGCTTTCCGGCAGGTGGAAATTGGTGATCAACGCATCCACGCACTTCATTTGATAGGGCGGATAGAGGAAGATTTCCGTATTTCCACTGCACGCGCGCACCAATCCTTGCTCGTCCGCAACCGATTCCAACGTACGCACCGACGTCGTGCCGACGGCAATCACACGCCGACCTTCGCGCTTTGCGCGATTGATAATCTCCACCGCCTCTTCCTTGATTTCATAATATTCCGAATGCATTTTATGGTCGGTGATGATGTCCTCGCTGACCGGTCGAAATGTCCCCAGCCCAACGTGGAGCAATACTTCCGCGCGTTCAACCCCCTTATCTTTGAGTTTTTGAAGAAGTTCTTCCGTGAAATGCAACCCTGCGGTTGGAGCCGCAGCGGAGCCGTCCACCTTGCTGTACACGGTGTTATAACGCGCCTGATTTTTCAATTTTTCATGAATATAGGGAGGCAAAGGCATTGTGCCAACACGGTTTAAAACGTCCTCAAACGCTCCTTCGTAAGAGAACTCAATGATGCGTTCCCCCGTCTCCGTGATGTCTTTCACCTCAAAGGAGAGTTCCTCCCCAATCGTCATTTTAACGCCAATTTTCCCCTTTTTTCCTGGCTTCATCAGCACTTCCCAAGTGTTTAAATCATAGCGTTTTAAAAGGAGTACTTCCACCACTCCACCGTGTGGCGTGAGGGCATACATGCGGGCAGGAATAACCTTCGTATTGTTGACGACAAGCACGTCCCCAGCCTGCAAATAATCGACGATATCTCTAAAAATTTTGTTTTCAATTTGTTTACTCTTCCGATCATAGACCAAAAGCCGAGAGGAATCTCTCGGTTCGGCAGGCGTTTGCGCAATACGTTCCTCGGGTAAATCGTAATAAAAATCACTTTTCTTGTATTGTACTTTTTCTTCCATTATCTTCATCTCAACGCATACATGGTATGCCCATTTTAATCATTCTGCCCTTCAAACAGGGAAATTTGCCGTTTGTTTTTCGCGCTCTGCGAATAGCCCATGTGCGTATATCCATCTTTTAAACAAATTCTACCGCGCGGGGTACGCGCAATAAAACCAAGCTGCAAAAGATAGGGTTCGTACACGTCCTCTATCGTGTTGGCGTCCTCGTTAATCGTCGCAGCCAGCGTTTCTAACCCCGTCGGCCCGCCGCCAAATTTCTCAATCAGGGCGCGAAGCAGGCTTCTGTCCGTTTCATCGAGCCCCAATTCGTCAATCTCCAATCTCGACAGCGCAAAACGCGCATCTTCACGGGTAATGGTGGAATTCCCCTTCACCACGGAAAAGTCTCTCACACGCTTCAACAGACGATTGGCAATACGCGGCGTTCCACGGCTTCGACGGGAAATTTCCGCCGCCGCTTCCTCGTCAATGGAAATATCCAACGCGCGCGCTGAGCGCGTAACAATTTCCTGCAACTCCTGCGGCGTATACATCTCCAGACGGTTGATAATGCCAAAACGATCGCGAAGAGGCGCCGCCAACATACCAACCCGCGTGGTTGCCCCAATCAGAGTGAATTTTTTTAAGGAAAAGCGGATATTCCGCGCAGACGGCCCCTTTCCAACGATAATATCGAGGGCGTAATCCTCCATTGCTGAATAGAGAATTTCCTCCACCGAACGATTAAGACGATGAATTTCGTCAATAAACAGGACGTCCCCTTCGTTCAAATTGGTCAAAATCGCCGCAAGATCCCCCGAACGCTCAATCGCAGGGCCGCTGGTGAGCTTAATCGCCACTCCCAACTCGTTGGCAATGATATGGGATAACGTCGTTTTCCCCAACCCCGGAGGGCCATACAGAAGGACATGGTCGAGCGCTTCGCCACGAGCCTTTGCCGCCGCGATATATACGCCCAAATTTTCCTTAACCTTCGATTGCCCCACGTAATCGGACATAACCTTGGGACGGAGGACGTTTTCCTCCGCGTCATATTCCGTTTTCGTGCTGACCACTAAACTTTCGTCGCCGTAGCCTTCTTCCTCTTCAAAATACATATTTCTTTCCTCTTTATCGGATTACTTCTTAACCCCTGCTCTAATAGATAGTTGCTTGTTATTGTCAATTTAACAGGGGAAATGGCGGGAATTGTATCCAAACTTCTATTAAATACCGCCCTGCAACGCCTTCATGATGACTTCTTCTACGCTGACCGCGCCAAGCTCCCTCGCCTTTTTCACCGCCTGCGTACTTTCCGTCCTCGTAAAGCCCAATCCCATGAGCGCGGAAACGGCTTCTTCGTCCGCCTTGGACAATCTCACCGCAGACATGGGTACCTCGGACGAGATAAAATCCTCTCCGCTGGCGCTCATAACTTCCGCCGCGGAAATCTTGCCGTGAAGTTCTAAAACAATCTTTTCCGCCGTCTTTTTACCCAGCCCTTTCACCGAACTCAACCGCTTGACGTCAGCCATAGCGATCACTTGCGTCAATTCCTCCGCTGAAAGCCCCGTCAAAACGGCAATTCCCAATTTAGGGCCAACGCCCGATACGGACGTGAGTTTTAAAAACAGCTCTTTTTCTTTTACGTCGGCAAACCCAAACAAGGTCATGCCATCCTCTTTCACCTGCAAATAGGTGTGCAGTTCCACGTATTGACCGGGAACAATCTTGCGGAATGCTCCACCCGAACAATACACTTCATATCCAACACCATTGATGTCAACAATCGCTGTTTCCACCGTCGTCGTCAACACTTTTCCTCTTAAATATGCAATCATTTTTCCTCACCTTTCTTCGTTATTCTCATACCTGCCCCCGTCGTTTTTGTTTTTTGGGGTAAAATCGTACGCGTGGCAGAAGCTCGTCCCACCCCCGTAACGCCAGCAATACCCGTGGCGTTTTGAAGAGCAGAAACACTGTTTGCAGACGAAAATCCTTTGCTCGATTTCCCACGTTTGGACGCCCTTTCCCCCTCTGCCATCAAGGCTTGATAGGCGGTTGCGGGAGCGGCGTTTTTCCCCTTTGTCCTCGTCATGTTGTTGACGACGAAAAGTTCTCCAAATCGACCAGCAAAACCATGGCAGAGCGCAATCGCCAACGCATCTGCCGCATCGTCGGGCTTTGGAATGGTTGGAAGTTTTAAAATAGAAGCAACCGTGGCCTGTATCTGCTTCTTATCCGCTTTACCATACCCCGTCAACGCCTGCTTGATCTGCATGGGCGTGTACTCATACAATCTTCCGCACGCTTTGACGCACGTCAACAATGCCACTCCGCGCGCGTGCGCAACGGCAATCCCCGTCGTAATGTTTTTAGAGAAGAAGAGTTCTTCCATTGCAACCTCGTCAGGTTTATATCTTTCCAAAACTTTGGACACACCTTCTTCCAGCATGGCAAGACGCACGGGCAAGCCCTCATCTTTGGGCGTGGTGACAACTCCGCAATCAATTGCGCGGAAATTCCCTCTCTCGTCCTTTTCAATTACGCCATACCCCAAGGTTGCAATCCCCGGGTCGATGCCAAGAATAATCATATCGTCCTTCGTCCTTACGTATATATATTATATTGTATAAGAAATTATTGAAAAAGTCAAGCTTAACCGCAGTTTATTCGAAAAATAAAAACGAATGTTTGCGATTTTATACGTTTCCGAAAAAAGTTTTAAATTTTTTAAAAATTTTTTTAAAAAACTATTGACAAATTATAAAATTTATATTATACTATAGATACTTAATAAAACTTAATCCTAATAAGTTAATAATAAAGAGGTGCTTAAATGAAAAAATTTGAATGTAAAGTATGTCACTACGTAGCAGAAGGCGAAGCTCCCGCAGTATGTCCTGTTTGCAAGCAGAGCGGTCAGTTTGAAGAAGTTAAACCCGCATTGAAGGGCACGAAGACGGAAGCAAACTTGCAGGCAGCATTCGCAGGCGAATCGCAGGCTAGAAACAAATATACCTATTATGCAAGCAAAGCAAGAAAGGAAGGTTTCGTGCAGATTGCAGCGCTCTTTGAAGAAACGGCAAAGAACGAACAGGAACACGCTAAGATTTGGTTCAAGCTTTTGCACGGTGGTGCAATCCCCTCCACGGCTGAAAACCTTTTGGACGCAGCTGAAGGCGAAAACTATGAATGGACAGATATGTATGCAGAATTTGCAAAAGTAGCGCGTGAAGAAGGTTTTGAAGATATCGCAACTCTTTTCGACGGTGTTGCTGCCATCGAAAAAGAGCATGAAGAAAGATACAGAAAGCTTCTTGCAAATGTAAAAGGCAACCTTGTCTTCTCGAAGGACGGCGACGCTGTATGGCAGTGCTCCAACTGCGGCCATATCGTAGTAGGCAAGAGCGCTCCCGACGTTTGCCCCGTTTGCGCACATCCTCAGGCATATTTCCAGGTAAGAGCAGAAAATTATTAATTCCCCCTTATCCAATAAACTCCCGACCCGCGTCGGGAGTTTTCTTATGGAAGAAAAAGACGTACTTGTTGCCAAGTACGCCTTTTTACAAAAAACATAAAAGAGAAGTTTTGTGTGAGCATTGTTATTTTACGCATATTTTGTGAAATGCGCGTCCTTATCGAAGGTTACGGTGATCAACGTTTCCGTGCCGTCACGGAATACCTTTAATTGCACCTCATCCCCTTTGCGAACCTTCAATAATTGATCTAATAATTGATATTGTCTGATGAAGTAGAACCATTCCCCATCCTCTATCTTTATTCCTTGCAAAATATCTCCAACCGCCAGCGTTCGATAAGCCGCGCCTGTCGTCCCTAACCGTGAAACCGTCATTTCTTCCCGAATGCGAAGCGCGCCTTCTTCATCAAAATACGCCTCCGAATCCGTCGTCGATACGACAATCCCCAAGGTTGCCACACGGGCGCTACCATCACCATACAAGGCGCGATTGTCTAAGATATTGTCCACCAACTGATACACTTGCGTACTGGGCAACGCATAGCCGATATTATCCGTTTCCGAATCTGCATTTTTCGCATTGACAACCCCGATAAGCTCCCCTTCCGCATTGAAGAGCGCGCCACCCGAATTCCCACTGTTGATCGCAGCGTCGGTACGGATAACTCGATAGTCAACCGTCGCATACGTCCCATCGGAAGAATACATGGAGATGTATTCCGATTCTACGGAAATAATCCCCGACGTCACCGAAATACCCGCCGCATCGGGATTTCCGATTGCGTAGACCTTTTCACCCACCTGCACGTCATCCGAATTGCCCAGCTTGACCTCAGAAATTGGGTGATTTTTAATATACTCGCTGTTTTCAATCTTCAAAACAGCCACGTCATAATCCATCGCGCCACCGACGTACGTTGCCTGTATGCCGTCCCCATAAGCGTCTGCATAACCACCCGTCGTCTGCTGCGCAAAGCCATTATACGCGCCGTAAGGATAGAGATAAATGGCGTTGGAGATCCCTTTCTCCTGCTCGCTGTTAGAATCATAAATAACATGATAGTTGGTTACGATAAGCGCATCTCCCTTTTCCTTATCCAAATCGAGGACGACGCCACTTCCTGCAGAAGCATAGTACGTTCGCTGGGGAATTCCACCAATCAAGCCGCCCATACCGCCAATCCCACCGTAGTAGCTCACTTTGGAAAATCCGCAATAGATGCTGACCACCGAGGTAACGTTTTGTGCGATTTGGTTGACGTCGTTATTCGTTTGCACCTCTACCTGCAAGACGTTTTGACAAAATTCTAAAAACGTTCCTTCATATCCATTCTCTTTGGCTGTTTGATAGAGTTCGTTCGCCGTCAAATCCTTGCCGGGTGCGCCGTCTTCTCCGTCATTCCCACGCAAGCTCTGCAGCCATTCCGCTTCCGTGCCTTGAAAACCGTTTTTAACCGCAATATCATACGCGCTGTCCGAATGGCAACCTACCGCACACCCCAACAATACAACCGCGCAGGACATTGTAATCACGCCTTTAAGAAATTTCTTCATGTTGCACTCCTTTTCATTTACAATCTTATTATATCCAATTAATTTGTTGAAATTTTTATAAAATCTTGAAAATTAGGTGAATTTCCAATGGCTATGTCACCAAGAATGGGACAGAGCCTTTTTCTTAGGCTCTGTCACAGAGAATGGTTGATTTAGCTGAAATTTATTTTCAGCGGCTTGACGAGGAAAATACAAGAAAGACAAACGAAATGCGAGGGAGCATACCCCCTGCGGTCTGTAACTGAGCATTTTGCGCCGTATTTCGTAGTATTTTCCCATCAAAAATCAACCAGATGATGTGACAGAGCCTTTTCTTAAAATCCTTCCAAATCGTCCAACGTCAAGGCGAAGGATTTGATGAAATGCTCAAAGAAGTATTCCACCTCCGGCATTTTTAAATCGTGCAAGTCCTTTTCAATGCTCTTTTTGGCTTTTGCAAACTCCGAATTACCCGAACGAAGTTCCTCCAAGCATTTGATATAGGCGGAAAGGCGGTCGGCCGCTTTGACAAGGCGATATTCAAACGTCGATTCATCTGCCAAAATATACGGCGCAATATGTTCCTCCATTTCCTTGGGCAGCATGGAAGCAATCTTCTTGCTCGCCACCTGCTCCAACGCTTTATACGCGCCATGGATACTCTTGTCGTAATACTTGACGGGCGTAGGCAAATCCCCCGTCATAACCTCACTCGTTTCATGATACATTGCATAGAGAATGGTGGTCAACACGTCTGCGTTGCCACCAAACACCTCGTTATGAATGGTCACCAACGCGTGCGAAAGCACCGCCACCGATTGGGAGTGTTCCATAATATTCTCTTCGCGGACAGAGCGCATCAATTGCCAACGTTTGATGAATTTCATTCTGTCCATATAAGCATAAAAATCGTAACGCATTTTTTCTCCTTTTTTTAAGTTTTTCCCTTTTTTCTATTGACAAAACCTTTTTTTTGGAATATAATGATAGTATAAAGTAAGGCGCTGACACAATTAATGTTTGATTAGCAATTCTTGCGGTTTGATAGGAAAAATACCAAAAAGACAAGCGTTTTGCGAAGGCGCATACCCGCTGTGGTCTGTAACTGAGCAAGACACGTAGTATTTTGCAGAATTTTTTCATCAAAAATCAAACGAGAATTGAGACAGAGCCAAAATAAAATAAAATATACCGTCGTGGGTGCTGTTGAAACCGTAACAGCTGAGATTATACCATTGGAATCGGCAGGGTAATCCCTGAGCGAGAGACGAAGCCTATCATGATAGGCTTATTTTCGACACCCACTTTTTTGTGTGTGTCTTTTTTTTCGGCGGTAATAGGAGGTTTTTATGTTTTTATCTACACTACTTTCGAACGTCGTTTGGTATCCCTTCCTGTTTGACACGCCGTTCTCCGCGCTTCACGCCATCGCCTTTTGGTTGACCGTTTTATCCGTCATCGCATACATGGTATGCCTCTTCCGCCAAAAAACGGAAAAACGCTCGAAATTTATACGCCAATCTCTCCGCTATGGAATTGCCTACATCGGCGGACTTTGCGCACTCGCGCTTCTGCTTGGCTTTTTAGAGGACGGGTGGGAACCACTCCTCTTCTTCCCCTTGCTTGCCGTGCTGCTTTCCCTTTGCGCATGGGGCATGGCTTGCCTGCTGTCCACCGACAAAAAACTTCAAAAAGCCTTGCTTTTACTCTGTATACTCTCCTTATTAGGCGCGCTTGTGTGCGTAGGAATACACTTTACGTTTGGGGACGCCGCTGAAAACAATTGGTTGACCAAAACAGACGTGCAATCCTTGGCGTTGTACATAAGCAGCCTATTGTCCGTTGGCCTGCTTTTCCTTCTTACCCACGTATTGGGAAAAGGGGAGAATTTGGAATTTGACGCCAAATCCATCACCACGGGCGCAATTTGTATCGCCATGAGTTTTGCCCTCTCCTACCTTCGCATCGTGCGATTGCCTCAAGGTGGTTCGATCACACCCGCTTCTTTGCTCCCCCTCATGCTGTATGCCTATTTGTTTGGGTGCAAAAAGGGAGTGTTTATCGGGTTTACTTATGGAATTTTACAGGCGTTGCAAGATCCTACATTGTTGCATCCTGCGCAATTTTTGCTCGATTATCCCGTCGCTTTTGCGTGGATTGGGTTGGCAGGAGCCTTTGTGAAATGGGAAAAATGCCCTCCCACATTACGCTTTGGATTGGGCGGACTCGTTGCCGGATTGGGACGTTTTGCCATGCACTGGCTGTCAGGCGCATTCGCTTTTGGCGCGTTTGCCCCTGAAGGCACACCCACACTTCTGTACAGCTTTCTCTACCAAGCAGGGTACGTTTTACCCGATTTGGTGATTGTGCTCGTTGTTGGATGCTGTCTTTACGCGTCAAAGTCTTTCCAGAAGGAATTGACAAGATTTCAACGGTAAACGCATACATGGTATGCCCATTTTAAAAATACAACACACTGTTTTATCAATGGCTCTGTCAAAGAGAATGCGACAGAACCAAAAAATCAATAAACGGCCATTTCGTCAAATTTGGCCTTATTGACTACAATTTTTCCGCCCTCAATATCAAAGCGCACGATAACGCCGTTGACGGAGGGAAAGAGGATTTTTTTACCCTCTTTTTCCAACGTATAAACGTCGGAGGCAAGGTTGGCAATGTCCTTAACGACACCGAGAAATTCCCCTTCCTCCGTTTCGCAATTCAATCCTAAAATATCGACGATATAGTGTCTACCCTCCTCCAAGGGGGGAGCGTCCTCACGGTTTCCTTCCAGCTTTTTCCCACGGAAAAGTTCCGCCGCGTTGCGGTCGGGGATCCCACGAAGCCCCATATACGCAGCGCCGTCAGGCCCTACGCGGAACGTGAGGATTTTATAGGGAGTGTCGTCGATGTAGACAGTGCCAAACTCTTTGACGTCTTCCGGGAAATCGGTGAACGTTTTCACCTTCAATTCCCCACGAATTCCCTGGGGTTTTAACACCTCACCAATAATCAAACGATCCATAGCATTCTCCTTATTCTTAAAACGGGATTTTTATAAAATTCTTCACCAAAGCATTATGGTTGATAAAGAACACTCAACGCATACATGGTATGCCCGTTTCCATTTTTTAAACCGATTGACAAAAAAAGGCTTTTTCGAAAAAAGCCTTTTTTTATCCGTTTTTTCAAGCTATACACTCACAAACTCGATTACTCTGCGTCCACCGCTTCGCCATCGCGTTCTCTGATTTCAATTGCATATTTCTTGCTACTTGCAGGGGTCGCCGCACGCACGATTGTACGCATCGCTTTGGCAATTTTGCCCTGCTTGCCAATGACTTTACCCATATCGGAAGGGGTAAGCACCACGACAACTTCGATTACACGCTCTTTTTCAACTACAATGTATTCGATGTTTTCCTTGTCTTCTGCAAATTGTTCAACGATGTATTTGATTAAATCAAGCATGTTGCCTCCAAATCAACGAAAGGCTCTCCTACTCGGCGAGCTTTTTCATCGAAATTATTTACTCTTCTTCGTCTTGGTCTTGGAGGGGCTAAGCTTCGCGCTCTTTTCCATTGCGCCCGTCTTAACAAGCAAGCTCTTTACCGTTTCGGTAGGCTGAACGCCCTTTGCAAGCCAATCCTTTGCCTTTGCAACGTCGATGTCAACTTCGCAAGGGTTGCAGGTAGGTCTGTAATGACCAACGCAATCGATGTATTCGCCGGTTGCAGCTTTTCTGCTGTCAACAACAACTACACGATAAAGGGGGTTCTTTTTGTCGCCCATTCTGAAAAGTCTCATTTTAACCATAATTAATACCTCTTATATTTTATATTTTTTTTGTTTTTTTATTCATTTGTTGGTGCAACTGCTTATTTGCCGAAGGGAAGACGGAATTTACCTTTCCCACCCTTCAACTGTTTCATCAACATTTTTACCTGTTCAAACTGTTTCAAAAGCTGATTGATTTCTTGCACCGTCGTGCCGGAACCCGCCGCAATACGGCGTTTTCTCTTGCTTTCAATGATGGAGGGATTGTTTCTCTCTTCCATTGTCATCGAAAGAATAATCGCCTTGATGCGTTCAATCTTTTTCTCGTCGATATCCCCTTCGTTCACCTTGAGTTTTCCAGCCCCGGGCATCATCGACAGCATTGCCGAAGCGCCACCCATCTTTTTCATCATGGCAAACTGTTCCAAATAATCGTTGAGGGTGAAGGAGTTGCCCAACATCTTTTGTTGCATCTTCTTCGCGTCCTCTTCCGTAATGGCCTGTTGCGCCTTTTCAATGAGGGAGAGCACGTCGCCCATGCCGAGAATTCGAGAAGCCATACGATCGGGATAGAAGGGTTCGAGATCCCCCATCTTTTCACCGACGCCGATAAATTTAATCGGCTTGCCCGTCACCGCTTTAATCGAAAGGCAAGCGCCACCACGCGTATCACCGTCCAATTTCGTCAGGATAACGCCCGTTACGTCCAGCCTTTGATTGAAGGTTTCCGCTACGTTCACCGCTTCCTGGCCCGTCATTGCGTCGACGACGAGGAGGGTTTCCGTTACTTCCACTTCCTTTTTGATATTTTCCAATTCCTGCATCAGCGTGTCGTCAATTTGCAGACGGCCTGCCGTATCCAAGATAACGGTGTCGTATCCTTTAGAACGAGCGTAATCAATCGCTTGTCTTGCGGTTTTGACAGGGTTTTGCGTGCCTTGTTCAAACACTTCCACCTGTACGTTTTTACCAACTACTTGCAACTGCGTAATTGCGGCGGGGCGGTAGATATCTCCAGCCACCAACAGCGGGCGTTTGCCCTGTTTTTTCAAGAGCATCGCAAGCTTTCCGCAAAGCGTCGTCTTCCCTGCGCCCTGCAAACCACACATCATGATAACGGTGGGCAAGCGAGAAGCAATTTCCAATTTTGAATTTTTAGAACCCATGAGTTCGATGAGTTCTTCGTTGACAATTTTAATTACCTGTTGCGCCGGATTGAGCGAGGTGAGAATTTCCTGTCCCACCGCCTTTTCCGAGACGTCTGCGATAAATTTCTTCGCCACTTTCAAATTGACGTCCGCTTCTAACAGCGCCACACGCACTTCGCGCATTGCCGTACGAATTTCCAATTCCGTCAGCTTACCACGCTTGGTGAGTTTGGAAAATATATGATTGAGTCTATCCGATAAGGACCCGAATAATGCCATATTGTTCTCCTTCCGTCTTTATCTATCCTCGTCTGAGATGATTTCCACGCCAAATTCCGTATGAACCCCATCCAATGCCGTCTTCAGCGTCTGCAACTCCTCTTTCCATTCGGGATGCGCCGTTTCCTGCGCCTTTCTCCAACGAAGCACCGTCGTCATGTACGCCGAATACTCTCTGGAAAGATCGGTCAGCATCTGATCGAATTTGAGTTTTTCATCATACGTTTCCAATTGTTTTCTGCACTTATGCAGACAGTCGGAAACACTCTGACGGGAAACCCCTTTCTGTTCGGCAATCTCACCTAAGGAAAGGTCATAATTGAAATACAGGTCAGTGATCTCCTTTTGCGTAGGAGTCAACAGGGGAGAATATAAATCCCAAAGCCGAAGAAAATGCAGATCATCTTTCATTTTCACAGCCCTCCTGTCCAATTTCCGTAATACATTATAGCAAATAAAAAAACAAGTGTCAAGCAAAAATACTTGACACCTGTCATATTTTTTAAAAAAGTTTTAATAAATCAGCGAGGACGGCAAAACCGAGAATGAACAACATCCCCACGAGATTGATAATTCCCTCCACCTTACGGTTTATGGGCTTTTTGCGAATCCATTCGAGTAGACAGAAAATAACTTTACAGCCGTCCAAAGCCGGAACGGGAAGAAGGTTGAACACCGCCAAGTTCACGCCAATGAAGGCAGATATATTCAGGAAGGAGAGTATCCCACTCGACGCAGCCTGCGCCGTTACTTGAATGGTCGTAATCGGCCCACCCATAGCTTCCATACCCAGTTTCCCGGTCAACAATTCCCCCAACGAGCGAAGCACCGTTCCACCGATTTTAAAGGAGTACATAAAGGAATGACCAATCGTCTCAAAGAAGCCATCACGTTCCGTAACCGAATACATGGCCCCTATGTCGAGGGCATGAAGCAGGGTTTGCACGTCGGATAAATTGGCAAAATCGGCATCCTTTTGCAAGGTGCGATACACCGTCAATTTTTCGCCATTACGAAGCACTGTCAGAGAAATTTCTTCTCCTGCCTTTTTCCCATCTAAAATATCCAAATAATCGGTGATCATGTACACCGTTTGTCCTTCCACTTCCAAAATGACGTCCTCAAGCTTTAACGCTTCGGGAAGGGGCTCCTCCACGATTGCCACCGCTTCCTCTTCTTCGGGCATCCACTGCGCTACCTTATAAACGGGACGGCCAAAACAGCCAAACATCAAAATAATCAAAACGAGCGCCAAGAGATAATTCATGGTTGCGCCTGCGATCAACACGATAATACGTTTCCAAGGCGGTTGGTCGTTAAAGCGTTCACCCTGCGGTTCCGGATATTCCTCTTCCTCCTGCTTTTCTTTCGTCAACGCAGACATGGGGGCCTCATTTTCTAAACTCTCTTCCGTTTTCAACTCCTCAAACGGCGTTTTTTCACCCTCATTTTCTTCTTCATCTTCCATTCCATCCTCCCCATCAAAGGCGCAATAACCACCCAGGGGAATGGCGCGAAGCGCAAAGAGTTCGCCCGTCTTTTTGCTCCGTCTTTTGAAAATGGCAGGGCCAAATCCCACGGCAAACTCGTTAATTTTAAATCCCAACAGTTTCCCTGCAAGATAATGCCCAAATTCATGAATGGTGATCATTGCCAAAAGAATGACGATCGCCAACACAACGCCACCAATGCTCTTCATTACATCCGCAAACGCCAATAAATTATTTATCATATCGTTCTCCTATATATTCTCGTGCCAACGCGCGTGCGCGCGCGTCCGTTTCTTGCAACACCGCATACGTATCCGATTTTTCGATAGACGTCTTGCAAAGCACCTGTTCCATCACCTCGGCAATCCCCAAAAAGGGAATTTTTCCGTCTAAAAAAGCGTGCACAGCCACTTCTCCTGCGCCATTGAGTGCGCAGGGATAATTTTCTCCACGCTCTAACGAGGTCAACGCCAAATCATAACAGGGAAATTCCTTTCTATCCAAGGGCAGAAAACGCAAATTCCCCAGCTTTTCAAAATTCAACGACGGCAGACCGCACTCCATACGGTCGGGATAGGTGAGCGCAAGCTGAATGGGCAACTCCATGGAAGGATAGCTCATCTGCGCCATCACGCATCCGTCGGTAAACTCCACCATCGAGTGAATGATACTCTCCGGTTGCACCACCGTATGTATTTTTTCCAGAGGCGCGTCATATAACCATCTCGCTTCAATCACCTCAAATCCCTTGTTCAAAAGGGTTGCGCTGTCGATCGTGATTTTCGCGCCCATCTGCCAAGTTGGATGCTTCAATGCATCCATGGGTGCCACCTTTTGCAATTTTTCGGGAGAATACCCATAAAAAGGCCCTCCACTCGCCGTCAAAATCAACCGCTTAAAATCGGTGTCCTTTCGGAAGGAAAGCGCCTGCCAAAGCGCGGAATGTTCGCTGTCTACGGGCAGAATTTCCACCCCTTTTTCGCGCGCCTTCCGCATGACCAATTCTCCACCACAAACGAGCGTTTCCTTATTTGCTAACGCAATCGTTTTGCCCAATTCGATGGCTCGAAGGGTGTATTTCAACCCAGAAAAGCCGGTTGTCGCAATAAAGGCTACGTCCGCATACGCCAACGCTTCCTCCGCCCCTTCTGATCCGTAAGCAAACTGCACGCCGTCGGGAATTTGATGGGCAATCGACCTGCCCACCTGCTCATCTACAAGCGCCGCATACGTCGGTTGAAACTCTGCAACCAACGCCAAAAACTCCTCTGCCGACGCATTTGCCACCAAACTTTTTATCTGAAATTTATCGGGGTACCGACGTACCACCGCGCAAACTTGCTTGCCGATGGAACCCGTTGCCCCGATGAGTGCTATCGTTTTCATAACGATTCTCCAAATTGATAACTCTTATGGCGCTGTCGCATTTAACGTTGGATTAGCAATTCTTGCAGTTTTCCGTTGAAAAATACAAGTAAAACAATTCTTTTGCGAAGACGCATACATGGAAAGTACGTGACTGAGCAAAAGTGAAGCATTACGCCGTATTTTGTAGGCAAAAATCAAACGAGAAATGGGACGCTGCCATTTATAAAACAATCCAAACCATAAGCGCGTAAATCGCATAGACCGCCACGGCTGCGTATAAAGTGCTATCCAAGCGATCCAGCAATCCACCGTGCCCGGGCATCAAATCTCCCATGTCCTTAACGTGGATTTTGCGTTTGATACAGCTCTCCACCAAATCACCAAAGATGGTTGCCAACGAAGTGACAAAACCAATCAATAGATAAATGGGCAACCAAATATGCATAAGACGGTAATCCCCCGCTAAGGCATTGTAAGCAAAGTAAATGGCAATGGAAGCCAATACCCCGCCAAAAATCCCACCAATTGCGCCAACGACCGTCTTTTTAGGACTCAAGACAGGCGCTAACTTTTTCGGGAATTTTTTCCCCAATAAAACGCCAAACAGGTAGGCAAAAACGTCCACACAGGGCGTAATTGCCAAAATGCACAAGATCAAGAGCCTGGAATCAAAGCCAAACGCCGCCAAACGTTCGGGCACTTGCGCATGGTTAGCAATCATCATAAGCGACAGGAAAATAGTGGGATATACCGCGGCGACAAAGGTCAGCCCTATACTCTCCAAAGACGTTTTTTCATATTGAAAAACAAGCAAGCTGAACAATATAATCGTCAACGCCACAATACAAAAGCCGATGGAGGTAACTCCCCAATCTAAAAAATATTTCATCACGACGCCGATGGGAATACAAGCCACTGCAAAACCATAGGCAATTTTGCGCTCAGCCTCCGTTAAACGATCTTTCAACGCGCGAATCATTTCAAACGTGCCAATGAGGGAAAAGACGTAAACCATAATATCTACGGCAAAATCCCCAATCGCAATGCCACCGATAGGCGGCACGAAAATCTTTAGGCAGTAGACCACCACCAAAAGGGCAATATACCAAACCCCCGACATTATTCTAATCAACATATCTTTCATGTTCATTCACCTCTATTCACAGGGCAAAAAAGTCACTCAACGCAACCCTGCCCCCTGCTTTTTCTTTCTCTCACCCCAGTTGTTCCTCCGTTTTCCCAAATTTGCGCGTGCGTTTTTGATAATTGGCAAGCGCCTTCTCCAAATCCCCATTGGTAAAATCGGGAAAGAGCTTTTGGGAAAAATACAACTCCGCATACGCGGATTGATAAAGCAAAAAATTGGACAGCCGCACCTCTTTCCCCGTCCGAATAATCAAATCGGGAGAAGGAACGCCCTCCGTATACAGGAGTTTTTCAAACCCTGCCTTATCCACTTGTTTCCCAAGCGCCACCGCGCGATTGACCGCGCGAATGATCTCATTTTGTCCGCCGTAACAGACGGCAACGTTCACTGTTTTTCCACTAAATACAGCGGTTTCTTCCTCTGCTTTTCGTAAAAGCGTTTGTAAATCATCAGGCAACAGCGCAATCTCACCCAACGCGCGAACGCGCGCTTTTTTCTCTTTCGCCATACCCAGGTATGCGTTGAAGTAGGTTCGGAAGATCTCGAAGAGGTGTTCCACCTCCTCTTTCGGCCTCTTTAAATTCTCAATGGACAGGGCGTACACCGTCCAATGGGAAACCCCCAAATCGAAGGCGTGCCGCGTGAGCGAAACCATACGCTCAAATCCCTTTTGATGACCAACTGAACGAGGCAACAGGCGCCGTTTTGCCCAGCGCCCGTTTCCATCCATAATCAACGCTACGTGTTGAGGAACTCCTCTATTTAGTGTATTCTCTACCATGTATTAAAAAGACATCAATTCTTTTTCTTTTGCGGTGATCAATGCTTCTACTT
Source organism: Clostridia bacterium (assembly GCA_017452585.1). Taxonomy (GTDB): domain Bacteria; phylum Bacillota; class Clostridia; order Christensenellales; family Borkfalkiaceae; genus Scatosoma. The sequence continues at coordinate 22,639 of JAFTMD010000028.1, forward strand.
TCGTCATATACCCGGAGATAAGCTTTTCCACTTCGTCTTTACAATCGGCAGCCATATCTTCCGAGATTTCTTTTGCGGTTTCCATTTTTTTGATGGTATCCATACCTTCACGACGATGGTTACGAACGGCAACCTTTGCTTCTTCGCCCATCTTCTTCGCCTGTTTTACAAGCTCGCGACGACGTTCTTCGGTCATGTCGGGGAAAACCAAACGAATTACGTTCCCGTCGTTGGAGGGATTTAACCCAATGTTGGATTGCAAAATAGCCTTTTCCACAGCTTTCAACAAGGATTTATCCCAAAGGCTGATCTGTAAGCATTTTGCGTCGAGCGCAGACACGTTACCGAGTTCGATAAGCTTGCTCATACCGCCGTATGCTTCCACTTCCAATCTATCCAAGATACGGGGATTTGCTCTGCCCGTACGGATCGCGCCATAGTCACGGTCAAGTGCGGTCAACGTGTTTTCCGACTTTTCTTCCAAGACCATCATCAACTCTTCAAATTTTTCGTTTTCAATCATGATATTTCTCCTTACGTTAAATAAGTTTTACTTTTTTATTTTTTGGTCGGATCTACTCCGTCCTTTCTTTACACTTCGATAATCGTCCCCAATTCCTCGCCACAGACGGCTCTTACAATCGAGTTTTCCTCGTTCAAGCCAAAGGCAAGCGTAGGCACGTTGTTTTCCATGCACATGGTTGCTGCAGTGAAATCAATCACCTTCAAATTGCGATTGATAATGTCCGCATACTTCAATACGTCATATTTCTTCGCTTCGGGATTGGTTTTCGGATCGGAATCGTAAATGCCGTCCACGTTTTTCGCCATCAGCAAAATATCCGCGTCGATTTCGCAAGCGCGAAGGGCCGCCGCCGTATCCGTTGAACAATAGGGATTCCCCGTGCCACAAGCAAAGATAACCACTCTGCCCATTTCAAAATGGCGGATCGCCTTACGTAAAATGAAGGGCTCTGCCAAAGAAACCATGTTGAGCGCAGTTTGCACGCGAACGGGCACACCGTGCTGTTCAATCGCGTCCATCATGGCAAGGGAGTTCATAACGGTGGCAAGCATGCCCATCTGATCGGCAGTCGTGCGGTCCATATTCGTACCCTGACGGCCACGCCAGAAGTTACCCCCGCCGATAACGAGGCCGATTTGAACGCCCATCTTGTGGAGTTCGACAATTTGATCGACAACAGGCGCGATGACCTCATGGTTTAACCCAAATTTTTGATCTCCAGCGAGTGCCTCTCCAGAAAGTTTCAATAAAATTCTTTTGTACTTAGGCTGCATAATGAAGATTTCCTCCTTTCATTTTTGCCCATAACTTTTTGTTTTAATCATTATAACACATTTCCGCCAAGAAAGCTATACTATTTTGAAAAAAAGTAGGTGAAAATTTAAAAAAATTTGGCGAAAATTGGATTTTTTAGCGGTTTAGATAAATTTTCCACCAATAGGCAGAAATTTTTTTCCCGCAAAAACGTCCATCACCAGTCCTGTTTTTTCAACGATTTGTCTTTCACGTCGTCGTAAAAGGCAAAATAGCGTTCTTTAAACGCCTCTTTCGTAAGGGGAAGCGGCTCACCGTTGTTCTGCATTTCTTCCAACAACGCTTGCAACTCGTCGGGAGTAAAGTCCCCCAGCTCCGTTTCTTCGCCATACGTTTGCAAGAGTTTCAATAAATCCAACTCGGACATAATTCCACCTCCAAACTTCTTTATTGCCACAAGTATTATACCACATTCCGATAAAAGACGCAAGCTATCCGTTTCCAATTTCCACCATTTTTTAAAAAATAGCCATTTTTTCACTCAACAAATACCTGCTCTGCCCGTTTTTGCCATTTTTGGCTGTTTTCTCCTATTGACTTTTTCGATTTCCTTCGTTATACTCTTCCCTAGCGAGGCGACATTTCCCTCTTTTTGCAAGCACTTTCTAAAAAACACTCTCCCTTTGTCGCCTCGCAAAAATTTTTTTGAGGTTATTATTATGAAAAAAACAAAAACATTACTTACTCTATTACTATCCCTTTTCTTTCTCTTCCCAACCTTTTCCTGTCAACAAACGGATTCGATCATACCGTCCGTTCCTCCCTCCGCAGATGACAGCACACAATCTGGCGACAATTCGGACAGTTCTGACGAAGAAAACGAGGAAAGCGAGGACACCGACGATACGCCCCAAGAAACCCCTCCCGCTACGGAGCCGGATAACACCCCTCCCGTGACGGAGCCAGACAATTCTTCTCCCCCTCCCGAAACACCAGCTCCTCCCGTGTTACCCACCTCTCAGTACATAAAATGCACTGGCAATTCTGTCAATATCCGCAAGGGCGCAGGGACAAGTTTTGCCGTGCTTGGACAAGCGGAGAAAGGTACCATGTATGCGGTGACGGGAAAAATAGGCAATTGGTATCAGATCTTTTACCGCAATCAAGTTGCCTATATTTACGCAGAATACGCCAGTGTATTCACGCTGGAAAAAACAACCTCCGAAAAAACGGAGGCTGTCATTGAGGAGGGGTATAAATTGCTTGGCGTTCCCTACGTCTACGGCGCGGTGCGTCTGCACAACGGCAAGGGCAAACTGCTGTCCGGGTTCTCGGTGCAGAAATTTGACTGCTCTTCCCTCATTCAATACATTTTCTATCATGGCGCCAACGTATTGTTAGACGTTACCACACGCACGCAAGTGGTGCAAGGGAAATACGTCCACCCGAATGATTTACAGCGTGGTGATTGCATCTTTTTCACCAACGACGTCCGCGAAAACAAGACGGGCATTGAACGAGTGGGGCATGTTGCCATCTATCTTGGGAACAATTATATCCTGCACACCGCCTCCGATTACGCACGCATCGAACCCATCAGCGCGAAACGTTGGAGCCATTATATCGAGGCAAGAAGATTTATTTGATTAATTTACACCTATCACATAATTTTCATACAAAAAAAAGAGCCGATAATATGTAAATTGCTTGCCAAAAAATTTTAATCGTACTATAATTATATATAGGGACTTAAAAATCCCCGACAAATCTTCAGGCAGGATGACCATGAATCAACAAAACCCTAAAATTGATTGGCGTGCAAAACTCAGCAAGGATCAAATTTTAACCATTCCAAATTTATTATCCTTTTTCCGAATCGCTTTAATCCCTATCATTGCTTGGTTATATTGCACCGAGCACCCCTATTGGGCGCTCAGCGTCGTTATTCTCTCCGGGCTTACCGATTTAGCGGACGGATATATTGCGCGAAAATATAATATGATTACCGATTTCGGGAAAATGATCGACACGATTGCAGATAAACTGACGCAAGGCGTCGTCCTCATCTGCCTTTTGACGCATTTTCCTTGGATGTGGTTGCCACTTGGTATCATGATTTTGAAAGAAAGTTTTTCCCTCTCTTTACGTTTGATTGTCTTTAAAAAGACGGAATTGGTAACCTCCGCCGTTTGGCACGGAAAACTTTGCACCTGCTTATTGTATTTTATCATGGCCTTGCATATCGTTTGGCCGACAATTCCTTCCCTGCCTTCCCTCATCTCTATCTTTGTGGTGTCTGCGGTGATGATTTATTCCTTCATTCGTTACACCATTGATGGCATCAATATCATTCGTCAGCCTGAAAAATATCAAAAGTAAATA
>JAFTMD010000029.1 GCA_017452585.1 Clostridia bacterium
ATCCTCGTTATACGCAGGTTTTAGAGGGCGTAAAACTTGTGCGTGAGCATCAGGTTGACTTGATTTTGGCGGTAGGGGGCGGAAGTACTATCGACTGTGCGAAGGCTATTTCCGTTTCTGCTTATTGCAAGGGGGATCCTTGGACGCGTTATTGGATGAATCAAGAACAAGTTGACAATCCAATCGTGCCCGTAGCTTCTATTTTAACGATGACGGGTACGGCGTCTGAAATGAACGGGGGGACGGTGATCACCAACGAGGAGGCTATGATCAAGCGTGGCCGTGTCTATCCGCCCAACGTCAATCCCAAATTTTCCATTCTCAACCCCGAATATACCTATTCCGTTTCCAAATATCAAATGACGAGTGGTATATTTGACATTATGTCACATCTGATGGAACAGTATTTTTCCGGCGACGACGACAATGTCACCGACTATCTCATTGAAGGCGTGATGGAAAATCTCATTCGTTCGACGAGAACTGCCTTGCAAGAACCTGAAAATTATGAGGCGCGCAGCAACATTATGTGGTGCGCAACGTTGGGGCTCAACCGCATAACGGGGCTTTCTAAGACGCAAGATTGGGAAGTGCATAATATTGAACATCAGGTAGGCGCGTACACCGATTGCGCGCATGGGGTAGGTCTGGCGATTGTTTCCGTACCCTATTATAAGCATATTTATCCTTACGGATTGGATAAATTCGTCCGCTTTGCCACCAAGGTGTGGGGAGTGGATCCCACAGGAAAAACGAAGGAAGAAATTGCTTTGGCGGGGATTGAGGCGCTGGGTAACTTTATCAAGGAAATGGGGATTCCCACCACCCTCAAAGAAGTGGGAACAACGGAGGAAATGCTCCCTCTCATTGCGAAATCCACCATTCAAAGTGGGGGCTATAAAGTCTTGACGGAAGCGGAGATTTATCAAATTTTAAAGGAAGCTTTTTAAGAAAGGTAACTGTCAAAAGTTGTCAGTTAATAAAGAAAGCATGGAAAAAGATACAACTCTTTAGAGATGTATCTTTTTCTATATATCGAAAAGAAGTATCTCAACGCATACATGGGTGCCTCATTTTTATTTTTTTCATAGAAAAACAAGGAAATTGTTCCAATCGATAAATTTTGAACGAAAACGAATTTTTATTTTCTTAACGCTTGCTTTTTTATGTAGGGTGTGTTATAATATATGTACAGTTATGAAAAACGGAGGGAAAAAACCGTGAAGGAAACAAAAGTTATTACGTTGACACTCAACCCCGCATTCGACTTACATTGTAGCATTGAGGATTTTGCTCCCTATCAGGAATGTTATGCCGAAACGCTTTCGGTGGATGCAGGCGGAAAGGGGATTAATATCTCGCGCGCCCTGAAGGTGAATGGCACGGACAGTTTGGCGATTGTCGTTGTTGGGGCAGAAAACGCCATGGAATTTTGCAAGATGCTCAACCGCGACGGTATGCAATACGAAGAAATTTGGGCGGAGGGGCGTATTCGCCAGAACATCACTCTGCACGAGGAAGATAAGCCGGAAACGCGTATTTCCTTCAGTGGTTTTCAATGCGACAAAAAGATTTTGCGCAAGGTCAACAATCGCGTAGAGGTCAATGAAAACACCATCGTAACCTTTACGGGCAGTGTACCCGTAGGCGTCAGTTTGGACGACGTGAAAGAGCTCCTCCATGAATTTAAAAAAGAGGGCGCAAAGATCGTCATCGACTCCCGTTCCTTCGCCATGGAGGATCTGCTGGAATTGAAGCCTTGGTTGATCAAACCCAATCGCGTGGAGGCAACCAAGTATTTGGGGAAATCGGTGCAGACGCCTGAAGCGGCTGTTGAAATGGCGCAGAAATTCTATGAAGGCGGCATTGAAAATGCGGTTGTCAGCTTGGGCGGTGGCGGCGCCGTGATGGTTTGCAAAGAAGGGACGTATCATGTGAAAGCGCCCAAGTGCGAAGTTATTTCCACCATCGGCGCTGGGGACAGTTTGGTGGCTGGATTTATCACGGGCGCTACGAAGGGGTGGTTGCCTCAAGAAAGTTTGCGTTTGGCGGTTGCTTGTGGTACGGCTGCGTGTATGACGGCGGGGACTCGTCCTCCCGAAAAGGAAAATATCGACAGTATTTTTGCGGAAATTCAGGTGGAAAAATTGGCTTAAGAGGCACCCATGTCTGCGTTGAGATAAAAAATACGTCGTATTTTGCTCGGCAAATGAGTATGTGCGACGTTTTTTCTCTGAGCAATAGAAAGACGCTTATTATATCTTCATAAAAAAATTCATAAAAAAATATATATAATACGCGTTTACCCTAAAAAATGTCTTGACAAAATATAAAAAAAATTGTAAAATATATAAGAGAGCATAGTACGCGCAAAAATCGGTCGTAAATTTTATAAATATTAGGCCGAAGTCGTTCTTGCTGATCCGTTCAAAGAAATGGCGACGGAAAGGGGAAGGATTACGCGCGTTAAAATTGGTTGATCATCATTAAAAAATATAAAG
>JAFTMD010000030.1 GCA_017452585.1 Clostridia bacterium
CTTTCGTGGCCTCGTCCGCCAAATGATAATCGGAATCAAACATAACGCTTCCGTCGTATAAACATTCTTCCAAAGTCATCAAAATGGGCCTTGAAGAAACCTTTGCGTATTGCTCGTCAAAAAGCTTCACGCTTTCCATGTAATTTTCATTGTTTTCTAAAAGCGCATGACGATTGACAGGGGCGTTACAAAGCAATACCGAAACGCCTTTCGCCTCTATTTTTTTATAATATAAATCTCTACGCGCAATCCCCGTTTCACTTGTCAAACTGTCCAAATTCAGCACGGCTTCATCAGACAACGCAACGTTATTGCCGGTGGCTACTTTTTTGAGCGCATAATTCCCCAACTCGTCAATAAACTCCACGTAATCGTTATACGTTTTTGCAAATTTTCCGTCGCGTTCGGTGTTATATGCGTTAAAAGTGTCAAAAACGTTGCCTATGGTGCTTATATCCACGTGAGAAAAGAGATCGTAGTTACTTTCAACCGCCATAAATATACGATTGTCGCTCATTTCAAATAAATCGAAGAACTGTTCCTTGCTTGCCGATTCTGTTACATGGATAAATAAATCCCCTTCGTTGAGATACGGCAAGATCATATCAATCTGCGATTCCACGTTGAAATAGGCGTTCACCGCCATGTTGATCACCATATATGCAGGATAAGCCTCCTGGATCACCCTCGTATCAACGCTTAAAAACGGGCCAGATCCACCGAATATCACGATTTTCTTTTTATGGGCGTTTTCTATCAAAATATCATACTTATCAGGCGTATTTGCGTGTCTATCCAAATCGGAATATCTAGGCGCTTTTACGGCATTGATACAAAGCGTGGAAAAGTTTGCGCAGTTTGTGAAACAAGCGTCGCTTATCGTGGTGATATTGTCAAAGAAATATAACGTCGTCAACGCGCAATTCTCAAAAGCGAAATCAGAAATGCTAACCAAAGATTTTGGTAAAATCATCGTTGTTGCTGATATGTTTTTAAAACAACCAGCTGCAATATTCGCTACTTTTTTCCCGTTTATTTCTTCGGGAATACAAACAACCTCGTCGTTTCCCTCATATCCCGTCAAAGAGATCCCCAGAGGAATTTCCGTATAGACAAACTTCGTGGTTTCCGTCCACTTTTGCCATTCGGCATAGAGCGTTTGCGTTTCCTCATTTAAAGAAACTCTGCTCCCCAAGCCAACGTGCTCGCCATTTCCGTCCGCTTTCGTATTCCAGCCTATCTGCGTATATCCTACGCGTTCTATAACGTCCGTTCCGATCGAAGTGTTAACGCGGATATGATGCGTGTTATCGTACGGAAGATAAAAATATTCACTATCTCCGCTTATCAAATTTCCGCCATTGACGTCATATTTTAAAAAACCGCTAACCGGCACACAATCAATTTGTATGCGTACCGCCTGTCTGATATTGCTAATCACCAAACTCGCTTCTGTGGGAGAGATGTATGACAAATCGTATTCCTTATAATGCACCTTCCCTACCGCGAAGCCTTCTAAAAGCTTTAACGTAAACTTCACTTCGCCGCCCTTTTCCACCGCAAAAGAGTTTTCCTTTACCCCCTCACCGTTTTCGTCGATTAAACTGAAATATTCCGAATCGACGACGATTACGTTTACCATAGTGTTTTGAGAGGATTGTTTTTCATTCCCTGGCGTTGGCGCACAGGCAAAAAAAACGGACATGATCATTAAAAATGAAAGAATGATTGAAATCTTTTTCATTGGACTACCTGTCAATATTTTTTATAAACCAATTATACATCATTTTACCATACATTGCAATCAAATTGTCATTTTCGGTTCAAAAAATAGCATATTCGGCGTCTATAAAGAGTAAACGCTCCTCACCGAAATGAGGAGCGTTTTTTTGGAAAGAGGAAACTTATTTCGTCATTTTACCTGTTGCTGCAATTGCAGAGAAGATAATCGAAAGGACGTTTGCCCCAACGAATGCGAAGAATCCCAAATCAAGGAAGTTGCCGTCAACGCCGAATGCAACATTGGAAATGAAGAGCATTTCCGAATTCAAAAGAACACCGAATGCGCACATATACATTACGAAAGGAATGAAAGCGCCAATTTTGAAATCCTTAAGAAGAATCAATGCATTAACTGCGATACCTACAACCATTAAGGTTACTGCTGTAGAATCTACGGGCGAAAGATAGTTACCGCCGCGAAGAACATATACTGCCAAAGAGATTACTGCGCACGCCAAAGCGATTACAGAAACGTACCAGCAACCTGCTTTCTTTTCTAAAAAAGTAGTTTTCTTTTCCATGATTAGTCCTCCTTTTTACTGAATGCTTGTACAAGGGTCATGAATGCAGAACCTGCAAGGCCAACTGCCGAAATAATGGTAAGGCCTGTAAGCGCATATTCATACCACAACGTTACTTTCACGATCTTCGTATCGGAAGTAAGGCCATTCATTGCCAAGCTGTTTGCCATGTTGAAGAGCACACGTTTGGTGGATTCTCTCATGTTTGCAAGAAGCTTCGCGTCAGTCTTTGCGGTTTCAACGACGATCTTCGTGAAGCCGGAGCCGGACGTACAGAATACGTTGTTACCTGCTTCGTATGCAAGATGAGGTTCCATAAGGGATTGCTGTTTCTGGCCGAAGTCGGTGGTGATGACGCCCGTGAAGCCCCATTCGCCTCTCATAACTTCGTTCCAAAGTTCAGTGTGGTGACCAGACCATCTAAGACCAAGACGGTTGAACGCGCCCATTACGCCGTTGCATGCAGGATCGTCTTCACCGGTGGTTTCAAATGCATACTGGAAGCCACGGAGATAAATTTCACGAAGCGCCTGTTCGTTGGAGAACGTACATACGCCGATACGGTTGGTTTCTTGATCGTTCAAGAAGAAGTGCTTCAAGTAGCAGATAACGCCCTTATTCATTGCGCCCTGCGTTTCAGCTTCAGCAAGTTTACCGGAGATGAAGCCGTCTTCAGAGAAGTATTCAAAGTTACGGCCAGCGTAAGGTGTTCTGTGCGTATTTGCGCCAGGGCCATACCAGCCTACACCGCCACCCCAGAGACCTTCTTCACCGAAGGAGTTACCTACTTCATAAGTAAGTTCATAATTCCAGGTGCTTGCAATAACGGTTTCCGTAGGATAACCTACCATTTGTTCAGTGGTCTTGTTTTCGTCGATCTGACCTTTCGTATAGTCTTCAAGATAGGTAGACTTCGTCCAAGCTGCAGGGCCGTCAACTGCGGTCGTTGCGGGCTGACCAACGGAAGGAATTGCAGGTCTACCCTGTGCGTTGAAGGTTGCCATTTCTTCGATCGAGATCTGGTTAAGAAGGAGATCCCATGCAGGATCGTCATAATCAGCGCCGATCATCATTGCGATCGTATACTGCGTAGACGTATCGCCCGTCTTGATGGAAGAGATGTCGGAAGAACCTTTTTCGTATGCGGTAGGTTCGTTTGTAGGGCTGTAATAAGATGCGATTTCTGCAAGCATCTTATCGGTTGCTGCAAAGCCCGTCATATTCTTGGGCCAAGTCTTATCCCAATCACTTCTGGAAAGGTAAGTAACTTCGTTTGCAGTACCGCCAACGTAATAGTTGATATCGGTGCTTTCAAACTGATTGGTTACCTTCTTCAAAGTTGCAGAACCAACGTA
>JAFTMD010000031.1 GCA_017452585.1 Clostridia bacterium
ACTTCGATTGGTGATAATGCGTTCTATGATTGCTCCAGCTTGGCGAGCGTGGTAATTGGCGACAGCGTAACTTCGATTGGTTCTTATGCGTTCTCTAATTGTGCCAGCTTGACGAGCGTGGTGATTGGCGACAGCGTAACTTCGATTGGTCCTTCTGCGTTCTCTTATTGCGATAAATTACAATTTACAGAATATGGAAACTGCAAGTATTTAGGCAATGAAAACAATCCTTATTTCGCATTAATTATCCCTGTCAACTACAATTATAGCAGCTACACCATCCACGAAGATACAAAAATTATTGCAGATAATGCATTTAGCGGATGTAGCCGAATGATAGGCATCACCATCCCCGACAGCGTAACCACGATAGGTTCTTATGCGTTTGCTTGGTGCGACAGTTTGACGAGCGTGGTGCTCCCTAACAGCGTAACTTCGATTGGTGATTATGCGTTCTGTGGTTGCATCAGCTTGACGAGCGTGGTGATTCCCGACAGCGTTACCTCGATTGGTTATCAGGCGTTCGCTTATTGCTCCAGCTTGACGAGCGTGGTGATTGGCGACAGCGTTACTTCGATTGGTTCTGATGCGTTCCGTAATTGCACCAGCTTGACGAGCGTATATTACAAAGGCACGGCGGAAGATTGGAAGAAAATTTCTATTAGTTCTACTGCTTGGAATAGTACCAGTGCAACCCGTTATTATTACAGCGAAAGCCAGCCTACGACGAGTGGCAAGTATTGGCATTATGACAAAGACGGCAAAGTAGTCGTTTGGTAAAGTAAAAAAAACTTGTCAATCAAAACGATTGACAAGTTTTTTGTTTGGTTGATCGAATGTTTTAGACAATAAAAAACTGCGCGATCCTTTGTTGGCGATTTTTACCGAAGTGGAAACGCCGCAGGTGACTCCTATAAAGCTACCTCATGGCACACGCAAAAATCCGCTTAGAGCTGCTACATTCCTGTCCTGACACGGTTCACGGCATTACGTTGCATAAGACCTTATGATCAACATTCCTTACGACGCGCAAACCTTCCATAAAAAGGGTCGAGAAAGGCATTCAGCTCTGCTATAGCGGATTGCAGATTCAGGGTGCCGCTAACTCCCCACCTACGCGCAGCCTATATAGTATACTACATTTGCTAAAAAAAATCAAGTATTTTTAAGGGGTATTTATTTGTAAGTTTGGTGAAAAAAGTTTTTGTTGATTTTTTTGAAAAGAATGTTGACAAAAGTGGGAAAGAGGAGTATAATAAGGGTATACCAGACGAGAATAATACAAACCCGATTTTGAATGGCTGATTTCGTCTAATACTGTGTTAAAATCCTCGGTAAACCGTTGAGGTTGCCCTGCGGTTTTGCCTTGTCTTATCCAAAATCAGCTCATGAAAAATTGCTACGCACTGCAAAGCTTGAATTTTTCGATAGATTTTGGCGAAAGTGGGCGTAGTCGTATTGTACTACTACAAGCACGCATTTGTCAAAATATGCGGAAAAGGCACGCTTTGCAGCTGGTTTGTATTATTCTTGTCTGGTATAGATTGCAAAAGAGGCGCTGTTCATGAAAGCGCGCTTTTTTGTGTCGAAAAGGAGAATAGAAAATATGGCTGAAAAATCTGAAAATTGCTCGCATAATTGTTCGAGCTGCGCTTCCAATTGCAGTTCTCGCAAAGCAGAAAGTTTGTTGAAAGAACCGCATAAAAACTCTTCGGTGAAAAAAGTGATTGCCGTGGTCAGCGGAAAAGGCGGGGTGGGGAAATCCCTCATAACTTCCTTGCTCGCCTCCTATGCGCAAAAGAAGGGGATGTCCGTCGGTATTATGGACGCCGACATTACGGGGCCGTCCATTCCGAAAATGTTTGGCGTGAAAGATCACGCGATTGGCGATCAAAATGGCATTGAAACGGTGCTTTCTCCGTCGGGAATGCAACTCATGTCCATGAATTTGTTGCTCGACGATGAAACCATGCCCGTCATTTGGCGTGGAATGGTGATTTCCGGGACGGTGATGCAGTTTTGGACGGACGTCATTTGGAAGGATTTAGATCTGCTCTTCATTGATATGCCTCCCGGAACGGGGGACGTGCCGCTCACCGTATTCCAAAGTATTCCTATCGCGGGGATTATCATTGTCACTACTCCGCAGGATTTGGTGAAAATGGTGGTGGAAAAGGCGGTAAACATGGCGCGTATCATGCACATTCCCGTGCTTGGTTTGGTGGAAAACATGAGTTATTTGCACTGCCCCGATTGCGGAAAACAGATTGAAGTGTTTGGCGCAAGCAAGGTTAAGGCGCTTGCCACGGAGTATGGCATTCCTGCGATTGCCCGCATGCCGATCGATCCCAATATCGCAAAATTGGCGGACGAGGGCAGAATTGAAGATTATGAAGGCGCAGATTTGACGGACATTTTTGCGCAGATTGAAAAGGCAGAGCGTAACTAATCATGGGATATCAGGCGGAGAAAAACAGAATCGAGAAAAGAATCAAACGCATCAAGGACATTCTCCTGTGCGTGCTTTTGGTTGCGCTGTTGGGGCTTTGCGTTTTCTCCGCGTTTGTGCCACCCGATTCTTGGAAGTATCACGTCGGCAAACCCTCCCTTCCACGGCGTAAGGCAGGGGAGCTTCGCATTCATTTTATAGATGTAGGGCAGGGGGATTGCACTCTCGTGGAATTGCCCGATGGCAAGGTGGCGCTCATTGACGGTGGAGATTCGCAGGAGGGTACGGAAATGAAAATTCTACGGCATTTAAACGCCCTGCGGATAGACGTCATTGATTATGTAATTGCCACCCATTCAGATGCCGATCATTGTGGCGGTTTGCAGGAGGTTGTGGCGCAGAAAAAGGTGCTCAACGCATACCTGCCCACCACGAAGCCGGAAAAAGCTTGTGCGGAATACGTCGCTTTATATGCAGAATTGATGCAGGAAGGTTGCGCAATTTCGTACAGCGAACGCTACCTTTCGCTGGGAAATTCCACCTCGGAAAACGGCTATATATTCACGTTTTTATACCCCTACGCCAGTGAATTAAATACAGGCGAAGAAACGAAAAATTCTAATTTGGAGTCGGCGGTGATGTGGTTGGATTATCACGGTGTCAGCGCTCTGTTTGCTGGTGATGCGCCTCGTTTGGTGGAGCAATATCTCATGCGAGATGATAAATTGGGATTATTTACCTCGACGGGCGTACGCCTGACCGATACCGAAATTTTAAAAGTTGCCCATCATGGCAGCGCGGACGCTTCCACTTATGAGTTTTTGAAATATTTACAGGTGGAAACGGCGGTTATTTCCTGTGGAAAAAACAACACGTATGGTCATCCTGCCACGGAAGTGAAGGAAAATTTAACGTCGGTAGGGGCAAGTATTTATCGCACCGATCAGCAAGGTTCTATCGTGATTACCATCACCTCGGATGGGCGTTATTCCGTGGCTAATTATTAACTCAACGCATACATGGTATGTGTTAACAAAAAAATACTCGCATTCTTGCGAGTATTTTTTCGTTATGAATATTGTTTTTAAATGTTTTCCACCTTTTTGCATTTTGCAGGAAGAATGAGCGCGATCAGCACGTCGATACAGTAGATAAAGCTACCCAAAGCGCAGACAACTGCTCCGCCGCCGCCAATGCCGCCTTGCTTATGTAATTTGATGGCAGCAACTGCGCCAAACAGACCGGTCATGCAAATGGCAATGAAATCCACGATAACGGCAATCAATGCAAAGCCAAGCCCGAAAACTGTGGTTGCCCCGATAAAGCCAACGACAAAATTGATGAGGTAGGCAGGGATTTGCACGCACTTAATCGTGCGGTTGATTTTTGCCACTTCCAAAGCCGAATGCTTTTTGCCCAGCAGTTGCACAACGTAGACAATGCAGAGAATGGCGCAGATGAAGGTGTAGAGGGAGATGAGCGCAATTAAAATGAGGCCAATCCCCAATCCGCCTGCCATGGCGTTCAGCGTCTCTTCATCCAACACTTTTAAAAGCCCCATAAGGGTGAGCATCCCAATCAAAAAGACGTAGGGATACAGGATAATCGGTATATATTTTTTCATATTGTTCTCCTTTAGAAGATTTGCTATTCTATTATATCCTCCCCTTATTTTGTCAAGTATTAATAAGGGGGTAGGGGGAATTTTTCTTATTTTTTCAAAGATTCAGATTCTTTATTGAGAAGCTCTTCAACGATTGCCATCTGCGTGATGATGAGTTTCATAATTTTATCCAACGAGCTGTTCACGGTGTAATCCCCACGGCAGATGAAATTGACGCGATCTTCTTCCATGAGCTTCGCCACTTTGTTGCGTTGGGATTTGGGGTAGATAGCAATCGACTTGCCACCTTTTTCCTTGACGAGTGTCATGCAAGGTACGTCGGTCAACCCGTCGCCGATATAGATGATATTTCTAAACGGGATACGCTTGGCATCCTGTCTTGTGTTCAAGCTTACGTCGTCGGAGGAGTCTAAAACGCCTTTGGAAATACGGAAAACGAACTGCGTTTTCGCAGTGTAATTGATTGCCATTTTCGGCCAATAGGCAACGCCGTCCTCTCCGTAGAGGAATTCGCAGGCGTAAATTTCCTTAAATTCCTTGGCGATGGACGTGCCTTCAATGATTTCCTTCGTACCGCTGGAGATGATGTAATGTTCAATGTCCACGCCGTTTTCTTCGCCAAACGCATTGATACGGCGGAACCAAGCCGTGACGCCGTCGTAAAATTTGACGTCTTTGCCAAGTTTATTGAGATATTCCTTGGTGAGGGGGATATTCTTTTCCTTGCATTGCATAATCATCATCAGCATATAGGCAAGAATTTTTTCCACGCCTGTCTTTTCGGTGAGTTTGCCTGTCGCCGCCCAAAAATCTTTCGGTTCCATGCCAAGGGCAGGGATAAAACTGTAATTTTGCATATCGTCGGTTGCAAGCGTTTTATCAAAATCGTATAAAATTGCAATAATTGGTTTATTTTTTGCCATCAGTACACCTCGTGTAGTATGTATTTTTCTCGTCAAGACGTTAATAAATTGCAGCTAAAGTCAACCATTCTTTGCGATATAGCATTTTATTAAACAATATAAGTATACCACATTATTTTTCTTTTTTCAAGAGGGTTTTGAGAAATAATTGTTATTTTTTTGGAAAAATATAGTAAAAACAGGAGGAAAAGCTTAAAATTCTCACTTTTGTAGAGTAATTCTCGCAGTTTGTAAGGCTGATTTTACTGACAAAATAGAGGAAGTGTGCTATAATATGGCTACAAAGGCAAAAGGAGTAATGCTTATGGAAAAGAAAACAATTGGAAAATGGATTGCCATCTTACGTAAGGCAAACGGCATGACGCAAAAAGAATTGGCGGAAAAATTATTCGTATCGGATAAGACGGTCTCCCGTTGGGAACGCGACGAATGTGATCCTGATTTGGCGCTTATCCCCGTGATTGCAGATATTTTTGGAATCACCACGGACGAGCTTTTGCGCGGGGAGCGTAAAAACATGGACAAAGAGGAAAACGAGGGGGGCAGGTATGCGTTGAAGGGCGAAAAGCAGTTTAAAAACATGGTCTATATGCGCAAGAAAAAGCACGATAATTTAACCCTCATTTCAATTTTGTTATCCATTGTTGGATTTTTGGTGGGGATTCTTTGCAACTTTGGTTTTTTAAATGGAATAACGGGTTTTGTCTTTGCGATCATCTTTTTGGTGGCAAGTGAGGTTTGTCAGGGCTGTTTTATGCGCAACGATCGGCTTCCCATTGACGAGGACGATCCACACAAAGAGGGATTGGCGCAAATGAATGCGTTTTTCGTGCAACGTTTCGTGCAAATTTCGTGGTTGAATTGGTTGGTGTTTGCGTGGTCGCTTCCGTTTGCGATGACTGGCGGTAATGCAGGTATGCAATTTGTTGCGTGGCTGGGGTTTGGCGGAATCTTTTGCGCGGTTGCCCTTATTCTTGGTTATATTCTGTATGCAACGTTTATCCATGCTTGGCTGGTGAAAAAGGGCTATCTTCTTGAAAAAGTATATAAGAGCCAAAGGATGAAAGAAAATGTGCGCAGAATACGCAAGATTTCCGTGGTAGTGTTAAGCGTTGCCCTTTGTTTAGCATTGGGAATTTGGATTTTGAATTTTATTGGTTATCAAGCGTTTTGCAAATATGAAACCTATACCGATCCGCAGGCATTTATCGAACGGATGCAGGGCGATTATGAGAAATGGTTTGAAGAGGGGTATGGAGATTTACCGCTTGGCGGTGAGGAATATTATGAGCGATATAAAGATTGGGACAGCTTCTATGTAGAAGACGGACAGATGATTACGTACTATTATAAGGAATCTTTATATGAAAAGAGCAAGTTTGTTTCGGGAAAGAAACTCCCCGTCACCATTTTGACAACGGAGGCGTATTATGACGCTCATGCAACGTTTAATATGATACAAGATATTTTATATATTGCCATTTTGGTGGACGTAGTGGCAGGCATAGGTGTATACGTGGTGTTGACTTTACAAAGCAAAAAGAAGGGCAACGCAAGTCTTGTGGAAAAATAAGAGGTGTTTTAATATAGCAAAAAATAGGAAGGCGTTGGGGAACAGCGCCTTTTTCTTTTGAGGGTAGTGGAGATGATATTCTATCAGTTTCGCAAAATTGCTTGTAAAACTTTGCATTTACGCCTTGACAAATGACGGAAATAGAAGTATAATATAGGGTAGATGAATTTAGTTAAAAAAGGAGAAAAACCATGAGTTATATCAAAGATAATTTCTTATTGACCAATAAAACGGCCGTTCGTCTGTATGAAAAATATGCGAAGAATATGCCGATTTTCGATTATCATTGCCATTTGCCCGAAAAACAGATTTTGGAAAATAAACCCTTTTCCGATATTTATGAAATTTGGCTGTCCGGCGATCATTATAAATGGCGTTTGATGCGCAACTACGGCGTGGACGAGGCTTACATCACGGGGGATAAGTCGAACAAAGAAAAATTTGTGGCGTATTGCAAGACGCTTGGCACGGCATTTGGTAATCCGTTATACCATTGGTCGCAGGTAGAGCTGAAAGATTTTTTCAATTGCGAATTGGAAATTAACGAGGAAAATGCAGAACAGATTTGGGATTGGTGTAACGAGTTTATTGCGCTCAACAACATTACCCCTCAAAAACTCATTGAACAATCCAACGTTTCCCATCTCTTCACGACCAACGAGATTTTTGACGATTTGTCCACCTTCCCTGCCATTGCGCAAAAGGGGTACAATTTCAAGGTTATTCCTGCGTTCAGAGCAGATAAATTGATGGGGATTGAATCTCCCATGTACAAGACGTTCATGGAAAAGCTGGAAGCTTTGACGGGCAAAATTGCCAATTTGGACGATTTGGAAAAGGCGATTGAACAAAGACTTTGCGACTTTATCGAAGTGGGTACAACGGCGAGTGATATTGCAGTGGAATACGTCTATCCCATCACGGAAAAAGGGGAAGCGAACGCCGTCTTTGAAAAGGCGCTTGCAGGCGCTGTTCCCACCGAAGCGGAAGCGGAAGTGTTCAAGGGATATTTAACCTATTTCCTCTTTAAATTGTATGCAAAGCATAACATCGCAACCGAATTACATTTGGGAGCAACCCGCAACAATAACTCGGTGATGTTTGCAAAACTTGGCGCAGATACGGGGTATGACGGAATGTCCGATCAGGAAGTTTTGCGCAACTTGACGAAGCTTTTTGATCGCTTGAACAGCGAAAACGCTCTGCCTAAGACGATTGTATTCAACCTCAATCCCAAGATGAATTCCGAGCTTGTGGTGTTGCTTGGCTGTTTCCAAAGTGGGGAAGCCAAGGGCAAGATGCAGTATGGCCCGGCATGGTGGTTCTTGGATAACAAGGTGGGCATGGAAAGACATTTGCAGGATTTGACGGCAACGGGACATATCGGCGCGTTTGTCGGCATGTTGACGGACAGCCGTTCCTTCCTTTCCTATCCTCGTCATCATTATTTCCGCAGAATTTTGTGTAATTATTTTGGCACAATGATGGAAAGAGGGGAAATGACGCAGGACGAAGCATTTGTCGGCAAGGTTGTGGAAGATATTTCTTACAACAACTCCATTGCCTACTTAAATATGAAATAAGACGAACGTATGGAAGCATTTATCACGATGCTCAGAAGTGTTATCCTCTTTGTGGCGATGGCGCTTCCCGGCTATATTTTTGTAAAAAGTAAATTTTTAAAAGAGGAGCAATCTGCTCCTCTTTCTAAGATACTCACCCATTTAGGGCTTCCCTTTTTGATTTTGTCCAGCATGTTAAATGTCGAGCTTAACCTCAGCTTTTTAAAGGACGTGGGGGCGTTGATTGTCATTTCCCTAGTGGCGCTGTTGTTGGCAGTGTGGGGGACGGCCTATCTCGTCAGAGGGGAAGAAGAACGCAAAAAACAGGGGATCATGCGCTTTTGCATGGTGCTTGCTAACAACGGTTTTTTGGGAATTCCCCTTGCCAAAGCGGTGTTTGGCAACTCGGTGGTCGTTACCTACGTCAGCATGCTTGGCATCATCTTCAATCTGTTCATGTACACCGTTGGCGTGTATTGGGTGTCGGGAGATAAGAACACCATGAACATCAAAAAGGCGATTTTTAACCCTGTATTGATTGCCTTTGTTGGCGGACTTTTGCTTAACCTCGTGCAAGTGGGAAGGATTTTGCCCGAAGCGGTGGAATACGCCAACCATTTCAGTGGAGTGGTTACCCCTCTGTCCATGACGGTGTTGGGCATGAAGTTGGGCGGGATTCAGCTGAAAAAGCTGTTCACTTCCCCCCGTATGTACTATGTATCCGTGTGGAAATTGATCCTGCTACCCATTGTTGCGCTCGGCTTGTTTTTCCTCGTTGATTTGGCATGGGAGGTGTCCGATGCGATTTTCTTTGCTGGCTTGATTGGGTTTGCAACGCCTGCGGCAAGCTTGTCTTCTGCGTTTGCAGATCAGTACGACGGAGATACGGAAGGGGCGGCGGTTTATACGCTGGGTTCAACCGTTTTATCGGTGGCAACCATACCCGTTTTGTATTGGTTGCTCAGTTGGATTTTATCCGTGATATAATAAAACGGGCATACCATGTATGCGTTGAGTTAAGAAAATAGTGCAATAGCATCAAAAAACGGACGGTGAAAACCGTCCGTTTTTACATTCCCCAGTAAGAGGAAGAATTGACAAAAAAATCCGCCTGTGCCGCACTTCGGCAAAAAGATGAACCCGCTTTCAGCAGGTGGGTGCCGCATCTTGACGCATCAGTCTTTCCGTATAAATACAGACCTTGCCTATCGCCACGAATAACAAGCTCCCGAATTAAAAATGTGGATCCCGTTTAATACCGAACTCCGAACACCGCAGATTACTATATATTATACACAAGCGGATAGGGTTTGTCAAGGATATGAAGGGGGTAATTTTTTCCTCTTTGAAAAAAATGGCTCTGTCGCATTCTCTGTGATATAGCCTAAAAAATATTATATGGAGAAGTTAACTCTTTCTGCTCTGTTTCACAAAGAACCAAACCGAAATAAAAACGACAAAAATGGCATATCCCAACACCCAGGGTAAGTGGGGAAGAATTTGGGAAAATTCGCCCGCCACGGCTAGTTGCTCTATTTGCACGGCATGGTAGAAGGGGAGAATGTGCGCCAGTTTTTGAAAGACTCCGCCAACCAGTTCCAAATCAAACCAAATGCCTGAAAGGTAAGCAACTAAATTGGTAAGAAGCGCCCCACAGATGCCACCAACTTGCTTTTGCGTGAGAATGCTTCCAAACAGCAAGCCCAATCCAATGAAAAATAACGCGATGGGCAAAATCAGCAAGAGGGCATAGAGGAAGGTGATACGTGGCGTCATACCGAGCAGACAACCAATTAAAAAGCAAAACAGACTTTGCGCAAGGGCAATGGGGAGTAGGGGCAGGGTGTATCCGAGGATGAAATCAACGGCGCGCATTGGCGAGGCGTACAAGCGAAGGAGAAAGGAACTTTCTCTATCTTTGGCAATCAGGCTTGCAGAAAACAATGTCATAAAGGACAGGCCGAAGATGGTCATGCCGGGGACAAGGCGATCAAGCTCGAATAGGCTAACAGGGATATTGGCTTGAATGGCGGTGAGGAGTAGGATGAGAACGCCGGGAAAGCCCAACCCAAAAAATAAGGTTAAGGGATCTCGTATAATTTCTTTGAAAGTTCTTATTGCAAATGCGCGCAGTTTCATACGTTTTCCTCCTTTACAAGCGTGATAAATGCACGTTCTAAACTATTCTCATTCGTCTGCTTCTTCAGTTGATTTGCTGTGCCAAGGGCAATCAATCGTCCGTTTTTCATGATGCCAATGCGGTCGGCGAGGGCTTCCGCTTCCTCCATATAATGCGTGGTTAATAGAATGGTCATTTTTCCTTTCAATGCGCGAATGGTATCCCAAAGCGCGCTTCGGGCCAATACGTCAAGCCCCAGCGTGGGTTCATCGAGAAATAAAATCTGCGGTTCACCGATGAGCGCCATGGCAATACTCAGCCGTCTTTGCCAGCCTCCTGATAATTTCCCCGCTTTTTTATCGAGTAGGTCGGAAAGTTGAAAATCGGCTGAAAGTTCCTCTATTTTTTTCTTGGTTTTTTCTTTACTAAAGCCGTATATTCCGCACATAAGCTGTAAATTTTCACGGACGGTCAAACCCATGCCTATTGCTGTTTCCTGTGGGGAAATGCCAATGACGGATTTAACCGCTTGCGCTTCAAAACAAATGCTTTTTCCCTGCAAAAGAGCGTCTCCCGTGGTGGGAGAAATCAGACAGGAAAGCATTTTTATCGTGGTTGTTTTTCCGGCGCCGTTCACTCCCAAAAGGGCAAATAACTCCCCCTGCGCAATATCCAGCTGCAGATGATCCACCGCCAGTGTGTCCTTGTATTGTTTGGTCAGTTGTTTGATTTGTATTGCGTGCATACTGTCACTCCTTTTTAAAATGATTTCTAATTTTCCAATAGCCTAATAAAAAAAACGCAGGGCATTCCTTCAGAAAGGAGAATTGCTCTGCGTCTAAGCGTCCGGCGTATTTTGTAGAGGATTGTGGATTGTCAGTTGTCCGTCCTTGATGTCAATGAGAGATTCTCTCTTGCATTTTGGACAGAATAAAGGGAATTTTTTCAGCGTTGTGTCTTGGAAAATTTTGACACGCGTTTTGCCTTTGCAAGTGGGGCATAAAACCCAAAAGGTTGCTCGTTCGTCCATTGTGATTGCCACCTCGTTGATGAAATTGTTGTTAATGAGCGCGTCATCAAAGATTATATGCTTGGTTGAAAGGATGACGACTCTTGTTCTCTCCCCATTTTATCGTACCATAGTAGATTGTCAAAAGGAAAAGGGGAAAGTGATATCATAATAATATCATAATTATTTCACCTTGTCAAGTGTTTTTTAGTGTGTTTTTTATGGGTATAATCGATAAATCGATAAAAAATAACTTTTTTTGTTTTACCTCTTGACAAAGCGAAAATTGTGTAGTATAATGAAGTCGATATATGAACGTGTTCATATAAATTTCATGGAGAAAAAACGGGGATTTATGCCAAAAAAGATTGAAAACGTCCGTGAATTGTTGTTAAAAGAGGGGGTTCGTCTTCTGGAAGAAGAAGGATACTCCAAATTTACGGTGCGCTCGGTGGCGAAGGCTTGTGGCTTGGGATTGGGAACGGTGTACAACTATTTTCCCTCCAAAGACGCCCTCATTGCCACCCATCTTTTAGAGGATTGGAGAACGCATTTGGCCGTCATGCAAACCTGCGCGTTGGAAGGGGTTGAAAGATTAGAATGTGTCTATTCTCATCTCGAAGCATTCATGGAAAGACATCAATCTCTGTTCAGTGATCCCAAAGCGAAGGTGAGTTACGCCAATGCCTCGTCAACATGGCATAAGCAACTATTATCTCAGCTGGTCGAGATTGTTTTACCCGTTTGCGAAGGGGAAAATCGACAATTCTTGGCAGAATTTATCGTCGAGGCTTTGCTGGTGCACAGCGCGCGAGGAGCGGATTTTTCCCTGCTTATTCCCATCTTTGAAAAATTGTTAAAATAGGCTCTGTCTCACTTCTCGTTTGATTTTTTCGTCAAATCGCAAGAATTGCTAATCAAACGTTAAATGTGACATCGCCTAAAAATATAAACTCTGTTTACAGAGTTATAAGGAGTTTTTATTATGAGTAGTTTTGAAAATTTACGCATTGTGGACAACTTCTATCAAACGTCGTTGTTCTTCCCGATGCCCACTGTCATCATCAGCACGCTGTGCGAAGACGGCTCCACCACGTTGGGCCCCTATTCTCTCGTTCAGCCGTACTACGTTGCAGGCAAAGATTATTATGCAATGCTTCTTTGCTGTCGCAACTCGTCCAACACTGCGCAGAACATTTTAAGAAATGGCAAGTGCGCGTTGAACTTCATTGATGACAGCGCGAAGTCCTTTAAGGAAGCTGTAAAGCTTTCCTGGCCCGGCGATAAGCCCGAAGAAAAGATGCCGAAATGCAACTTTAAGTTGGAAACGAGCATGATCGAAGAAGAAACGGGCGAAAAACGTCCCATGGTTTTGACCGACGCCATTCAGTCGATTGAATGTACTTGGGTGAGAGAGCTTGATGGGGCGGATAAAGATTTGCCCGGCGAACTCAACGGCTATGAAGGCCCTTATCACGATTTTAACGGCATCACCAGTAAATTTGGCGCACACTTCATCTTGAAGGTGGACAAAATTCTTATGAAAAAGAAATACAGCGATGCAATCATCAATGGGGTTAAGGCATGGGATTTCCCTCCTCTTCCCGTCGATTACGGCTATCGTGACAGCAAAAATTTCTGGTATCATAAAGCACGCTTTATGAGGGCAGAACTTCTCCAGATGCGTCAGGCAAGTTTGGAATCCGTACGTTATGCAGCCGATCGTGTTGATGATACGGTGAAATTTACCGACGAAGCGTTGAAGACGATCTTGGGCGTACCCAGAGTATTCCTCTCCACCGTTTTGAAGGGTTGCGTTGCATGGGCAAAGGAACATAACGTTACGTTGGTGACCGAAGAACACATGAAGATCATCAACGATAAACGTTCGAAAGAAAAAAATAAAAAATAATTTTTGGAGGAAACATTACTTATGAAAGTAGTATTGGCAGGTGCTTATGGCAACTTGGGTGCTGACATTTTCAAGGCTCTTTTGAAAGCAGGTCACGAAGTTGTTGCGGCAGACATGAAGGAAAGAGATTTGGGTTTGGAAGGTGGCAACTACACCTTTAAGCAGATTGACGCAACCAAACCTGAAACGATGAAAGGTATGTGTGACGGCGCAGACGTCGTTATCACGACGGTTGGTTTGACAGGCTCTTCGGCTACGGTTACCAACTACGACATTGATTTAAACGGCAACCTCAACATCTTGAACGAAGCGAAAGCTGCCGGGGTAAAGAACTTTACGTACATTTCCGTTATTAAAGCGGATTTAGCACCGAAAGTACCTATGTTGCACGCAAAATATCTCTTTGAAGAAGAATTGAAGAAGAGTGGTTTGACGTGGGTAATCCATCGTCCTACCGGATACTTCTACGATATCGTAAAGGTATTTAGACCGATGATTGAAAAAGGGGAAGTTACGTTGCTCGGCAACGATCCCGTACACGCAAACGTTATTTCCACCGAAGATTTTGCAGAGTTTATCGTAAAGAGTATGCTTGACGAAAACAAGACCTATAACGTTGGCGGCAAGGAAACCTATTCCTATGAACAAATTGCTAAGCTTTGCTTTGAAGCAGCTGGTAAAGAACCCGTTATCAAACGCGCTCCTCCCTTCCTTTTTGACGTTTTTGCGTTTATCAATAAACTCAAGAAAAACGGCAAGGAAGCCATTCTTCGTTTCTCCAAGTGGACGCTTACGGAAGAAATGGTTGGCGATACAGTAACCGGCGACATGAGTTTCGCAGAATACATTAAGAATAGCTTTACTAAGGGGGCATAAGTATGGGCTGGGAATTTTTGTGGATTATTTTGCTTGTTTGCGCAGTGCTTTGCGCGGTAGGCTTTTATAAATTCGTTTACTTCCTCTCCATCGGCTATGGTTTTGCAGTAGCAGGTGGTGGGATCACCATTTTGATCATGACGATTGTCAATGCAATCAACGGCACTTGGTCAGGTGCGCTCATTTGGCTGGCAGTTTTGCAGGCAATTCTCTTTGTTGCGTATGGCGTAAGACTTTCCGGATTCTTGCTTATCCGTGAATTGAAGGACGCAGCCTTCAAGAAGACAAACGTTTATAAAGAAACGTTGGATAAATCGGAAAAACCCATGCCCATTTTCGTGCTTGCTACGATTTGGGTGTTCGTATCCATTCTTTACACAATGCAGGTCAGCCCGATGCTCTTTATGCAAATGAACGGTATCAACGATTTGATCGCTCCCATCATTGGTATGGTGATCTCTGTGGGCGGTTTGGTTTTGGAATCGATTGCCGATAAACAGAAATCTGAACAGAAAAAAGAAAACCCCAATATGGTTGCAACCAAAGGCCTTTACAAGATTGTTCGTTGCCCTAACTATTTGGGTGAAATCACCTTCTGGACGGGTATTTTCGTAAGTGGCGTTACCACATTCAATCATTGGGGACAGTGGGCCGTTGCGATCTTTGCGTACGTTGCAATTGTATTTATCATGTTCAATGGCGCGCAGAGATTGGAAAAACGTCAAATGAAACGTTATGGCGACGATCCTGTTTACAACGAATATGCAAACAAGACCCCCATTATTTTGCCTTTAGTTCCTTTATATCACTTGAATAAGAAGGATTGATATGGCGAATAAAAAAAGGAAATGGCCGTTCTTTCTCGTCGTAATTCTGCTGCTTTGCATGGGGATTGGTTGTATCTTCATGGCAAATGGATACAAGGCGGAAGAAAAAGCGCTTGCCATTACAAAATTAGATCATGTGGAAAAGATGGAGGGGGGATATAAACTCTCCTCCAATCAAAATACAGACACGGCGCTCATTTTTTATCCGGGCGCGCGTGTACAAGCAGAGTCCTACTTGCCCATTTTAAATGGGCTTTGTGAAGAAGGATTGACTTGTTTTTTGGTGGAAATGCCACTCAATATGGCCTTCTTTCATGCCAATGCGGCGGCGGAGATTATTGAAAATCATCCGGAAATAGAGCATTGGTATCTGGCGGGACATTCGTTAGGTGGCGCGATGGCGTCGCAGTTTTCCAGTAAAAATGCGGAGAAAGTGGACGGACTTATCTTGTTGGGTTCCTATCCGTATAAGCCTTTCCCGATGGAAAATACGTTGATCGTTTATGGTTCGTTGAATACGAGCGTCAAGGAAAAGGTGAAGGAGTATAAGGAAAACGTCCTCGAAATTGAAGGGGGCAATCATGCGCAGTTTGGCAATTATGGCAAACAGGATGGTGACCCTGATGCAACGATTTCTGCAGAGGAACAACAAAGCGTTTCCATACAAGCAATTCTTCAGTTTATTTCAGAAAATCAAAAAAGTGAGGTAGAAGTAATGGAAGGCGAAGTAATGGATTTTTCTATTTCCATGGCATTGGTGGATTATATCCCCGTTCTCCTGTTTGCAATTGCGGGCGGGATGTTGATTAAAATGTTGTATAATAAGATGAGCCCGACCTCCTCTGCATTCTTTTCGGCAGGGATTATCAGTATTGTCTGCGCGGGCGCATTGAAGGCAACGTATAAACTTTTGTATGCAGCAGGAATTTGTGATTTCCAGGCGTTGAACGCCATGTTCTTCCCCGTGCAATCCATTGGATTTTTGCTTGCGGGATTGGGTATTTTCTTGATGTTGTTCAACAAGAAAAAGACGACGGCGGTTGCGCCTCCCGTATTTACGGGTACGTTTGTATTCGTAGGGCTTATGGTGGCAGGGCTTGGCATCATGGATGCAGTGCTTTGCTATTTGTCCGCAAAATGCAAGAAAAAGTCGGCTATCGTATTTTTTATCCTTTCCTTCATTTGTTCCCTTGCAATGGGCTATCTCTCCTCCAAGGATTTCGCGCAGGCGATTATGAACTGGATGGCGGAAATTATCAACGTTGTTGGGCAGGGAAGTTTGCTTGTCGGCGTTTGTATGTTGAAGAAGGCAGGCTTGGAAGAATTACAACTTGCGAAAAAATAAGAGGTCTTGTATGATTGAAAAGATTCTTGAAAGAATTGGCTCGCAATACGCATTGACAGAAAAGACGGGCAACGAGTTTTCCACCTTCAAAGCGCAGGGCATGACGTTTGTTACCCATGCGTATGAAGTGAAGGGCTTGGGACACGTTTCCGTGATGTGCGCCAGTGGATTTTTCGGGCTGATGAAGATGGACACGCTGATTGTTTGTCCGGAAGAGAAGGATTTGCCCTTGCTCTCTTACGATCGCATCTATGCAATGGGGAACGATACCCTCTTTTTAGAGTTATACGATACAACGCTGGCAGGCGGAACGTATGCGGATCTCGATCGGGTCAATGAAACCTATGCAGCTTTGCCCAATCGTATTTTAAAGAAAGAGGAAACCCATTGGTACGATGACATTCGTCTGCCTCAAACGATTACTAAGAAGGGCAAAAAGAAGGAGACGGATTCTTTTGACGCCTACACACTTGCCTATTTCAATGCCTATTTAAATATGTCAGCGGCGGCTTGTAATGTGGAAGAAAAACAGAAAAAGAATTCCTTGTACGCAGAGGGTTTGCTTGCAAATGGTGGCCCTGCCACGGACGTACTTCGCAAGCAATTGGGCGAAGAAAAGACAGCAAAACTTTTGCGCACCGTATTGTTTGGCACACAAAAATAAAAAAGAAAGAGAGTGGATTGGATACAATCTACTCTCTTTAGTTATACAAAATAAGAAGAATGGGCATAGTATGAAGTATAAGATTTAAAAGGAGTATATGCCCATGAACCCATTTTTAGAGAAACCCAAGACGATAGAAAGCACCTTGCAAAATTGGAAACAACTCTACCCCAAGGCCTATAATAAGCGCGAAGTAGATCCGTACACGAAGACGCGGATCATCTTGATGAATGGCACAGAATTTGAGGCCAATTGGTTCTCTCATCAGTTTGCCCGTCACACGGATAATAACGATCTGCGTTGCGATTTGGCGCTCACGCGATATGTGGAAAAGCAACAGCAACTCAAAATCGGGCTTTTAAAACCTGCCAATGAGAGCATTTTGGAGCACACCATCTCCTACGAACAGTTGGCGGTGGATTTGACGGCAGAGCTTGCCAAGCGCGAGCTTGATTGTGATGTCAAAACGGCCCACGATTTTGCCCTTTTGGAAGATTTTGACCACTTGTATCGTTATGCCGATTTGTTGGAAATGGAGCAGGGGATTGCCGCCGAATGGTTGGTGGGGCGGTATACGGAGATTATGCCCGGACGGCCGACGATCGCCCATCACCGTTTCCCCAAGGACAACGTAAAAAGGAAAATTGATGCGAAAACGGCCGACGTGCAGACGGTGTTGTCTACCATGATTATCACCGCGGCAGAACAACAGACAATGAATTATTATATGAACGTTACGCCGTTTGCCTGCAGCGAATTGGGAAGAAAACTCTATCAAGAGATTGCCATGGTCGAGGAGGAACACGTTACGCAATACGAATCCTTGATGGACTCCAATGCGACGTGGCTGGAGATGCTCCTTTGGCATGAATATTGCGAGTGCTATCTCTACTGGTCAGCCTATTGCACGGAAACCGATCCCTATGTCAAAGAGTTGTGGGAGGAAAATTTCCAAATTGAATTGACGCATTTGCATAAGGCAGTGGAGCTTTTGAAAAAATATGAAGGGAAGGATTGGCAGGAGGTCATTCCCGGAGGGGATTTCCCCGCGCCCATTTCCTTGCATGAGAATATCGAATATGTGCGTACCATTTTGGGCAACACTGTGCAATATACGTCCAAGCGAGAGGATTATGTCAAAGTGAATTGCCTTTCGCCCGATGCAGATTTCTTTACCTTCCAAAGAATTGTCAATCCTACAACGAATATCGTGCCTTCGCATAACGTCATTGAGGAAATTATCAGGAGAAGGGGGGCGGATTATCGTTTCCAAATAGCGCCTTCCCCCGTGCCGGAGTTGAGAAATCGCCGTAAGGATAACACGGAAGTGGGCAGAGTGCCGAATGCGGCAGACTCCACGTGCTTCACTTGTAACGAATAAAAAATAAAACCATGCAAGGCATTTTATGCCTTGCAAATTTTTTTTTGATAATGCAGGATAAGGAGAGCTACGTTGGGGGCAGGTATGCGTTGAGATATAAAAACGCCGTGGCAATGGGTATTGCCACGGCGTTAAAAATTCGATAAAATTAGGAAGGAATTTCTTCCGTTTCTTCAACGTGCTTTTTTAATTTTACAACCAAGGGCAGTGCGATTCCGCCCAAGATATTCCCCAAAATGGAAAGGGCGATATATCCAACGACGGTCCAGGAGAGTTCTCCTAAGTAGTAGAAGTACAACATATTGGCAACCGAGTGATCAAATCCGCAGAAGGCGAAGAAGATGATGGGAAGCATTACGCCGACGGTTGCGCTCAAGCCTTTTTCGGGTACGTAATTCACCGACCAGACGGAGAGGGTAATCAACATTCCACAGAAGATGGACGAGCAAAGGGAGCACATTGCCCAGTTATCTTGATTGAGTTTGCCTGCAATCGCCTGCGCGCCGAGAGGAATGGTTGTGTCGGCTAAAGGGGTTGTGGAAACCAGCAAAGCTACGATGGCAACGCCGATGGCATTTCCCAAAAAACAGACGGGCAATTGCCACAAATCCTTCTTTTTCATATTGGGAATACCAGCCACCATACCAGTGAAGAGTTTCATTTGAAAGGTTAAAATGGCAAAAATGCCCAACGAAAAGAGGATTGCGCCAATCAGTTTTCCCCAAGCACCATATAAGTGTTGCGCATATAGGGAGGCGGTGCCGCCCATTCCGATCATGAAACCGGAGAGAATTGCAAGGAGGACGAATACAACGACGTCCAAAATTTGTTTCTTTTTCATAAGTACCTCATTTGTATCTTTACATCGTTACTATTATAAAGCAAATGCATAAAAAAGGCAAGCTGAAAAAGCGTCTATTTTAAAAGAAATAAATTTTTTTTGGAAGTATTGACAAATGGGGAAAAGTGGAGTATAATAAATATGCGCACTTGCGCAGATTTACATAAGAGAAGGGGGCAGGGTTGCGTTGAACGCAACAAATTTGCTCTAAAAGGGATGCTATGGCTGGTTTACAAACGGAAGGTACGAAATTTTCATTGCGGATAATTCCCAACGCAATGCTTTCCATTGGGCAATGGGTAAAGACGGAAATTGCCATTGAAAACGAATATATTCACTATCAAGACGTGAGCAAGGTGATTGGGCGAGAGGAGATGGAAGAATGGATTTTTGCCATGTTCCGTCTGTTGGCAGGCGCGTATAAAAGCGAGCAAAACATTCTCTTTGAACGCGCGGGCATTGCGATTGATTTGTACCCCTATTGCAAGGACGGTATGGAGGCGTCAAGACAGGAACGTCGGGAAAATGACTGTATTATGGCCATTCGGCTTTTGATGCGTTCTAAGGACAAAAAGCGTCTTTTGGGCGGCGTATATTCCCTGCTTTTTCATCGGGAACAGATTGCCCAATTTGCTCAAGACTTGCGTGCGGAATTTGACGAAGTTTTTGTTCATCTCATACATGGTAGGGGGAAATATCATTTTGTGGGCGTGAGTCCCCTTGGCTATCACGGCTGTAATTATTGGTATTTGGACGAAAGTAAGACGGTGCAGAAAGGGGAATACGTATGGGTAAAAATGGGACGACACGATACGGAACAGATGGTTTTTGTGGACAGTGTGCGTTGTTTCAATGAAGAAAACGCGCCTTACGATCCGGAGACGGTGAAACGTATTTTACGAAGGGCCTCTGCCCAAGAAACGCAAGAAAAAAAGTAGCTCGAATTGAGCTACTTTTTTAATGTTCTCATTTTAAATTTTATTGAGGAAGGATTTTTGATCTTCCTGCGTTGAGTTGAATTTCCCGTACACTTCATTGATTTTACAGGAGTAGGAGAAGGTGGCGTTGTGCGTTTTTAAGAGTTTTAAAAACTCGCCAATTTGATATTTACGGACGATACAGATCAAAATAGCCTTATCCGTGTGGGTGTACATGCCTTCCGCATGCAGTAGGGTAACCCCGCGATGAAGCTTGGTCATAATGTCTTGCGCCAATTCTTCCGGGCGGTCAGTGATGACTTCAAATTTATAACCGCTACGCATACCCTGCAACATATAATCCACCAGTAAATCGGAAATAAAAATGTTGGTGAGGGTGGAGACAACGGCGTTGACGCCTGCTTTGTCATAGGTGAACAGAGCGAGCAATACAACGGAAGAATCGAGCGCGAACGAGAGCCAAGCAATGTTTTGTTCGGGACGGAAATGCTTGACGAGCGCAGCGATTGCATACGTGCCACCCGATGCGCCAAAACGGCGAAGCATGAGGGAATACCCTAAGCCGGAAATTACCCCGACGCCGATAGCTGCAAACACAACGTTGTTTCCATCTTCAAAG
The DNA here is from genome assembly GCA_017452585.1 of Clostridia bacterium. Lineage (GTDB taxonomy): Bacteria > Bacillota > Clostridia > Christensenellales > Borkfalkiaceae > Scatosoma. The sequence continues at coordinate 20,663 of JAFTMD010000031.1, forward strand.
AGAGAATCACTGTGGAGGGCGGCATAATAGGGGAGACCCACCGATTCGTGTAATTGCTTGAAGATCATTAACAATACAGACTGAAAGAGTAAATAGAGAATGAGGATAACGCCCGTCTTCTTATTTTTGAAAATTGCCAATGCGATAAAGATAGGCAGATTGAAGAGGAACATTAAAATACTCATATTTACCGTTACTTCCCCAATGCCGTTTTTGCCCAAGAAAGAACCGATAATCGAGGCGAACCCGGTTATTCCTCCGGGGGCAAAATTGTTATAGTTGGAAAAGTAGTAAAGGGAGAAGGAAACGAGGAAGGCGGCCACAAAACAAATCAGCAAATCAACGGCAAATGTTTTGAGGGAAAAGGGTGTTTTTTTTACACTCGTCTCATACATGGTATCGTCCGAGGTGGACGGTTTTTCTTCTGTTTCAGTCATGGAAATATACCCCAATATCGTTCATTTGTTCAGTGAAATAAGTCTTTTTTTGAACAATATTATGATAATACTTTTTTCAAAAGAAGACAAGCAAATGAAGGGGGAAAATCAAAAAAAAATTAAAAAAGTGTATATTTTTCGCGTGAAAATCTGGTTTTTGTCGAGAAAGTTGAAATTTCTGCGGAATAACACATAATTTCACCTGTTTTTCATTGTAAAATTTGAAAAAGTTTGCTATAATAATATTTGTAAAAAAGCGTAGAATAGAGGAGTATGCCCAATGGGGCAAAGGAAGCTTTAGGCTGAAAGATGGAAGTTATTAAGTTTGAAAATGTATATTATAGCTACGATCGGGAGACGGTGGAACAGGAAGAACTGTTCGACCTGCACGATTCGTTTGCCCTCCGTGGTGTGGATTTCTCCGTAAAAGAGGGGGAATTCGTTGCTATTTTGGGGCATAATGGGAGTGGAAAATCGACTTTGGCGCGCCTCGTCAATGGGCTTTTGTCACCGACGTCGGGCAAGATAACCGTGTTTGGAATGGACGCTTGCGAACGTCGCAATCTCTTTGAGATTCGTAAGCAAGTGGGCATCGTCTTTCAAAATCCTGACAACCAGACGGTTGCCTCCATCGTGGAGGACGACATTGCGTTTGGCCCGGAAAATATCGGGATCGAACGGGAGGAGATTGGACGACGCATCGAATTTGCTTTGCGCTCGGTCGGTATGGAAGACTTTCGAAATGGAACGCCGAACAGATTGTCGGGCGGTCAAAAACAACGCATTGCGATTGCGGGCGTGCTGGCTTTAAAGCCTCGCGTAATGATTTTGGACGAGTCGACGGCGATGCTGGATCCGCGTGGACGAAAAGAAGTGATGGAGGTGGTCAAACGCCTAAATCGTGAGGAAAAAATTACGGTTATCCTCATCACCCATTTTCCTGAAGAAGCGTTGCTTGCAGACCGCGCAGTGGTGATGCACCAGGGCAAAATCGTCTTAGAAGGCGCGCCGAAAGAAGTTTTTCAAAAGCAAGATATTTTGGAGAGATTTAGCCTGGTTACGCCCCGTCCCGTACGCCTTTGTCGCGCGTTGACGAAAGGTGGTTTACCCGTTGCAGACAGCATGGATCCCATGGAGGTGGCGGTTGGAATTTCTAACGCCATAGAACGCGTAGAACCGTCGCAGATTCTTCAAACGAAGGGGGCAGGGTTGCGTTCACGTACAAATACGAAAGAAAATTCGGAAACGGGTGGAGTGCTTTGCCAAGATTTATCCCATGTGTATAATATAAAATCCCCCTTTGAAACGCAGGCGTTGGAAGGGGTGAATTTGGAGATTAACAGCGGGGAATTTTTTGGAATTATCGGACATACGGGGAGTGGAAAATCCACCTTCGTGCAATATCTCAACGGCCTTTTAAAAGTGCCTTCCGCAGAGAAAAAATATAAGGAAAAGAAATCGAAGAAAGGGCTTTTACCAAAGCCGATTTTAAAGGTCAACGGGTTTGACCTCACCGACAAACATACAGATTTTCGGAACTTGCGCAGTAAAGTAGGCATGGTATTTCAATATCCCGAATATCAGCTCTTTGCGGAGACGGTATGGGAAGACGTGGCGTTCGGCTTGAAAAATTTCCGCCCGGAAAGCACTCCGTTGGAGGTGAAAGAGGCGGTGAAGGAAGCCATCCAGACGGTGGGGCTTTCTTACGAGGAGGTCAAAGGACGTTCCCCCTTCGAATTGTCGGGCGGACAAAGACGTCGCGTTGCCATCGCCGGAGTGTTGGTGACAAAGCCGGAAATTTTGGTGCTGGATGAACCTGCTGCAGGGTTGGATCCTTTGGGGAAAGAGGAAATTATGTCTTTGCTCCATAAAATTCACAATGATTGGTGTAAGACGATTATCATTGTATCCCACGATATGGATGAAATTGTGGAAAACTGTACGCGCGCCGCGGTGTTCTCGGAAGGCAAAGTGCTTGTGACGGGTACGCCCGAAGAAGTGTTTTCGCAAGCGGAGTTGCTCTATGAAAAGGGATTGGATATTCCGTTTGTTGCGAAAGTTTGCGCGCAATTACGCGCGAAGGGTATAGAGATTTCTTGTGATTTAACGTTGGAGGATTTTACGGAAAAACTCTTCGATTTTGCAAAAAACAAGGGGGCAGGTATGCGTTTACGGAGTGAAGGAGGGCAAAATCATGCGTGAAGTAGCCTTTGGTCAGTACTATCCCGGAAACTCATTTTTGCATAAATGCGATCCCAGAAGTAAAATTTTATTTTTGATTGTTTATATCGTGGCGGTGCTTTTGTGTCAGAATTTTTACGCCCTCGGCGGGTGCGCAGCGGTCTTTTTATTGATTGCGATCTGCTCGAAAATTCCGTTTAAATTATTGCTTCGCTCGGTAAAAGCGGTGCTGTTTTTGTTTCTGTTTATGACGATTTTAAACCTCTTATTTACAGAGGGACAAACGATTTTATGGAAATGGAATTTTATCACCATTACGCAGGAAGGGGTTTATTTCTCGATTTTCTTATCGGCTCGCTTCTTCCTGTTGGTGTTGAGTTCCTCCCTCCTAACGTTGACAACCACGCCCATTTCTCTGGCTGACGGCATTGAAAGTTTGCTGTCGCCGTTGAAGTTGGTGCATTTCCCCGTACACGCTTTGGCGTTGATTATGTCCATTGCCTTGCGGTTTATCCCCATCTTGACGGATGAAACGGGGAAAATCATGAACGCGCAGAAGGCGCGTGGGGCAGATTTTGAAACGGGTGGACTCATTCAGAGAGTCAAGTCGGTGCTTCCCGTTCTGTTCCCTTTGCTCATCAGCGCGCTTCGCAGGGCGCAGGAATTGGGGGACGCCATGGAAGCAAGATGCTATTCAGGCAGTCAGGTGCGTACGAAATATAAAAAATTGACCTTTACCTGGCGTGATTTGGTGGCGTTTGTTGTGGCGGTTCTCCTGTTGACGGGGATTATTTTGCTCCGTGTGTACACGCCTTCGGTGTTGTAAGGAGACGAAAATGCGGTTTGTTTTAAAAATTGCCTATGACGGAACCAATTATGCCGGTTGGCAAAGACAGAAAAATGCGTTATCCGTGCAGGAAACATTAGAGAATGCTATTTTAGAGGCGCTTGGCGAGGATGTGCGTGTAACGGCGAGTGGCCGTACTGATGCGGGCGTTCACGCCGCAGGGCAGGTCTGTCATTTTGACAGCGAAACAATTACCGTTCCCCCCGAACGGTTGCCCGATTGTTTAAATCGATTTCTTCCTGCAGATATTCGTCTGTTGGAAGGTTGGAAGGGGGAAGAAGGCTTTGACAGCAATCGAAGCGCAAAGCGTAAAACCTATTGCTACACCTTTTATGAAAGTCATCGTGAAATGCCTCTTTTAGAGCGTTACGCAGTGCGCGTGGAGGAACTTCCCTCGCTTGCGCGTCTGCAAGAGATGGCGAAGGAAATGGAGGGAGAACATGACTTCAAGGCGTTTTGCGCCTCAGGTTCTTCCGTAAAGACGACAGTGCGTACGGTGTATGCGGTGCGCTTAGAAGAGAGCGTGCAATTTGGCATTCGTGTGGTGAAAATGTTCGTTACGGGCAATGGTTTTTTGTATAACATGGTGCGGACGATGGCGGGAGAATTGCTCGATTTGTCAAGTGGTCGTCGGAACCTGGAAAGTTTGTATCAAGCGTTTGCGACGGGAGAGAGAAATTTGCTTGGCAAAACGATGCCTGCAAAAGGACTTTTGTTGCAGAGTGTGGAATATCATCAATAAGTAGGACAAAATATGGAGTTTTATTATTTTTATAACGTTGCAAATATGCTTTCCTCGTGGTTTGTGAAGGAAACGCATACAATGTTGCTTCTATCTGTAGGATTGGGGCTGGCATTGTGGATTGCGTTGTTTTTGGTGCAAGGGGTTGGCATTTATCAAATGGCAAAACATCGTGGCTTCAAAAATAAGGGTTTAGCATTTGTTCCCTTTGCCAATCTTTGGTATATCAGCAAATTGACGGGCGATGGGCAATTCTTTGGTCATAGAATGAAGCGTACGGGTATGTACGCGGTGATTACACAGGTGTTGGCGACGGTGGTAACGTTTGTTATGATCTTCGCGCGTAGTTACCTTTGGTGGCAACATGGCGTTCCGGAAGTGGATAGTGAGATGGGTACGTTGTTTTGGCCTGGTTTGACGGGTGTTTCCTTAAGTATTTATAAGGTGTATGAAATTAGTTTTTACCTGCTTTCCATCTTCCAATTGATCTTTGAAATTTTCTTGGTTATTCTCTTTATGGGGTTGTATAAAAAGTATTCCCCCAAAAATCAATTTGCTTTGAGTATGCTCACGTTGTTTGTGCCTATGTCGAGGTTTATCATTCCCTTTGTTCTCCGTCATCGTAAGGCGGTCGATTACGAGGCGTACGTTCGCGCCAGACAGGAAGCGTATATGCGCCAACAACGGCAATATCAAAGCCAATATGGCAATCCTTATGGTGGTCCTTATCAAAATCCCTACGGCAATCCCTATCAAAATCCTTATGGGCAGTCAGGCTATCAGAAACCGACGCCTCCGGAAGAACCGTTTGCGGAATTTTCTTCCGGTTCTAAACAGACGAATTCGCACAACAGCGCAGACGATCCTGACGGATTTTTTAACTGATAATTGAATTGTGAATATGAATAGACGGAAAATAAGAAAAAGTTATATTTTCCGTCTTTTTTTATAAAAAAGACGGCTGAAATGGTTTACAGGGAAAAAAGACTGTGTTATAATAATAGTAAGTATAACTATGAATTATAGAGCAACGTGCCAAAAGAAGGGGCACTTTTTTGGAGAAATGGCTATGATGGAAGAAAATATTGCGGCAATTGCAACCCCGGCGGGGAAAGGTGGCGTGGCAATTATTCGTATCAGCGGAAAGAGTCCGTTGGCGCTCGCCGAGAAGATGTTTACGCCCGTTGGAAGGGTGAAAGTGACGGATTTCGAGCCCTATCGTATGTATCCTGGTCGCATTGACGGCGGTACGTTTGAGGATTATGGGCTCTGCGTCTATTTTAAAGGTCCGCAAAGCTACACGGGTGAGGACATTGTGGAGTTTCAATGCCACGGGGGGGAGAGTATTGCGCGTGGAATTTTAAAGCAAACCTTCCGCTTGGGAGCAAAACCCGCTGGGAAAGGGGAATTTACCAAGCGCGCGTTTTTGAACGGAAAATTGTCGTTGGCATCCTGTGAAGGGGTGGCGGATATGATCAATGGGGAATCGGAAGCAGAGGTGAAAGCGGGCTATCTCTTGTACAGCGAAAAGCTGACGAATAAGGTGCGTGGCTTGCAGGACGAACTCAAAACTTTGCTTGCAGGCATTGACGTTTCCGTGGATTATCCCGAGGAAGATATTGAAGAACAACATATTGCCGAGCTTAAGGTGAGCTTGGAAGAATTGGTGGCAAAGATTGAGCAAATTACCGCCACCTATGCTGTGGGGAAAAAGATTAAATCAGGGGTAACCGTTGCCATTTGCGGTAAGCCCAACACGGGAAAAAGTTCCCTGTTAAATCGTTTGCTTGGCTATGATAAGGCGATCGTTTCCAACGTGGCAGGCACTACGCGTGATGCGGTGGAAGGCGTTTTGGAAATTGAAGGGCAACGTTTTAATCTCTACGACACGGCTGGCGTGCGTGAAAGTGGGGATTTTATTGAAAATATTGGCATCGAGCGCGCGGAAAATATCATTCGTTCTGCCGACGTGGCCGTGTTTGTGGTAGACATGGCGCAGGGGGGCATGGACGAGGAAGATAAGCGCGTGTTGGAAATGGTACAGGACAAACCACTGATAACCGTTGTCAACAAGGTAGACCTTTCAGAAGGGATTGCCTTGGACGGCGCAGACGTATACACGTCGGCCTTAACGGGTGAGGGAATGGAAAAACTTAAGCAACTCTTATATCAAAGAGGATTTGGCGCAAGGACGGAAGATGCGGCGTTTTTGATTGAGCAACGACACTTTGACGCGTTGGAACGCGCAAAGGCGAGCCTGCAAAAAGCCATTCACGCCTGCGCGGTAGAGCCGTTAGACTTGATTGGAATTGACGTAAAAGAAGGGTGGGATGCCCTTGGTGAAATTACGGGTGAAACGGCGACGGAAGCAATTATCACGGAGATATTTGAGAAGTTTTGTGTAGGTAAATAAGTAGGTAAATAAGAAAAACGAAGGGGGCAGGTATGCGTTCATGGTAAATTTAGAATTATATCGTGTCTTTTATACGGTTGCCAAATGCGGCAGTTTGACCAAGGCTTCAGAAGAATTGTACATCTCTCAGCCGGCTGTTTCTCAATCCATCAAACAATTGGAAACGCAGCTGGGGGTGAAACTATTCAATCGAACTCATCGCGGTATGGAACTTTCCGCGCAGGGCGGGAAATTAATTTTCTCGGAGGTGGAACACGCTTTGGGCTTGTTGCGGGAGGCGGAAAACCGTATTGCTGAAATGAAAACATCGGCAAGCGGAACGATTCGCATCGGCGCGAGTGACACTATTTTTGAATATTTCTTGGCGGATAAAATTGTCAAATTTCACGAACAATTTCCGGGCGTAAAAATTGAGCTAATGGCAGATTTAACGCCCGATAGCATTGCGAAGTTAAAGGCGGATCAGTTAGATGTGGCGTTTGTCAATCTCCCCATCAGCGAGGACGAGGAGCTGGAATTGTTTGGGAATTGTATGCGCTTGAACGACTGTTTTATCGCAGGGAAAAAGTATCAAGAATTGACAAATGAGGCACCCATGTCTTTGATGAGATTAAAATCATACCCCATGATTTTCATGAATAAGAATACGGTTGCAAGGCGCACCTTGCAAGGTTTTTTGGAAACACATGGCGTGGAGTTAGAACCGGCGATTGAAGTGGGAAGCTGGGATCTTATGAAACGTTTGGTGGTTTCGGGTATGGGGATTGGCGTCATTCCCAGAGAGTATGCCACTCGTCGGTTGGCAGAGGGAGAGTTGTTTGAAGTGCAAACGGATCCCATTCTTCCTACCCGTTCCGTGGGTATGCTACTCCATAAAAATACGCCCATTTCCTACGCGCTCCACAGCTTTATTGAGTATTTTCGGAAAGAACTTTAAACATGGCTTTGTCATCAACCATTCTTTGTGACATGATCTAGAAAAATAAGAGAAACTTATAATTAATAAGGAATATATATGGCTAAACCCAATAAGAATTTAAGAAATTTTTGTATCATTGCGCATATTGATCACGGCAAAAGCACCCTTGCAGACCGTTTGATGGAACGCACGGGGCAGGTTTCCCAGCGCGACATGGAAGAACAACTCCTCGATAGCATGGATATCGAAAAGGAGCGCGGGATTACGATTAAATTGACGCCCGTGCGTATGTATTATACGGCGAAAGATGGGAACGAATACGAATATAATCTCATCGACACGCCGGGGCACGTCGACTTTACCTACGAAGTCAGCCGTTCGCTCGCTGCTTGCGAGGGAGCGATTTTGGTTGTGGACGCGACACAGGGGGTAGAGGCACAGACGCTTGCAAACGTCTATCTTGCCTTGGAAAATAACCTGGAAATTTTGCCCGTCATCAATAAGATTGACTTGCCAAGCGCGCGCATTGATGAGGTAAAAAAGGAAATAGAGGACGTCATTGGCTTGGATGCGGAGGGGATCCCTTGCGTGTCTGCCAAGGAAGGCACGAATATTGAAGACCTGTTGGAGGCGATTGCCACCTACTTCCCTGCCCCTGATGGGGATACGGAAGCACCTTTGAAGGCGTTGATTGTCGACAGCTATTATGACAATTATAAAGGGGTTATTCTCTTTGTTCGTTTGGTGGACGGCAGTGTCAAGGTGGGGGATAAAATTAAGACTTTCCTCTCGCCGACCGTTTATGACGTCACGGAAGTGGGCGCGTTTGCTCCCAATCCCACGCCGAAGGAAAAATTGCAGGCAGGGGAAGTTGGCTATATTGCGGCGTCCATTAAGTCGATTCAGGATGTAGCGGTTGGGGACACGGTTACGCTTGCCACCAATCCTGCGCCGGCGCCGTTGCCCGGTTATAAAAAGGTGCAACCCGTTGTGTTCTGCGGGATTTATCCTCTCGATGGCAGTAAATTTAACGATTTAAAGGAAGCCATTTTGAAATTGCAGCTTAACGACGCTTCCTTGATTTTTGAACCGGACAATTCAATTGCACTCGGCTTTGGCTTCCGTTGTGGGTTCTTGGGCTTATTGCACATGGAGATCATTCAAGAGCGTATCGAACGTGAGTTCAACCTCGACATCATTACGACGGCCCCCTCAGTAAGTTATCACGTGTTCAAGACGAATGGGGAAGATTTCTTCGTGGACAATCCTTCCCACTTGCCCGATCCTTCGGATATTGAATATATGGAAGAACCGATCGTCAAGGCAGATGTCTATACGCCCCCTGATTATATGGGTTCGGTCATGGATCTCTGCAAGGAAAAACGCGGTGTGTTTAAAAATATGACCTATTTGGATGAGCGTCGTGTTAAGTTGGAGTATACGTTACCCTTGAATGAAATTGTGTACGATTTCTTCGACAGCTTGAAATCGAGGACGAAAGGGTATGCGAGTTTCGATTATGAATTGGCCGGATATCAAAAATCCAAGTTGGTTCGATTGGACATCTTGTTGAATGGTGAAATTTGCGACGCCTTGTCCATTATCGTATTTGAAGGCAGAGCGTACGAGAGAGGCAGAATGCTTTGTGAAAACTTGAAGGATGCCATTCCACGTCAGCTGTTTGAAATTCCCGTTCAAGCGGCCGTTGGTGGGAAAATCATTGCCCGTGAGACGGTGAAGGCAGTGCGAAAGGACGTCCTTGCGAAGTGTTACGGTGGGGACATCACGCGTAAACGCAAACTTTTGGAAAAGCAAAAGGAAGGGAAAAAGCGTATGCGCAAGATGGGTTCGGTGGAAGTTCCCAGCGAAGTGTTCATGGAAATTCTCAAGACGAATAAAGACTAAATGGGCATACCAGGTATGCGTTGAGTTATAAAAATGACGTTTTTTGAAGAAGTTTATGAGGCGGTGAAACGCATTCCCAAAGGCAAAGTTGCCACCTACGGTCAAATTGCGTGCGCAGTGGGAAATCCACGCGCGGCGCGACAGGTAGGTTGGGCGTTACACGCCAATCCCCTGCCCGGTGTCATTCCTTGCCATCGGGTAGTTAATCGTTTTGGAAAGTTGCCTTCCGCATTTGCGTTTGGTGGAGCGGAGGTGCAGGCGGAGCTTTTACGCCAGGAAGGCGTGGAGGTTTCCGTCGATTTTACGGTCGATTTGACCATATATCAGTATCGTGAAAGTATCAATGAAGTGTGATAAGGAGAGAAAAAATGCCCGGAATTTACGTTCATATTCCCTTTTGCAGACATAAGTGTTCCTACTGCGATTTTACGTCTTTTCCCGACAAAATCGAATACGCTGAGGCGTACATGGCCTGCCTGTATAAAGAATTAAAAATGCGTGGTGAGGAGCTGAAAAATTATGAATTTGACACCGTTTATTTTGGCGGTGGCACCCCTTCGTATATTCCTCCCAAGCTTATCTTGGGTGCAATGAATCAGATCAAGGCGTGTTTCCGTTTGAAGAAGGATGCGGAAATTACGTTGGAGCTCAACCCTGGAACGATTGGGGAAGGGAAGGTGAAAACGTATTTGGAGGCGGGTATTAATCGGTTTTCGATTGGTTTGCAAACGGCGATTGACGAACAGCTTTCCGATTTGGGGCGTATTCATAACGCGCGAGATTATGTCTATGCAACCAAGCTCTTGGAAGGACAAAATTTCAGCACGGACATCATGTTGGGGTTGAAAAATCAGACGAAAGAGGACATTGCAAAAACCATCGAACTTGCCACCCGTTGTGGGTCAAAGCACATATCCATGTATGCGTTGACGGTGGAAGATGGTACGCCTATATATACCGATTATTTAAACGGCGAGCTTCCCGATTCGGACGAAGTTGCCGATATGTATGCCTTTGGAAAATCCCTCTTGGAGGAAAAGGGGTACAAGCGTTATGAGGTGTCAAACTTTGCCATTCCCGGCTATGAAAGCAAGCATAATTGGAATTATTGGAAACGTGGCGAGTACATTGGCGTAGGGGTTTCGGCAAGCTCGTTTATGATGGGCAAACGCTTCACCAACACCTTCGATTTAGATGAATACATGAAATGCGTCATTTCCGGATTTTTCCCTGCGGTAACCAGCGAGGAAGTAAACGAAAAGGATGCGAAATTTGAGTTTGTCATGCTTGCGCTTCGCACCGCGCGTGGGCTTTCTATGCAGGAATATAAAAACACCTTCGGGGTTGGAATTGGGGAGGATTTCCCCAATGCGCTCAAAAAGACGGTGCAATATTTAGAATTGGACGGCGATTTCATCAAAATTAAGGATGAATATCTCTATGTGCAAAATTCGGTGTTGATGTATTTCTTAGAGGAAGGGGCAGAATGAGGTTGTTGATTATTCGACATGGTGATCCCGATTACGCACGTGATACATTGACGGAAAAGGGGCATCGTGAGGCCGCGCTTTTGGCGGAAAAAATGAAAAATGAAAAGATTGATTTTCTCTATTCTTCTCCGCTTGGCAGGGCAAAAGACACGGGCATGTACGTGGCGAAGGCTTTGGGGAGAGAAAAAGATGTGAAAATTGAGCCACTCTTTCGTGAATTTAACATAGATAAAGCGGTGGTGCTTCCCGATGGAACGGAACGTCATCTTCTGTGGGATTTGCTCCCCGAATATTGGACGAAGCAATCTGATTTTTACGAGCGAGAAGGGTGGAAACAACATCCTGCCTTACAGCAAAGTGATGTGGTTGGATACTACCACCAAGTGGTTGAAAAATTCGATCAGATTTTATCGGAGCATGGCTATACGCGCGAAGGGGAGTATTATCGGACGGAGCAAGGGAACACGGATACGATTGCTATCTTCTGTCATTTTGGATTGGAAATGATTTTGCTTTCTCATCTTTGTGGCATTTCTCCCTTTCCGTTGTTGCATCATTTTGTGGCGTTGCCAACGTCGGTTACGACGCTCTATACAGAGGAGAGAAGACAGGGAATTGCCACCTTCCGTTGCTGTGGATTCGGGGATATTTCCCACCTCTACAAAGGCGGGGAAGAACCTTCTTTTTCGGCAAGATTTTGCGAAGTATTTGGCGATGGAACAAGACAAGACTAAGGGGCAGGTATGCGTTGAAATGAAAAAACATATAAAAGTGGCAGCCGCGTTGCTGTTTGAAAAAGGTAAAATTTTTGCGACGAAACGAGGGGACTCCCCCTATCCGTACGTCGCTCACAAATACGAATTCCCCGGCGGTAAAATTGAGGAAGGGGAACGAGGCGAAGATGCCGTGAAACGGGAATTACAGGAAGAGCTTGACCTCGACGTGAAGGTGGGGGGATTGTACGCCAAATTGACGTATGAATACCCCGATTTTATCATTACGCTGTCCTTGTACGAATGCGAGGCCCAATCCTCCTTTATCTTAAAGGAGCATGAAAGCTACGCATGGCTTTCTCCTGCCCAATTGCGTGAAGAGGAATGGGCGCCTGCCGATGCGGATATTTTGGCTACGCTTCGACGTGTCTTTGGGGGACTTGACGCATGACGGGAAGGAAAAATCTCATTTTGATTGGCATGCCCGGCGCGGGAAAAACAACCGTTGGGTTTGCGCTTTCCGAAAAAATCGGGTATGGCTATGTGGACAGTGACGACGTCATTGTCGCTCGCGAGGGGAAGCAACTCCCCGAAATCATTGCCGAACGTGGCATGGACGGCTTTCTCGACGTTGAGGCAAAGGTGAATGCTGAGCTTTGCGTCGATCGTTGCGTTATTGCAACGGGCGGGAGCGTCATCTATCGCGAGAGCGCGATGAAGGCGCTGAAACAAATGGGCAAAATTGTCTATTTACAGCTTTCCTATGCGGAAATTGCAAAGCGTTTGGGGGATTTAACGAAGCGCGGCGTTGCGATTGAAGGTGGAAAAACGCTGTTGGATCTATATCAAGAGCGCACGCCTCTCTATGAAGAATATGCAGATATTGTGGTCAATTTAGAGTGGTGTACGATTGTGCAATCGGTAGAAAAAATAGTGGAGGCACTTCAAAAATGAGGGCGCAGGAAGCGAAAATTGCCATCTACGGCGCGGGGGCAATGGGTACGGTGTTGGGCGCTTTCTTGTCCAAAGGCGGACTTCCCGTGTATTTGATTTCTCGCAATAAACAACATATAGAAGCTTTGAAAAGCAAGGGCGCAACCATTGTCTGCGAGGGGGAAGGCTTGGAGTTTACACAAGCGGTGAACGCCTATTTGCCCGAAGAAATGGAGGGAGAATATGACGTTATTTTTCTCATGACCAAGCAACGGCAGAATACGGAAATTCTTAAATTTCTGCTTCCGCACTTGAAAGAGGATGGAATTTTGTGTACGACACAGAACGGACTTCCCGAGCCGAGCGTGGCAAATATTGTTGGAAAAGAACGCGCGTTTGGTGGTATTGCCACCTTTGGTGCAACCTTCTTGGAGGGGGGCAGGGTTGCGTTGACGTCTGAATTTGCCGGCATGACGATGGAAATTGGCGGATATGTACAAGGTGAAAAATTGGCGCTGTTGGCGGAGATTTTACAGTTTGTGGATAAGGTTCGCGGTGAAAGCGGTTTTGTCATTGTCCGTGACAATTTTTTAGGCGCGCGCTGGGCAAAGCTTGCCATCAACTCTGCATTTTCAGGAATTTCCGCAATGACCGATTGGACGTTTGGGGAAATTGCATGGCGTTTTAAAGGAAGAAAAATGGCCCTTGCTATCTTACATGAATGTATCCACGTCGCCAATGCATCGGGGATTCATTTTCCCAAAACGCAAGGGTACGACATGGAAAAAATATTGGGCGGAGATACGCCTATTGGGAAGCTCGTCGCATACATGGTATTGCCCTTTGCGATAAAACGGCATCGAAAACTCAAATCGGGCATGTTGAGAGATCTCAAACAAAAACAGGCGTGCGATATTGATTTTGTCGTTGGCAGAGTGGTGGAGGAAGGCAAAAAGGTAGGCGTGCCTACGCCCTATTGTGAGAAGGTGCTGGAGATTGTACACGGGATAGAAATTGGAAAATATACAATCTCTCCTCAAAATTTGCGTTTATTTGATTGACAACTTGTCCGACAAGTGCTAAAATAATTAGGATATATAACATATAGAAGAGGTATTTATTATGGATTGGAATAAATTGGCGGATATGCTCATTCCTGATGAGAACGTAAAACCGCTTGACTATTATGAAGCGCAGTATCCCGAACGTGGTCTTGAGAAGGGTGCGCAGGTTACTCGTTTAGCGCCCAGCCCCACAGGGTTTATCCATTTGGGAAATTTGTTTGTGGCGATCGCCAACGAACGTATTGCCCACCAGAGTGGTGGGTTGATGTATCTTCGTATTGAAGACACCGACTTAAAGCGTAAGGTGGACGGTGCGGTGGAAGCGGTTAAGAGCGCTCTCCGCTATTTTGACATTCGCTTTGACGAAGGCGCTGAAATTGAAGGCGCTGAGAATGCGTACGGCCCTTACTATCAGAGAGAACGCGCAGAGCTTTATCACGCTTACGCGAAAGATCTCATTCGCCGTGGGTTGGCATATCCTTGTTTCTGTACGGAGGAGGAATTGTCCGCGCTCCGTGAAAAGCAAACGGAAGAAAAGAAGATCACCGGCTATTATGGGGAGTATGCAACCTGTCGCAATTTGACGGAAGAACAGATTTATGAAAATTTGAAGGCGGGCAAACCGTACGTTATCCGACTTCGTTCGCAGGGGAACGCAGAAAACAAGCTCACCTTCCGTGATGAAATCAAAGGGGATATTACGGTTACGGAAAACGATCAAGACGTCGTCATTTTAAAATCGGACGGCATTCCCACCTATCATTTTGCGCACGCAATCGACGATCATTTCATGCGCACGACGTTGGTTATCCGTGGGGAAGAATGGTTGGCTTCCTTGCCCATTCACATCGAACTTTTCGACGTATTGGGATTCAGAAGACCGAAATACGGCCATAACTGTTCCCTTCAGAAAATGGACGGCGAAACCCGTCGTAAGCTTTCCAAGCGTAAAGATCCGGAACTTTCCTTGGAATTCTATCGTCAGGAAGGCTATTATGCCCGCGCTGTGAAAGTGTATATGTTGACCTTGTTAAATTCCAACTTTGAAGAATGGTATTTAAAAAATCCCGACGGTAAGTTGGAAGATTTCAAATTCTCCATTGGCAAGATGGGTAAGAGTGGCGCATTGTTCGATTTAAATAAATTGAGCGATATTTCCAAGAACGAGCTTGCCAAGCTCTCCGCGGAAGAAATGTTTGATTTCTTGCAAGAATGGGCAAATGAATTTGGTTCGGACGTGCAGAAGACCTATTTTGCCGACCGTGATTATATGTTGAAAATCCTCACCCTTTGCATGGGGATTGGCGGGAAGAAGCGTAGAAAGGACTTCACCACTGCAAAACAGGCGATGGAATTTATTGCTTACTTCTTCGATGCAAGCTTTGCGCCCGAGTATGCCTATCGTTTTGAAAAGGCAACGGTCAAGACGATTTTGGAAGGATTCAAGGATATTTATGCCTACGAGGACGATTGTTCCGCATGGTTTGAAAAAGTGAAAACGGTGGCATCCGCCAACGGTTTTGCAACGGATATGAAGGCGTATAAAGCAGATCCTACCGCTTTCTCGGGCAACGTTTCCGACGTTGCGGAAATGCTCCGTATTGCAACCACCGGGCTTGCCAATACCCCCGATCTTTGGACGATTATGCAGATTTTAGGCAAGGAACGTACCCTTGCAAGATTGACGCAGGCCATTGATGCGCTCGTATAAAAATAAAGAAAATATAAAAACTACCCTTTTGCTTGGCAAGAGGGTAGTTTTTTATAATCGTTTATTTTAATATTCTATCGTCGGATCCTGATCAGTGGGGGCAAAGCCCATAATTTTTAAATAGGAACGATAGAAGGTGGAATAATCGGAGAAGGCGAAATATTCTGCCACCTGCCCCGTTTTCATGCCACTTTTAATCATCTTATGCGCCGCCAAAATTTTCTTGGTGCGGATATACTGCATGATGGGGGATTTCATATACGTCTTAAACTCGTTACTAATGTAAGATTTGGAAAAATTAAATTCCTTATTGAGTGTGTCCAACGTGATTTTTTGATTTAAATGATTGTTTATGTAATAAATCAGCTCGTTGACAATCGGAGGCGCTTCCTTGATAATGGGGCTGGGTTCGTGATACAGATCAACCAGCAAACGAATGGTTTCGCACATATACAACGTGTATAATTCCTCATCCGAGTAGGAAGTTCTAAACTCATCAAACGCATGGAAAACGTCGAGGTGTCGTTTTGCCGAGCCTAAGAAACAGGAGGAAATTTCCTGCTTTTCTTTAATGTAATTGGGCAGAAATTTATCGGGGAATTTCAAGACGTATCGTTCGTATTTGGCGTCCTTGTTCACGGTGGCAAAATGATATTTGCCCGACGGGATAAAGACGATATCCCCGGGTTGCAAGGTGCGAGACTCCGTTTCTACGGTGTAAACGACGTCCCCTGTTATGAAGAGCACAATTTCATTAAATGGATGGATATGTTTGGCATATTGTTCGGTGGGGTTGCTCGCTTCGTCCACCTTATGCGCAAAATCAATATCTTTATAAATAAATTCAAACATACCATATATTATAATCTTTTTTTACGCAAAAGACAAATGTTTGCAAGGGGGAAATTGCATTTTCCTTTTAAATTATTGCATTTCTTCTTTTTTGTGATTTTTAAACATCTTGGAGCCCCAACAGATAGTCGCTAGATACGCCAAAAAAGAGAGCGAGTTTGTAAACATAGCTCGCTTTAGGTTCGTTGATGCCACGCTCCCAATAATCGATCGCCTTTTGGCTGACGTCAATATGTTTGGCAAGTTCCGCTTGTGTAGCCAGACAAAAATAATACGAACCAGCCTCAAAGGAGTCTTTTCCGTATCTTTTGACAAATGTGTTCTTGTCGTATGTTCAATACGCCTGCGCCCACCTTTCCCAAAATCTATCGAAAAATCCTCTCTTTGAGGTGCGAAGCAATTTTCAATAGGCAGATTTTGGATTAGACAAGGCAAAACCACAGGGCAACCTTAATGGTTGGCCGAGGATTTTAACGTAGTATCAGACAAAATCTGTCATTCAAAATCAGGTTCGTATTATTCTTGTCTGGCTTAGGCCTTTTTCTATTCGTAATTCTTTAATGCGTTCCTGTATTTTCATACTTGTATTATAGAAGAAATCTTCTAAAAATACTTGACCAAGAAGAAAACTTCTTGTATAAAACTGAAAGTGGAGAAAAAATTGCAGAATTGGACAAATGTACATAAAACCGAAGAAAAAACTTGCGCCCATCATAAGCGCAAGTTTTCGTTAACTGTTCAATTTTTGTAAAAATGGATAGATTTCCGCTTCAAAATTCAAACCGTAGCGTTTGTCGGGTACTTCTTTTTGCGAACGGCGTATGACAGAGGCTACAAAATCAGAACATAATTCAACAGCAGTGGAAATGCTTTTTCCGCGCATGATTGAACCCACGAAGGCAGAGGCGAATACGTCGCCTGCTCCGCAGAAAAATCCTTCCACATTTTCGTGTGTGAGGGTGCGTTTTTGCCCGTTTTCATCAATAAAAAATAGGGATATCGTTTTTTCGTTGGGAATGCCCGTTACGATGGGATGAGAGGTAAGCTGTTGCAGTTTTTGTAAAATATCGTCGGCATCTTGCAGATGTAAAGGGTAGGGGGTGTTCGTTAAATAACACGCCTCCGTCATGTTGGGTAAAATGAAATTTGCCTGCCGACAGAGGTCTTTCATTTTTTCTACGTGCGCAGGGGTAAAGCCTGCGTATAAGTTGCCGTTATCTCCCATGACGGGATCGACGATAAACAATCCACCATCCTTTAAAAACTCCCGCTTGATAGCAAGCACGAGGTCGATTTGTTCGATGCTGCCCAAATAACCGCTGTAAATGCAATCAAAGGTCAGGCCAAGTTGTTTCCAATGAGCTAAAATGGGTGGAAAATCTTCCGTTAAATCTCGAAATGTGTATCCGGTAAATCCGCCGGTGTGCGTGGAGAGTATGGCAGTGGGGAGTACGTTACATTCAATTCCGCAGGCGGAAACAATGGGTAAAGAGGCTGCCAAAGAACATTTTCCGACGCAAGAAAGATCGTTTATGGCGAGTATTCGCATTTTTTACCTTCCTTATTTAAAAAAATTTTTCTAAATCCATTATAAAACTCTTGCTTTTTTTTGTCAAGCAGAGTAAAATAAAAAGGTAA
>JAFTMD010000032.1 GCA_017452585.1 Clostridia bacterium
ATTTTGATAAGGAGAAGTATGAGTGAGATTTTAAAGATCATAGGGGTAGGATTTATTACGGCAATCACGGCTGTTTTATTGAAGGAATGTAAACCGGAATTGTCTTTTGCCGTAACGGTTACAGGGATTATTATTATCCTGATGTTTCTCATGGAAATGTTACAAAATACGATGGGGATTTTTGCGATGATTACTGAAATGACGGGGATTGAAAACGGTCTTTTAAAGGTGCTTTTGAAAATTGTTGGGGTGGGGTACTTAACGGAATTTGGCGCAGGTATTTTAAACGATTTCGGAAGTCATTCAGTGGCGGATAAGGTAACGCTTGGCGGAAAAATCACCATTGTCCTGCTTGCGATGCCGGTTATGGAAAGTCTTTTAACGTTAATCAAAGGTTTTTTGGAGCTGTTGTGAACCGTTTATTTTTCTTCCCTAAAAAGCCCCGTTTTTGGATATGGTTTATACTGATTACTATAAGTTTATGCAGTATATTTTCCCTATTTTCCACATCAATTCTTTTGGCGTTTGCCCAGGAATCCTCTGAACAGCAAGGAGCGGATAAACTCAATCAAATAATTATCGAGCAACTTGGAAAACTCGATTTGGAGGCTTTGCAGGCCTACGTTGACTCTTTGGGGAATTTTACGAATGAAAGCGTCGTGGAGCGCCTGATTGCCTATATTAGCGGAACGGACATCAATTATGAAAGTATGGGCAGACAGTTCATGACGATTTTGTTTGCAAAAGTGTGGGAAATTGTGCCTGTATTTGCCTGTATCGCAGCCATTACCTTGCTTTCAGGGTTCGTTTCTACTATGCAGAGCAATTCAAATACGCAGACTACGTCCAACATGTCGTTTTTTATTACGTATGCAGCAACGTTAATTCCTCTATTGGCCGTTTTAATCGAATGTTTTCAAACGTCCATCGACTGCGTAAATTCCATGCAAAAACAGATGCAAATCATCTTTCCGTTGATGTTGACATTGATGGCGGCAAGCGGTGGAAGTCTATCCGCCTCCGTATGCCGGCCCGCTGTTGCTTTTTTTGCAACAAATATCGTTTCGATCATTCGCTCGGTGGTCTTTCCCATTACGATCACCATCATTGTATTTTCCATGATTGGAAATTTTGCGAAAGATTTCAAAATGAACAAATTTACCGCCTTTTTTAAGAGTATAAATAAGTGGGTGATCGGCATTTGCGTATCTGCATTTGGATTGTTTTTCACTTTGCAGGGGATTACGGCCGCGAATTATGACGGAGTCGTTCGACGGGCGGCGAAATATGCCATCGGGAATGGTATTCCCATTGTCGGCGGATTTTTGTCGGGGGGCTTTGATTTGGCCGTTGCCGGAAGCGTTCTCATCAAGAATTCCTTAGGAAGCATGAGCATTTTTTTGCTGTTGACGGTCTTGTTTGAACCATTGATTTTGCTGTTGTCCGTACACCTGCTATTGCGCTTGACTTCGGCGCTTACGCAGCCGTTTGGAGATGGGAGAATTTCTGATTTTCTTGGGGAAACAGCGGAAAATTTAAATTATTGCACTGCAGGATTACTCTTTACCGCTTTTCTGTATTTCATATCCATCATGCTGATGGTTTACGTATCGGAGGTTTTATTTTGAATGCCTATTTACTGAGTATTTTAGGAACGGTGTTGCTATCGGCCATTCTTACCGCCATTTTACCGAATGGGAAGACAACCCAACTTATTCGCATGATTACTCGCCTCGTATGTATTTTGGCAATCATCTCTCCCATTCTTTCCTTTTTCAAAAGCGGAAGTTTGTCTTTAGAAAAGGAAGTTTTTTCCGATTTTTTTTCCGATTCTGTCATAGAAGAGGAGGCGTGTTTCATAGAGTATTATAGTCAATTGAGAATTCGCGAGACGGAGGAAGCATTAGAACGTGAACTGTTTGAAAAGTATGCCGTCGAGGGGAACGTAACTTTAACGTACGAAAGAGAGGAGGATAAAATTCGTATCACGCAAATGCGCGTGGTGTTGCAAGAAATGCAGGAAGAGGAGGTTTTGCAGTCTATGTGGGAGTATTTGACCAAAAAATATTGCAAGGAGGTTTTAATTGAATAACGAAGAGAAAACAAAGGGAGCAATTCGTGCATTTTTTCAGCGAATGGATGGAAAAATGAAGGATATTTTATTGCTCGTCTCTCTGGCAATCTTGTTATTTGTTTCTGCTTGGCAAATTTTCCATGCGGAAGAAAGCGAGGAAACCTCCCTGATAGGAGCAACGCAAGAGGAAACCAAAGTGATTCGTTTGCTGGAAGAAATGGAAGGGGTTGGTGATGCCAACGTGATTGTTTGTCAAGGAGAGAATGGAAGCAAAAACGTAGTGGTTGTCTGCGAAGGGGCGGATAATCTACACGTGGTGATAAGGGTTCGAGAAGCGGTTGCCGCGGCGCTTGGAATCGAGGAAAAAGCGGTGAAGGTTTATTTAAAAAAAGAGTAAAGGAGAATGTTTATTATGCCTATTGATATGTCAATGAAAAAGAAAATTATTTTGATGTCTTCGCTTGTGTTATTGCTTGCCGTAACGGCTGTGTTTAATTTTATATTTGCCAATTCTCAAGCAGTGTTGTCGGGAAATGACGGAGCTACAACCGCCAATTATTTCACCACCTATCGCGCAGAAAGGACGACAACACGCAACGAAGCGCTTGTACAGCTTGACAGTGTAATTGCGCTCTATGAAGAAGGGGATCAAAGATACGAAGAAGCCACCAGCATGAAGATGGAAATTGTCGCTGCCATGGAAAAGGAATTGGTGTTGGAAAACATGGTAAAGTCGCTCGGTTTTTCAGACGCGGTCGTTTCCGTTTCTTCCGATTCGGATAACGTAAATATTTTCATCAATTCTGCAGAGCTCAATTATGACACAGCGCTCTCCATTTACAGCATGATGAAAAAGGAAACGGGAATTGTTGCCGGCAACGTCATTATCATGCCTGTTTATGCAGAAAGCTAAGCAAAAATGCATAAAATATTAAATTTATAAAATTTAATCGTAAAAAAATGTAAAATTCTACCACCAAATAGTGGAAAAATTCGAAAAAATATGCTATAATGAAAGAGAATTATTATAAGGAGAATTTTTCGAATGTCTAACTTTAAATTAACCTCAAATAATAAGGATAGCGGAAAGGTTGCATATAACGTAAAAATTCTGTATAACATCGTCGCATTGGCGGTTGCAGAAGTAGAGGGAACTGTTCAAAATGAACAGGGGAAGAAGAATGGTATTTCTTTGTTCGTAGAAAAAGATGGCGTATACGTTGACGTATCCGTTACGGTAAAATATGGTTACAATATCCCTGAACTTGCCTACCGCATTCAGCAAAACGTTAAACAGAGCGTTGAAAATATGACGAATTTTAAGGTGGCGGAAGTAGACGTACACGTTTTGGACGTAACGTTTGACTCCGAGCTTCCCATCGACCTCCCGAACACAAAGGATCCTGAGGAAGAAGGGGAAGAACAGGAGTTGGAAGACGAAGAATAAGCAATAATTGAAAAGCAGATGAGATCCCTTCGAGTTTCACGAGGGGCTTTCGTCATGTATACACGGAGATAGACAAGACTATGAGAAATGCAGCCAGAGAAGCAGCGCTTAGTATTATATTTGCGCAACAATTTAACACCGATTGCTTGGATCAACTTAAGAAAAAGATTTATAAACAGTACGCCTTGGAAGACGACGATCTCTTATTTGCCGCCGATTTGGTGGAAACCGTTAAGGAACACTATGATGAGCTCTTGCAACATATTGAAAACGCCTGCCATCATTATCGCGCCGATCGTATCAACCCTATGGACAAGAGTATTCTCTTGATTGCAATGGCAGAGATTGAGCATTTCCCCGATATTCCTAACGTCGTTTCCGTTTCGGAAGCGGCTGGTCTTGCACGCAAATATTCTACGGATACGAGTTCTGACTTCGTTAACGGTGTGCTTGCGGGCATCATCAATAAGTAAGCTTATGAAAGTGATAGACGGAAAAAAGATAGCCGCTCTCCTTCGCGCAGAACTTCAAAAAAATATAGACGCAGAAGAAGTGAAACCAGGATTAGCGGTGGTCATTGTGGGCAATGATCCGGCATCTCAAATCTATGTACGCAATAAGATAAAAGCGTGCGCGGAAATGGGGGTTATCTCCTATTCTTACGCACTTCCTGAAGAAACGACGCAAGAGGAATTGGAAAAATTGCTCGATCGTTTAGCGCAAGAGGAGAAGGTGCATGGCATTTTGTTGCAATTGCCCTTGCCGAAACATTTGGATGCGGAATCTGCTTCGTTACATATTCCTTTCGAGAAGGACGTCGATGGATTTTCAACGCGTAATTTGGGGTTACTGTTACAAGGAAAACAGGAAATTGCCCCCTGCACGCCAAGTGGGATTATGAAACTGCTTGAATGGGAGGGGATTGCGCTTGCCGGGAAACACGCCGTAGTTTTAGGTAGAAGTGAAACGGTGGGCAAACCGATGGCAATGCTTCTTTTGTCGGCAAATGCTACTGTAACCATCTGTCATAGCAAGACGGAGAATTTGAAAGAAATTTGTCAACAAGCGGATATTTTGGTGTCAGCCGTTGGAAAAGCAGGATTTGTTACCGCTGATATGGTTAAACCAGGCGCGGTTGTCATTGACGTGGGTATGAATCGCAACGAGGAAGGAAAATTGTGTGGTGACGTTGATTTTGACGGCGTAAAAGAAAAGACGTCGTATATTACGCCCGTTCCCGGTGGGGTTGGTCCAATGACCATTACAATGCTTTTGTATAATACTTACACAAGATTTAAAAGG
>JAFTMD010000033.1 GCA_017452585.1 Clostridia bacterium
AGATAGAGAGCTTTTCAAGGCGACCATGGAAAAAATCAACCAACCTTGCGTGCCTTCCGATATTGCATATACGGTGGAGGAATGTGTGGCAATCGCTGATAAGCTCGGCTATCCCGTCATCATTCGTCCTGCTTATACGCTTGGTGGCGCAGGCGGTGGGGTTGCCTATAACGAAGAGGAACTCCGCTTGATTTCCCATAACGGGTTGATGCTTTCTCCGATTACGCAGGTGTTGATTGAAAAATATATTGCCGGTTGGAAGGAGATTGAGTTTGAAGTTTTGCGCGATAGCGCAGGCAACGTATTGACGGTATGTTCGATGGAAAATTTTGACCCTGTCGGTATTCATACAGGGGATTCTATCGTCGTTGCGCCTGCCGTTACCCTTTCCACGAAAGAATATGGTATGCTTAGAAATGCAGCCCTTTCGATTATCACAGAATTGGGTATTGAAGGGGGATGTAACGTACAGTTTGCCCTCAATCCAGATTCCTTTGAATATTCCGTTATCGAGGTAAACCCTCGTGTCAGCCGTTCGTCGGCGCTTGCTTCCAAGGCAACGGGTTTCCCGATTGCGAAGGTCACCTCCAAAATTGCTTTGGGTTACACCCTCGATGAAATCGTCAACGACGTAACGGGGAATACCTACGCTTGCTTTGAACCGACCATTGACTACTTGGTTGTGAAAATGCCCAAGTGGCCATTTGATAAATTCTTGTATGCGAAGCGTGAACTTGGCACGAGAATGAAAGCAACGGGGGAAGTAATGTCCATTGGTACTTCCTTTGAAATGGCAATGATGAAGGCGGTTCGTGGGGCAGAAATTTCTACCAGCACGATGAATTATAAAAAGTTTATTCATGCGACCAAGGAAGAATTGTTGGCGAAACTTCCCGAAAAGACGGACGAACGTGTATTCGTCGTATACGCAGCGCTGAAAAAGGGTGTGACCGTCGACGAAGTCTATGCCGTTACGAAGATTGATAGATGGTTTTTGAATAAGTTTAAAAATCTGATTGCTTACGAAGAACGTTTAGGGGCGGAAAAGCTCACACGCGCCCTTTATGACGAAGGGAAGCGTTTGGGGTATTTGGATAAGGATATCGAGGCGCTCAGCGGACAGAAAGCGCCGTATAGAAGAAAGGCTGCCTATAAGATGGTGGACACTTGCGCGGCGGAATTCCCCGCAAAGACGCCATATTTCTATTCGACGTTTGATCCCTTTGAATATGACGAAGCGAAGGACTTCTTGCAAAAGGATAACAAGAAGAAACGTATCGTCGTTATCGGTTCAGGGCCTATTCGTATTGGTCAGGGGATTGAGTTTGACTACTCCTCCGTGCATTGTGTATGGACGTTGAAGGAACTTGGCTATGAAGTGGCCATCATCAACAACAACCCCGAAACGGTTTCTACCGACTTTGATACGGCTGACAGGCTCTATTTTGAACCGCTTACGCCAGAGGACGTACAGCACGTGTTGGATATCGAAAAACCGTACGGTGTCATCATTACGTTCGGCGGACAAACGGCAATCAATCTTTGTTCCTATTTCGATACCCATGGCATTCGTATTTTGGGTACTTCCGCAGATAGCGTTGATGCGGCGGAAGATAGAGAACGTTTTGAGGCGCTCTTGGAGAAATACTCCATTCCACGTCCTAAGGCAATTACCGTCATGACGAAAGCGGAAGCTTTGGAGGCGGCGGAACGTTTGGAATATCCCGTTTTGCTTCGTCCTTCCTATGTTATCGGTGGGCAAAATATGACGATTGCCTTTACGGAAGAGGACGTTTGCCGTTATATGGACGTCATTTTGGCGCAGGGTATTGAAAATCCGGTGCTTTGCGATAAATATTTGATGGGTACGGAATTGGAAGTAGACGCCATTTCCGACGGAAAGGACGTTTTAATTCCCGGGATCATGCAACACATTGAACGTACGGGCGTACATTCTGGGGACTCAATTGCCGTCTATCCTCCCTACAATTTGGAAGATACCATGCTCGAACGCATCATTGAGGTTTCCACACAGCTTGCTTTGGAACTCAAGACGAAAGGGCTTATCAATATTCAGTATTTGATCTACCGCGGACAGTTGTACGTCATCGAGGTAAATCCTCGCGCATCGCGTACTGTGCCTTACATTTCCAAGGTTACAGGCGTACCGATGGTAGAGCTTGCAACCAAGATTATCGTGGGGGAAAAGCTCAAAAACCTCGGTTTTGGAACGGGATTGTATCCTTCTTCTCCCTATGTGGCGGTAAAAGTGCCCGTGTTTAGTTTTGAAAAACTCAATGACGTCAATTCCCAGCTTGGCCCGCAGATGAAATCGACGGGGGAAGTGTTGGGGATTGGTAAAACCATGGAAGAAGCGATGTTTAAAGGGCTCGTTTCTGCAGGATTTAAAATGTGTCATCCCACCGAGAGAAAACCGGTTGGCGTCTACATGACGGTTAATGATCAGGATAAACTGGACGTCCTGTCGATTGCCAAGAAGTTTGGTGATTTAGGTTGTACAATGTATGCAACGAAGGGTACGGCGAAAGTGATCACGGATTTGGGTTTTGATTGTCAAATCGTGGAAAGACTTTCCGCAACGGATACGGTTACACAATTGATGGACGAAGGCAAGATTGACTATATCGTATATACGGGCAAGACGGATATGGAATCCATCAATGACTTTATACGCCTGCATCATCACGCAATCTTATTGGGGATTACCGTATTGACCTCTTTGGATACGGCAAATGCATTGACGGATATTATCGCAAGCCGTTTCAGTGAAGGGAATACGGAACTCATTGACATTAACGCGCTTCGCAGTGAAAAGTTGAAGATCAACTTTACGAAAATGCAGTCTTGTGGAAACGATTTCATTGTCGTTGACAACCGAGACGGGAAAATTACCTGTCCCGAATCGATTGCCGTCAACTATTTACCTGTGCATTACGGCATTGGCGGGGACGGTATTGCCTTCATTGAACGTTCGGAAATTGCCGACGCGAAGGTGCGTATCTTCAATCGCGAAGGCAAGGAGCTCTCCATGGGCGGAAACGCCATTCGCTGTATTGGGAAATATCTCTACGAGAAGAATATCGTTCGTAAGAATGATATGCAGATTGAAATGGAAAACTCCGTGCTTGCCGTCAAGGTTTATTCTTTCAGCGGAAAGGTAAACACCGCCAGCGTAAATCTTGGCAAGGTTGAGCTTTCCGGTGAAAAAATTCCCTCCGTATTCACCGAGGAAAAGGTGGTTGGTAAAACGGTCAACGTCGGGGGCGTGGATTATAAGATTACGCTTGTAAACGTAGGCAATCCCAATTGCGTTATTTTCACGGATAAAGTAGATGCCATTAAGGTAAAGGCCGTTGGGGAAGAATTTGAACACAGCGCGTATTTCCCTGAAGGGATCAACACTGAATTTATACGTGTCGTCAATAAAGTAACCATCAAGATGCGCGCTTTTGAACGTGGGGTCGGTGAAACGTGGGCGTGCGGAACGGGCGCTTGCGCGGCTGTGGTAGCGGCTGTTTTGGCTGGTTATTGCGAACAGGACACCAACGTAACGGTTAAGCTCCGTGGCGGGGATTTGACGGTGAACTATCATTCCAATGGAGAAGTAGAACTTATGGGTAGTGTCAAGACGGTCTATGAAGGGATGTTGGAAATTTAAAAAGAGAACAGTTGGAAGAAAAGATGATATATTTAGACAATGCAGCAACAACAAAGCCGTCTTTGGCGGCTTTTGAGCGCGCAAAGGTATACGTAACGGAAAAATATTACAATCCTTCTGGGATGTACGAAGAAGGATTTTTATTGCAGGGCGAGCTTAAGAAGGCGCGCTCTGCCTTGTTGAGTAAGATTGCTGATGAAAGCGCATTTGAACTCGTTTTTACCTCTTGCGGAACAGAATCGGACAACCAAGCCATTTTTTCCTTTGCTCGCCGTGGGAATGCTGTAACGACGATGGGAGAACATTCTGCGGTGGCGGCGGCTTTTCATGAGTTAAAAACAAGAGGAGTTGCTGAGCCTCGTTTTGCGCCGTTGGAAAAGGACGGGCGTGTAAACGTCGACAAATTGCTGAGCTTGGTGGATGATAAGACAAGTTTTGTTTCCGTTATGCACGTCAACAATGAAATTGGCGCAATCAATGACGTCAATCGTATCGCCAAGCTTGTCAAACAGAAAAATGCGAGGGTTATTTTTCATGTGGACGGCGTGCAGGCGTATGGGAAAATTCCCTATAAATTGAGCAAGGATATTGATTTGTATTCTCTGAGCGCGCATAAAATTGGTGGTTTAAAAGGGGTAGGCGCGCTGATTAAGCGTAAGAGTTTGCTTTTGCCTGCCTATCTCATTGGCGGTGGTCAGGAGAGTGGCAGACGAAGTGGAACGGAAAACGTATTTGGCATTATGCAATTCGTCTATGCCGCAGAAGAAAAATTTGCCACTTTGAAGGAAGATTACGCGCGTTTGACTGCGTATCGTGAAAAATTGTGGGAAAGTTTGGATCAAGCTGTGTATACAAGGCTTTCTTCAGATGAGGGTACGCCGTATATTTTGAGTGTGTCCGCTAAAGGGCTTCGCGGAGAGATTTTGTTGCATATGGCAAATGACAAAGGATTGATTGTTGGAACGGGCTCTGCTTGTTCTTCCAATGCAAAAAATCGGTACAGCAAGGTGATTTTGGCGTGTGGGCATGATGAAAAGACGGCAGACGGCGTGCTTCGTTTGAGCTTTTCTCCCGAAACCACGGAGGAAGATATTGAAAAAGCCGGGGAAATATTGAATGAAATCGGACGAGATTTAAGTAAAAGAATGAGATAAAGGAAGACAGAATGGAAAGAGTGATTATCATCCGTTATTCGGAGATTTATTTAAAAGGTAAAAATAGGGGCTTTTTTGAACGTGCATTCGAGCAGAATTTGCGTTGCGCGCTTGAAGGATTTGAGGCAGAGCTTGTCAAACAGCTCGGGCGCTATCTCGTGCAGAATTTTGCTGAAGAAGATACGGAAGAAATTGTTGAGAAACTCAAAAAGGTATTTGGATTGCACACAATGAGCGTTGCTTATGAAACGGATTCCGATTTGCAGTCCATTTTTGA
Organism: Clostridia bacterium; assembly: GCA_017452585.1. Taxonomy (GTDB): domain Bacteria; phylum Bacillota; class Clostridia; order Christensenellales; family Borkfalkiaceae; genus Scatosoma. Next base: position 5,111 of record JAFTMD010000033.1, read on the forward strand.
GGTAGCAAAGACATTGTGTCGTGAGGAAGGGACGTTTAAGGTGGAATCTCATCGTGGGGATAAGAAATATCCTTTGACGTCGGTGGAACTTAGCCGTACATTGGGCGGAATGCTCCTTGAATACGGAAAAGGAAAGCTGAAAGTAGATGTGCATGAACCCTCTTTCCGCATTCAGGTGGACATTCGCGAGGGTGGAAAGGCGCTTGTTTTCGGGGAATTTATCGAAGGGGCAAACGGAATGCCCGTCGGCACGGCGGGAAAGGGTTTGTTGCTTCTTTCGGGAGGAATTGACAGCCCTGTTGCGGGGCATATGATGGCAAAACGTGGCATGAACGTGGAATGTTTGCATTTCCACAGCTATCCGTACACGAATATGCAAGCCAAGGAAAAAGTGGTGGATTTGGCGAAGATTTTGTCGGAATATACTGGTGGAACAAAGTTATACACCGTGAAGGTAACGCATATTCAAGAGGCAATTCACGAACATTGTAAGCCGGAATTGATGATTACCCTGCTTCGTCGTTTTATGTATCGAATTGCGGAGAGATTTGCCCTTCGTATTAAAGCGCAGTGCTTGATTACCGGCGAAAGTTTGGGGCAAGTAGCCAGCCAGACGATCGAAGGCATGACTTCTTCTAATTCGGTGGTTGAAAAGTTGCCCGTTCTTCGTCCATTGGTTGGGTTTGATAAGAATGAAATTATCGATCGTTCGGTTAAAATGGGGGCTTATGAAACGTCCATTCTTCCCTTTGAAGATTGTTGCACCGTTTTCTTGCCTGATTTTCCTGCCATTCGTCCCAAGCTTTGCGATATTTTACGCGAAGAGGAAAAATTGGATGTGGAAGGATTGATTGCGGAAGCTTTTGAATCCATCGAAAAAATTGTTATTAAATAAAAGGCTCTGTCCAATCACCTGGTTGATTTTTGACGGAAAAACCCTACGAAATTTTGCGCATTTCGCTCGGTTACAGACCGCAGGTGGGGTATGTTCTCGAACAACGTAAGGGTAGCGTTGTTCTCGGACACCGCAAACGCGCTTCTTATGCGTTTGCTCATCTCGTCCCTAAAAAGCATTACTAATGCTTTTCTTAACGGGCAACTCGTCCTCGCAAAAGGCTTGTCTTTCTTGCGTTTTTCTCGTCAAACCGCTGAAATGAATTTCAGCTAAAATCAACCATTTTCTGCGACATAGCCAAATAAAAGAATACAGAAAACGCGTCGAAGGATTTTTCCCTCGACACGTTTTTATTGTTGCCACCAGTCGGTTTCTAAGATTTCTTCTTTCTTATTTGGATTGGTTGGAAGTTGAATGGCGGGCAAAGAGATGGGGATTCCATCTCGCCCATTATAAGAGGGGGTAATTGTATAAATATACCGTTTGTTTTCCTCCAAGGTAGGGTCGATAAAAGCTTCCAATAAAGGTCCTTTGTATAACGTAATATGCGTGGCATAGTCATATCGGTCAATTTGATAGGTGTATAAAGGGGAACTATGTCTGTCAAAGGTGATTTGGGCTTTCCAGCCTAAAAGGTCGATTTTAGGGGGTGAAATGCTTGGATTGCTGAAAAAATGGGAGGTTTTCGTGGGTAAATGCTCCTTTTTAAACCATTCCGTCATACGATATTCCGGAGGGGATAGATTATCTGCCAATTGTATAGTATGTGTATCATAATAGCTTGCTTTATCCACTTCAACACAGGCAACTCCATTAGGGACAGGGAAGGATGGAATATTTTTTCCCTGCGCTTTATAAGAATTGTATAAATATTCATGAATATTAAATAAATAGTTACACGGTAATCCGCCACCCGTATGGGGAATCGTGGTATTATCAGCGTTTCCCAACCATACGGCAACGAGATCTTTGGTCGTATAACCAATGGCGTAAGCGTCGGTATTTCCCTGTTTCGTGCCAACCGTCCCTGTTTTTGCTGCAATGTCGAAGGGGAGGGTGCGAAGTTTCTTTGCTGTGCCCGTTTTTGCGGCAACGTCAAAGGGTAACGAGCGCAGTTTTTTAGCCGTACCATTTTTAGCGGTACTTTTTAATACGTCCGTCATTAAATAGGCACTTTCTTTAGAGAAAACTTTTTGTCCGTCTATCGAACGTTGATAGACGGTTTTTCCATTTATCGTCATTTTTTCAATACACGTAAAAGGGATAAATTCGCCTTGATTTGGAAAGGTGGCGTAGGCGTTGGCAAGATTTTGCAAAGAAAACCCCTTGCGCATTCCACCGAGGGCAAGCGCCAAGGATTCATCCTCCTTTTCAATCGGCAAACGGAGCTTTTCCATATACGCCGTAGCCTTTTTAAAACCAATCGTTTGCAACACTTTAACGGCAGGGATATTCAGGCTTTTTGCGACGCTTTCTCGCATGCTCACATACCCATGATAACTCCCATCAAAATTTTCAGGCGCATATCCGCCATAATTTACTTTCTCATCCAAAATAGGGGTGGCTGGTGAGAGTTCATTCTCCTCAATGGAGGGGCCGTAGACGAGTAAGGGTTTGATGATTGAGCCTGGTAAACGGCAAATATTTCCGACGTCTGATACGCAGGCTTTGTACGTTTTTTTCTCTACATCCAAAACGAGCATACTTTTGTTCGTGTCTTCTATACTTTCACTCAGTTCTTCTATTTCTGCCTGCAAAACAGGGTCAAGCGCCGTGTGAATTTCTATTTTTCCGCCTAATGCCAGCGCATATTTTTCAGTGAGATCGGTCAGTTCGTCAAAGACAAAATGCAGATAGTCCATGTTTGCATTTTCCCTATGGTTGGGCAGGGGGAGGGGCTCTTGCATGGCATCTTCCTTTTCCTTTTGTGTGGCGCTTCCGTTGGCAACCATCAGCGACAACACGATCTCTTTGCGTTGTTGGCATTTTTCCGGATTTTTAAAGGGGGAGTAATTATTGGGGGACTTGACAAGTCCTGCTAAGATGGCGGAGTCCGCCAAAGTGAGTTCGCTGGGTTGTTTGCCAAAATAGAAGGCGCTGGCGCTTTGAATACCAAAACAATTGTGTCCGAAATAGATGCTGTTGAGATATTTTTCCAAAATTTCCTGTTTGGAATAATTGGCTTCTAATTGCGCTGTCAATTTACATTCTTTCAGCTTTCTCTGTATCGTTTTTTCCTGTGTTAAATGGGTGTTTTTGATGAGTTGTTGAGAAATCGTGGAAGCGCCTTCTTTGAAAGATTTTGCCTTGCAATTGTTCCAAATAGCCTTGACGATTCGTTTGCTGTCAAATCCATGGTGCGCATAAAAACGCTTGTCTTCCGTATGCACGAAAGCAAGCTGCGTATGCTCAGGAATTTCTTCAATTTTAGCAGTTTGTCGAAGGGAGAAGACGGAGGCGGTTTCCACCCGTTCTCCGTTCCTATCGTATAGGATAA
>JAFTMD010000034.1 GCA_017452585.1 Clostridia bacterium
AAAATCGGATATTGCACCAAGCAGGCACATGATCCCAAACGCAATGGCGTAGGCAAGCGCAACAAAACCCATTTGAATGGAGAATTTATCCACCGATTCACTGTCAGGAATTTCATTATCCCCTTCCGTTTCCACCACTTGGACGGTGTTGGATTTTTCCATTTCACGAACGTGCAATGTTCCTCTCTTTTTATAGATGTTGATATAGATAATCCCAAATACGGACGCCACGATAAAGCCGATAGAAGCCAACGAAAGCCCTACGCTGCCATTGCCCGTAAAGCCCGTTGCCTCCATGTTGCTGAAATTGATATCCCACGTCAACGCATTGCCGGGACCCTGTCCAAAACCAAGGGGAAGCAACAGACCGCTGATGTAGGAAATCTCCCCATCTTGCCCCTTTGTGAGGAGGAAGAGAAGAATGGTTATCCCCAATCCAAGGAATGCCTGCAACATATATGTACCGCCTTGCAACGCGCCAAATTCAAACACTTGCGCCTTGTCCGCGTTCATCGTTTTCTTTTCCGTCTTTAAGGTCATCGCCGCAAAGCCAATGCCTAAGGCATGGTAGGTGATAACTTGCATCACTTGGTTATCCACCAAAGGATAGCCAAATTGCGTGCTGATAATATCCACCAAACACAGCAATCCCCCGCCAATCAAGGCGGACGGAATCAAACATTGTCTAAAAAACGGCACAACCGTTCTCAATAAATTGCCAATCAATAGAAAGATCAGCAACAGCCCAATTTGCACCATGAACGCCCATACGGCGTCATAATTTGCTAACGTAAAATCCCACATTTATGTATTTTCCTTTTTCTTTTCTGCCTGGTATGCCCAATAATACCAAAAAAATCGTACCGCATTGTCCGTTTTGGGAATCAGCGCTTCATAATACGTTTTATCCGCCTGAAAGACGAGGGCATGACTGCCGTGCATTGCAAAATCGGAAATGCTATCCATTGGACAATATACATTGCCAAGTTGAACCCCCTCTCTCGATAAAATCAAATTGCCCCGTTCTAACAAAGTAGACTCATGTTTTTCCACGCTGTACAGTTCTGCCTCTGCGACATAAGGCGTATTCGCCTTGACGTCCTCGGCAATCTTTTCCCGTTGCCAATCGCAACATTCCGTCAACGTCTGCATGGGCGCGCCGTGTAACATTCCATATTCGTCATAGGTAAAGCTCTTTTGACAGGCAACACAGGTAACGGTGTCCTTTTTGCTATGTAACGAATGATACGCGCCACAATGAGGGCAGATAAAGAGCAGGTTTTCAAGCCCCTCTGCCAAGTTTTTCCCCTTGTAGCGAATGCGTTTTTCTCTCTGCCATGCGTAGGCGTCTTCCGCCAAACCATCGCGAATGACGGCAAGCAATTCTTCCTCCGTCATCTTGGCAATTTCCTCCGCCGAATAAACGTGCGTCACACGCCCCTCTATTCTACCGCGACGAAGGGATTTGCTCCAAAGCGGGCTGGAAAAATATCCCCCATGCATATGATAGATCACGAGGGCGCATTTTGCCGCCTTCACCAGTTTAGCTGTGGCGGGATCAATCGGACAGGTTCTTCCGTCCCACGAACGAGCCCCCTCTGCGAACATACAAATATTTTCCCCTTGCTTGATTTTACGCAAAATCGACATTACAGTCGCCGCTGCGTTTTTCCCTTTGTAACGTGTGATGGGTTCCAACGCCCAATGAAGCGCCTTATACCCATGCTTCCAGCGGGTGATATGTTCGCTTGCTACGTAATACATTTGCTTGGGAAAGGAGCAGGCGACCAAGACAGGATCGTAATCGGTGGTGTGATTGGAGAGCACGATATACTGCTCCGGTAAATTTTTCGCTACCTCAAAATGATAGTTCAAGTTACACTTACAAAACAGGCGCACGGCGGGTAAAAAAGTTTTCCAAATCCATTTATGTCTTTTATTCAATTCGTTCCCTCCTTTGCGTTCTTTAGCCAAATAGAACCAGCCTTAAAGAACACTGTTTTATAGTATACCTCTATATTGTAGCACACTTTTCAGGAAAAATCTATTATATTTTTAAAATTTCTCCCAATTTTCACTTTTAAGCATAAGAAGCGGGTTGTATTCCCCGCTTCTCTTGTCCAAATTTATGGTCTTAAACCGCTGCCACCTTGCAATGTGATGGTTTCACCGGTTACGTAGGAAGCTTCGTCCGAGCAAAGGAATACGCAAACACCGCCAACATCCTTTTCAGGATCGGCAAATCTGCCCATGGGTACGCCTTTGATGGTCTGTTCATAACGTTCGGGATATTCTTCCTTAAATTTCTGCAAACCTTCCGTCATGGCAAGAGGGCAAATGACGTTAACACGTACGCCGTAGGGCGCCCATTCGGTTGCTGCAACTCTCGAAAGCCCACGGATACCTTCCTTTGCCGCTGCATAGGAGGATTGCGCAATTCTGCCAAACAAACCTGCGCCGCTTGCGAAGTTGATGACGCAACCCTTGGTTTCCTTCAAATAAGGGAACGCCTTCTGCATATAGAAGAAGCTTGCGTAAAGACCGGAATAAATGGCAAGATCAAAATCTTCCTTCGTGTGGTCGATGAGCATTTTACCGGAAGCCGAAGCCTGCGCGTTGTTGACAACTGCGTCCAATCTGCCATACGTTTCGATGGTTTTGTCGATAACATTCTGGATCGCCGCTTCGTCCGCGCCGTCTGCCGTTACGCAAAGTACTTCCGCGCCCGTTTCCGCCTGCAATTTTTCCTTTGCGGAAAGGAGGGTGGATTCCGTTCTACCCGTGATGACGAGCTTTGCTCCAGCCTTTGCAAATGCGGTGGATAAGCCATAACCAATCCCTCTACCGCCACCGGTGATGATGACAACTTTGTCTTTTAAACTAATCATTGTAGTTTCCTTCCTTTTCTATATTTTTTATAATATAAACACATACATGGTATGTCCATATTCCAATTTATTATGCAACTATTTCTCATGAAATTATGGAGAAAGTATATTGGCCACACATTCCTCCATTTTATCATGCTATATAAATTATAGCACAATTTTTCTTTCTTGTCAATGATTACAAGAAAAATACAGCCCATTTCAGGCTGTATTTTATCTTTTTTCTGTTTAATTAACCATGAATGAAGTTTGCAATCAACTCATCCGACCAATAGCGTGTATCCAAAATAAATGTGCTGAACGATTCATTGGGATTGGCAACAATCGGGAAGAGAGGATTTGTAAGGTAACCCGTAGGCAACTGGAGACGATCGACAAGCAAACAAGTGATATACACTCTTCTGCCACCCGTCAACGACGTATCCACCAACTCATTATAGAAGAAGTTGTAATCGTTGCGAAGGATATTTTTACGTTTGTTCGCATACAAGGCACGCGCAATCTTTTCAAATTCCATAGGATTTTGATCATAGTAAGGATCGGTGGAGTAAAGCACCACTATCCCCGAGCCCGGCTTACGGAAATCACGTTTGAAAAGTTCGTTGTTTGCCTGCACAAGGTATCCGTAATACACGTTTCCGTTATCAAGCACGGAATAATCATAACAATCACTTGCATTGAAAAATTTGGGCAACTTCGGTTTTTCTTTTTCGCTTTCATCTGCTTGATAGAAATTATAACGCGTTCTGTCAATCGCCCCTTTATAATTATAAATCGGCGTGTAAGGAATGGCTTCGTACGCTTTCATTTGCTGTTTACTTGCAGCCGTCAACTGACCTCTACGGGTTGTTGCCACCACAAAAAAGATAATCGCGAAGAGGATCGCCACACCACCCCCTATCAACCAAATATACTCGGTTCTGTTATAGTCAGATTTTATCGCAACGAAGTTCATCGCCAAAAACAATCCCGTAAGGGCACATATACAACTCATAATGATTGAGAATATTCCATTCCCTTTTCTTTTTAAAGGTATTCTTTCCATATACCATTCTCCTTTTTGCTTTTATCCGGCTATGCCGGACACTATATTTATTATAACACAATGCCTTTGGATTGTCAATAGGTAAACCAAAAAAATCCTCAATTCTTAAAAAAATTCAACCCATTCATTAGGTATTTTGCATACTTTCTCTCTTATTGATTGCTAGCCAAATCATATCACCATTTTTACGTTTATCAACAAGTTATCCATAAAAAAACTCAATCCAATGGGATTGAGCTTTCTTTATTCTTTTTATTGCGTAACAATAACCTGCGCATAACGAAGGACTTTGTCCCCCTTCTTATACCCTTTTACGTATACCTGTTTCACGACGCCACTCTCTTCGCCTTCGCCTGCAGGCATAGCCATGATCGCTTCCATGGTATCGGCGTTGAAGGTTTCACCAAGGGGATTAATCTCCTCGACACCTTCCCCTTCCAGCACCTTTTTAAAGGACTTCAACACCATATCCAAACCCTGTTTGGTGCTTTCATCTGCGCAAGCGGAAAGCGCGCGTTCCAAATTATCCCCAATGGGGAACAGAGCCGAAACAACGTCATTTCTGCCCTCCTGATAACGCTGGGCAGATTGATTTTGCGTGCGACGACGATAGTTTTCATATTCTGCCGTCACTGCATACCACTTTCTTTTATTTTCTTCCGCCTCAAGAAGCGCCTTTTCCAATTCTTCCTGTTTTTTATTCAGCTTTTTCTTAGGCTTTTCTTGCTTGATTTCTTCTTTCATTTCTTCTTGTTTTACATCTTCTTGCATCTTTCTTTCCTCACAATGTGGTTTCGCTTATATATACCACCAATTTTCGGAGATTAAACGCCTTTTTTCAATTTCTTCGGAAATTAAAACTCCAAATGAGCAAATTTATCGCGACGGGAATAGCGATAGAAGATCGCCTTTCTGCCAATCACTGCAACGGGTACTGCCTCCAAAAGTTCGGCTACATTCTCTGCAAGATTTCTCACATCGTCGTCTGCCGTTTCCAAAATGTTGACTTTGATCAACTCTCTCGCGTCGAGCGCATCCGACAACGTTTTCAAAAGATTGTCGGTGATTCCACCCTTCCCAATCTGTGTGATGGGCGACATGGTAGACGCGAGCGCCTTTAATTTACTTCTCTGTTTGCTGGTAATGTTTTCGTTGGTTACAATCATCATAATTTTTCTATATTTCCTTATAATTTTATTCGTGAACGCATACATGGTATGCGCGTTTTGTTTAATTCAGCCAACCTGAACCCTCTGCAACAATGCGATAGTTCGGCTCGTAAATATCCACGCCGGAACGCTTGACGGTTACAATTTTGACGCCCAATTCCTTTAAAACGGGAGTCAAATGACGCATCCAGCGGAAAAACATCTTTTCATCAAAAACCAGCGCGTCAGTGCAAATGCCTTCGTCCATAATCGTCATTCCAATGCCCGCCATCGAAATTCTATGCTCACTATCCTGAATGGGTTCGGGATAAAAACGAAGGTTGCTGAGGTACCACATCAAGGTTTCCAATTTCCCATGGCCCTCGTCTGTTTCTATATTCGCGGGCAAATAGAGATAGGCGTAGATGATCCCAAAATCCTCGTAAATGGTATTTTCATGAGAAAGGTTTTCGTCGTATTGTTCGGGCATAATTTCGGGGCAGGTCGTAACGATGTGGCGTACTCCCTGCTTAAAAGGCAACATTTTCGGCTCTTCCTCATACGTAGGCGTTGCATACAAGGGGGAGGGATAGGGGACTTCCTTTTCCTCGGTCAAGGCGCATTCCAACAACGCCGTTTCCAACTCTTCCACCGTCACCTCATCCATATCCTGAGGCAGATCGGAAGTGATTTCATAAACACTTGCCCCTGCCAAAAGGACGTCTTGCCCGACGTGATAGGTGAGATATTCATAGATAGCGTCCCCCATCTGCAGGCTCGCCTTTTCGCTGGCTTTGGCATATTTAGGCTCGTAAACCATAATTTCCATGCGCCCCTCTTCCTCATTTTTTCTCGCGAAGATACGAGGCGGATGCTTGAGATAATCGGGTTTTCTGGTCACGGGCAACATACCCTTGGGCAGGTAGGGATAGACCTTCCACCCCTCCGTTTCCATAGACGAACCTTCACGGTTGGCTTCCTCTGCAAGCATACGCAGGATTGTCTGCAAGCCGGGGCGAGCATATTCCACTGCGTCAAAAGCAAGCATATAATTCCCGTTTTCGTCAATGCCACCGTGGACCACGTAGGGCAGGAAGAAACGATCAAGTTCCTCTTGCATCAGCTTGTTCAGCTTATTTTGCTGATTTTTATCAATCCATTTTTTCATCTCGTCGGAATGTTTGGCGATTCGTTTCCACATCACCCACGTACAGAAGGAAAACGACCAAAAATCATCCTCAGTTTCCTTTAAATAGCAAACGCCGTCAAGGGAAATTTCACGGTGATGTCCGTTGAGATCCTCCGTGCCGTCATCTACATAACGTTCGCAATTCTTGCAAACAAACTCCACCTGCGTGCTTAAAATTTTATCATATTCTTCCGTCGTATAAAGATTGACCTCGGCAGGAAAAATCCGTTCGGGGTGTTCAATGGTGAGCAGTTCGGTTTCCATACTTTCATAGACGAAATTGGGCGCCATGCAAAGCTCCTCTTTCAAGCGTTTCACTTCCACCGCTTGTAAAGATTTCAACTCCTCCACGCTCGAACATTCTTCGGGGAGAAGGTAGTATTTATATTCATAAAAAAATCCTTTCAATCCTTTTTCCATCGTAAAATCTCCTATCTCAACGCATCCATGGTATGCGCTATTTATCAAAATTCCCCACCCGAAGTCCAGAAACTCCGTTTCTGGCGGTTGTGGGCAGAGCCCACAAAACCGGACTCATAAAAGCAAGCTCTGCTTGCGTCTACACGCCGTTAGGCGTTAATCCAAGCGCAAACGTAAGTCTGACGCCGTATTTCGACGTTCCTGTCTTAAAAGGCGTAGTTGCGAGAAAGACCAGGAAGGCGCGGATTGCGCGCAGGGAGTGTACAAGATCGTACACGACCAAGCACAAACGTAAGCCTGACGCCGTATTTCGAAGTAAATACGGCTTTTAAGGAACGAAATCGAACTCTATGTCACCAATCGAGACAGTATCTCCCTCCGTACAGCCCAGCTTAGTGAGCGCTTTAATGACGCCACGAAGACGGAGTACTTTCTGGAAATAGAGCATCGAATCGGGGTTGTTTAAAACCACGTTTCTGCAAAGCATATCGACAAGTCCGCCAACGACGACGTAAACACCATCTTCGTCCTTGAAAATTTCAAAGCTCAAATCGTCGTCTGCCTTATATTCAAATTCCTCTTCAATGGGCATAGGTTCAACAGGAGGCAGGGTGTCAAGCACACCGAACACCCCTTCAATCAGCTCCCTCGTGCCCTCGCCCGTAAGCGCCGTAATGGGGAAAATTTGGAACTTTTTGCCATACTTTTTCTTGAACGCTTTTAAATTATCCTCCGCCCCAAAGACGTCGCATTTATTCAAAACGATAATCTGCGGACGGGAGGCAAGTTCCTCGCTGAACTCCTTCAATTCTTCATTGATTTTCTTAAAATCCTCGATGGGATCACGCCCTTCGCACCCGGAAATATCCACAACGTGGCAAAGCATTCTCGTCCTTTCGATATGGCGAAGGAAGTCGTGCCCAAGCCCAGCGCCCTGCGCCGCACCCTCGATAAGGCCGGGAATGTCTGCCGCTACGAAGGATTTTTCATAGTAGCGCACTACCCCCAAATTAGGGGAAAGGGTGGTGAAATGATAGTTGGCAATTTTAGGACGAGCTGCCGAAATCTTGCTTAAGAGGGTGCTTTTCCCCACGTTGGGAAAGCCAACAAACCCAACATCTGCAATGACCTTGAGCTCCAAAATGACATAATGCTGTTTTACCTTCTCCCCTTTCTGCGCAAAATTGGGAGCGTGACGGCGCGCCGTTGTAAAGCGCACGTTGCCCTTACCGCCATTTCCGCCACGAGCCACCAACACCTGTTCGCCATCTTCAAAGATGTCGCAGATGAGTCTGCCCGTCTCCTCGTCGCGCACCAACGTACCCAAAGGCACCTTGATGAAAATATCCGCACCGCTTTTACCGAAGCATTTTTGCGTGCCACCCATGCCGCCATTCTCCGCCAAATAGCGAGATTGGAAGCGGAATGGGAACAAATCATTCATATCCTTGTCGCCAACGAAATAGACGTTGCCACCTCTGCCCCCGTCCCCACCATCGGGGCCACAGGCAGGCTTGCCCTTATAGGCCTTGAAAGAATTCATGCCATCGCCACCGTCCCCGGCTTTGATGAGTATTCGCACTTTATCGGTAAATTCACCCGTTGCCATAATCACGTATCTCCTTTAACGCATAATAATTCTTTTCTAGTATACCAAAAAAATAAAAAAAAATCAATAAATTATGCATAGCGTTTGGTGGTTCTTTGGCAGTTCAAGCCAAAAATACGCGAAATTGAGAGGTTTCTCAATTTCGCGTGCAGAGATTATTTATGTAACATGGACGCCGTATGCAAAATATTCGTCGTCGGAATATTTTTTTGCTGCTCGGCAAAGCGTTCCACCGCCTCTTCCAAAAGCTCCCCAAAAAACACCTTCGCATCAGAAATGCGCTCGCAAAATAGATAATACGCCAAAGAACCGGGCACCGTATTCACCTCGGAAAGATACACCTTTCCCTCGCTCACCAAATAATCCATTCGCACCGCGCCGCGCAGGTTCAAACGCTTGTAAATGGTTTTGGTGTACGAACGGATTTTCTCCCGATTTTCCTTTGTCAACGCAGACATGGGTGGCTTGTTTGATGACTTACCCACCATTCTATCATTTGTAAAA
>JAFTMD010000005.1 GCA_017452585.1 Clostridia bacterium
CGGTAATTCCTCTGCCAAGAACCACAATTTCAGCTTCGGGATTCTTTTCAACCCCAACAACTGCCTTTTTGCCAATGGTAACGTTTTCATCAATGATCGAATAGGAAACCTTTGCATTCGCCTTTACAACACTGTTTGCAAGGATAACCGCATCTTTTACAACTGCGCCCTTTTCTACGATAACGTTGCTTGCCAATACGGAATTTTCAACGGTACCATAAATTTCGCAACCGAGTGCGATCATTGAATTTTTCACAACGCCCGTCTTACCGGTATATGCGGGAGGCGCCAAAGGATTTCTGGAGTGGATTTTCCACGTCTTATCCCCAACGTCAAATTCAGGGCGTTCGCCAAGAAGATCCATATTTGCCTGCCAAAGGGAAGCAACGGTACCAACGTCCTTCCAATAACCTTCAAATTCATAAGAACACATCTTTTCCCCTGCGTTCAACATTGCAGGCAAAACGTCCTTACCGAAGTCTTTGGAAGAATTGGGATTTGCTTCGTCTTCTTCCAAGTATTTGAAAAGTTTTTCAGCCTTGAAAATATAGATACCCATGGAAGCCAACGTGCTCTTAGGAACCTTAGGTTTTTCTTCAAACTGATAGATTGTGCCATCGGGATTGGTGTTGAGAATACCAAATCTTGACGCTTCACTCAAGGGCACGTTGATTGCAGCGATCGTACAATCCGCATTTTTTTCCTTGTGCGCTTCCAACATTGCCGCATAATCCATCTTATAGATATGGTCCCCGGAAAGAATGAGGACATATTCAGGATTATACATTTTCATGAAATGCATATTCTGGTAGATAGCATTTGCCGTACCTTCATACCAGGAAGAACGAGTCTTTGCCTGATAAGGCGACAAAATGTGTACGCCACCGTACGTTCTGTCAAGGTCCCAAGGTTGACCATTACCGATATATTCGTTAAGGATCAAAGGTTGGTATTGAGTAAGTACGCCGACCGTATCAATACCCGAGTTAATGCAGTTGGATAACGGGAAATCGATGATACGATATTTTGCCCCGAACGCAACGGCAGGTTTTGCAATATTTGTGGTTAAGGCGTAGAGTCTGCTACCCTGACCGCCCGCCAAAAGCATCGCAACGCATTCTTTTCTTCTTTGCATAGAGAGTGCCCCCTTTTTATGAATTAATTTTTTCTAAATAAACGCAAGTCAATTTCGGAAGATCAAACGTAATGGAGGTTTCCCGTCCGTGACTGTACGTATTCGCCGTGTAATAAGTGTTCTTCTTCACCTTCCCTTCCCCGCCAAAACGAGTAGAGTCGCTGTTGAAAATCACCTTATATTTCCCTTCGGGAACGCCGAGGGTGTAGTTGAGCAAATCTGCGCCGGAGAAATTGATCATGACAATGATGGCATTTCCCTGCCGATCTGTTCTTTGATAAGCCAGGAAGTTACGTGATGCGTCGTCAGGCGCCAACCAAGCAAATCCCTTCCAAGAATCCTCAATCTCATACAATGCAGGATAATCCTTATACAGTGTATTTAACGTTTGAATCATCTTGTTATATTTTTCGTGAATGGGATATTCTTTGAGGAAAAACTCAATTCCCTTTTGGTAATCCCATTCATTGAACTGTCCAATTTCCGATCCCATGAAGTGCAATTTTTTACCGGGATGGGACATCATATACCCCATCAAAGCGCGAATTCCGGCAAATTTATCCTCATAAGAGCCCGGCATTTTTTCAATTAATGCACGCTTGCCATGCGTTACCTCGTCGTGAGAAATTGGCAAAATATACTCTTCTGAAAAAGCGTACATCATGGAATACGTCAACTTCGTGTGATGATCTTTTCTATAAATCGGATCCATGCTTTGGTAAGCAAGCGTATCCTTCATCCAACCGGTGTTCCATTTGAAATGGAAGCCAAGTCCTCCCGATTTAACAGGTTTTGTCATCATTGGCCAAGCCGTAGAATCTTCCGCAATCATCAAAGCGCCGGGGAATGTATTGCTGATGGTTTCATTCAAACGACGAAGGAAGGCAATCCCCTCCAAGTTTTTATTTTCGCCATAGATATTGGGTACCCATTCGCCGGGATTTTTGTCATAATCGAGATAGAGCATCGAAGTTAAAGAACCGATACGCAACCCGTCCAAATGGTACTTATCAAACCAGAAAGTAGCGCCGGAAAGCAAAAAGGAAATGACCTCGTTACGCGCAAAATCGAACCCGCGCGTCCCCCCTTTGTGTTCCATGCGATCCCATTGAGAGGATTCATACAACGGAAATCCATCAAACTCATAAAGCCCAAAAGAATCCTTGGGGAAATAGGAAGGAACCCAATCTAAAATGACGCCGATGCCCACGTTATGGAAGGCGTCAATGAGTTGCATAAATTCGGTAGGCGTCCCCAAACGAGACGTGGGCGCGAAATATCCCGTCGTTTGATACCCCCAAGAGCCGTCAAAAGGAAATTCAGCAATTGGCATCAATTCCACGTGTGTGTATCCCATTTTGGAAACGTAGGCAACCAATTCTTTCGCAAGTTCGCTGTAGGAATAATAACTACCATCCTCGTGCAATTTCCAAGAAAGTAGATTTACTTCGTAAATATTCATGGGCGAGGTGTAAAAATGGGTATGTTTTCGATTTTCCAAATACGCCTTGTCCGTCCATTTGAATGTGTCTAAATTAAAAAGTTTTGATGAATTATTGTAGTTTGCACCGGGAATTTCCGCGTAAAACGCATACGGATCGGCCTTGTATAAAACCCTACCGTCCTGTGTTTGAATGCAGTATTTATAAGACGTCAAAGAAGAAATATCGGGGATGAAGAGTTCAAATGTTTCCTTGTCAATCATCCGTTGCATGACGTGTGCCGTCTTTTTCCAATTGTTAAAGTCACCAACCACGGAAACTTGTTTAGCGCGCGGAGCCCAAACGCGGAAAACATAGCCGCGCTTTCTGTTCAAAATGACAGGATGCGCCCCTAAAAATTCATAGGATTTATAATTTTCCCCATGATGAAACAAATGCAAAGGAAAATCGGTATTCATTGCGCACATTGCTTCATAACCTCCTACGCTAAAAAACTTCTCCTATATAAACACGTCTTATTTGCCGCTAACTATTATACTATATATTCTCAGAAATTTCAAGGGGTTTTGCAAAAAAAGTTTAAAAAATTTTAAAATTTAATAATTTAACAAATTTTGATTAATATTTTGATTGATTTATTCACCTATTTCGGACTATTTCGAGGGTTTTAAAGAGGATTTTTACACCCAAACGCCTCTTTACTATGCCTGTCATAGTTATTATGTGTAACAAATTAATTATGATATGTCAGACATAGGTATTATTTTATGGTCAAAAATAGACTTTTATTTTCATTTTAGTACAATTATGTCAGGCGTATATTATAAAATCCCCCGTGCGCACACAGAGGATTCCTTATCAAACATAATATTATAATTTGTTTCACGTTAATTGTTTCACGTTTTGTGTATTTAACCAATTTTCCAGCTCTTGTTCAAGCTCCTTTTGCGTTTGATCATTTATAATTTGAATTGCACCACTTTTCTGCAAACGCTTTTGACCTTCTGCTGATTGATAATCAAACTGCGCATTCATACGCGCTTCTATTTCTTCAAAGGAAAGACCGTCACGAAGCGCAACCGCTTCTTTACGATTTTCTTTCGGACGCATTATCACCAGAATTTCATCAAACACGTTTTCAAGATTTGCTTCAAAAAGCAACGGCACTTCCACAAAAACCAATGGACTTTCTGATTGGTTCATGCGAGCAATCAATTCTTTCATAATCAAGGGATGAGCGATTTGATTTAACCGCTCTCTTGCCCGTTCATCATTAAAAACCAAAGCAGAAAGCGCCTTTCTATCCACTTTTCCTTCCGTAATGGCCGTGGGGAAGCATTTCTTAATCTCCTCGATATAGGCAGGAGATTGGATAATCTCTTTGTAAATCTCATCACAAGAAAAGACGGGAAAACCCTTTGTTTGTAAATAGTTCATTACCGTTGATTTTCCGCTTCCAATTCCACCCGTGACAGCTATCTTTTTTTTCGACATAACTATTTCCCTTTTTATTTTCTTCCTCTAAATTGTTTCACGAATATTGTTTCATTATAATTATCGTTAAACAAATAGTGTGAAACTTTATTTGCATTCGAACCAATTTTCACCAATACCCACTTCGACTGTCATAGGCACACGCAAAGAAACCGCATTTTCCATTTCCGTTTGCAAAATTTTCGCCACTTCTTCCGATTCGTCTTTAGGACAATCAATCACCAATTCGTCGTGCACCTGCAAAACGAGCTTCGCGCGGAAACCACCTTCCTTTAGTTTTTGATGCACATGAATCATGGCTATTTTGATAATATCCGCGCTGGATCCCTGCAAAGTCATATTCATGGCCGCGCGCTCACCAAAGGAACGGACGTTATAGTTGGAAGATTTCAACTCATTGATGACTCTACGACGGCCAAGCAACGTCTTAATATAGCCATCTTTATTCGCCATTTCAACGTTTTGCGTCATATATGTCTTGACGTCGGAATAATTTTCAAAGTATCGGTTAATATACGCTTGCGCCTTTTTCGTGGAAATATTTAAATCTTTAGCCAAGCCAAAGGCGCTAATCCCATAAATAATCCCAAAATTCACCGCTTTGGCATCTCGGCGCATTGCAGAAGTTACCTCAGCCATTGGCACGTCAAACACTTGCGCAGCCGTCGTTGCATGAATATCCTTCTCCTCGCAGTATGCCTGAATAAGCTCTTTACACCCCGAAAAATGCGCCAATAAACGGAGTTCGATCTGCGAATAATCCGCATCAACCAGCACGTTTCCTTCGCTTGCCATAAAAAGTTTACGAAGTTCACGACCTTCCTCCGTTCTGATGGGAATGTTTTGTAAATTGGGATTTACACTCGACAAACGCCCCGTCTGCGTGTTGCTTTGATTATAGGTCGTATGCACTTTTCCTTGCTTGATGAGTGGTTTAAACCCTTCAATATAGGTAGAATTGATCTTCTGCGCTTTGCGATAACGCAAAAGCAAGCGCACAATTTCATGATCTTCGGCATATTTCTCCAATTCTTCTGCCGTAGTCTTATAATTCTTGCTTTCCTTGGTCTTTTTGACACCGTCTGCAATTTTCAGTTTCTCAAAGAGAATTTTGCCAAGCTGTTGGGTAGAATTGATGTTGAATTTTTCTCCAGCCAACGCATAAATTTGCTCTGCGATTTCTTGAATTTCCGCATTATATTTCAAGGAAAGCGTCTGTAACATGGCTAAATCCACGCACACACCCTCTTGCTCCATGGAAAAGAGCACGGAAATTAAAGGCAATTCCACGTCTTTATACAGCTTTTCTTCTTCCTTATTCAACAGATCGGAATAATGCTTCCACAGCCAATAAACGCCAGCTGCCTTTTGTTTCTCCGCCAAGGAAAAATAATTTAAGCAGAATTCTAATCCGTCAACGTTACTCAACCCTTCTGCAATACATTTTAAGATCCCAACATCTTCAAAGGGCGCGCGATAGGCAATATCAAAGATTTGCAATCGATGCATCGTTTCTTTTACGTTGTAGGAATACGTTGTTTTATCCCCTTCAAAAATACAACGAAGCAAAGGTTCCAGTTCATTTTCATAGAAGCCGACATCCAAAAGCCCCGCTTTGATTGGAAGGATATATTCCACTTCATTTACGCCCTCGTTCGTCAACGGACAACAATAAAAAGCGGATTCTGTCCAATGATAGGAAATTCCTATAACTTGCGGCTGCTGAATGGCCTGTATAACCTCTTCCACCCGCTCAGGGTTGATTTCTCGTATCTCTTGCTTGCGAACCCCCATTTCCAATATGGAAAGCTGTTCCACTTCTTGATTTTCTTCAAATATATTTTTGGTGAGTAAGCTTTTAAATTCAAGTTCTGCAAATCGTTCTCTTAACTTATGCGGGAAAGGCATCTTAAGGACGCATTCCTGCAAGGAAATATCCAAGGGAACGTCGGTAATAATGGTGGCTAATTGCTTAGAAAAGTATGCCAATTCTTTGCCCGTTTCCAATTTGTTATGCAAAGCGCCGCCAATTTCATCCAAATGCGCGTAGACACCGTCCAAATCGTAGTATTTTTCCAACAGATTCATGGCTGATTTTTCCCCAATACCCGCAACGCCCGGAATATTGTCTGATTTATCACCCATTAAAGCCTTCTGTTCGATAATTTGCAAGGGGTTAATGCCCAGCTCATCTTTGAAATTCTCTTTGGAAAGCTCCAAAATATCGCTGACGCCTTTTCTGGTATAGCAGACGTTGACGCGCGTATCTACCAACTGATAGGAATCTCGATCCCCCGTATAAATATAGCTGTGTACGTCAAAGCGTTTGGAAAGCGTCCCGATGATATCATCTGCTTCATACCCTTCCAATTCGCATATACGAATCCCCATCATTTGTAACACTTCCTTCAAGATGGGAATTTGTACAGCCAATTCTGCCGGCATAGGTTTTCTGCCGGCTTTATAATCGTCATACATCTTATGTCGGAAGGTAGGCGCGCTCAAATCAAATGCCACCGCTAAATACGCAGGTTTTTTTTCTGAAATGATTTTCAGCAACAATTTAACAAACCCGAAAACAGCATTGGTAGGCATGCCGTCCTTCGTGGTGAACAAAGGCGTTGCATAAAAGGCGCGATTTAGTAAACTGTTACCGTCAATTAATACAAATTTATCCATGAAAAGGGAACTCCTATATCTTTCTATCTCTATTTTACCACGAATTAAAAAAAATCGCAAGGATTTTAAGAAAAATTTTAAAAAATGCCGTTAAAACGCTTGCCTTTTTTTTAAATATGTTATATAATAAGTAAGCTTTCCGCAAGAGATGCCGAAGTGGTGGAATGGCAGACGCGACGGACTCAAAATCCGTTGTTGGTGACAACGTGTGGGTTCAAGTCCCACCTTCGGCACCATGTTAAAAACGCAGAAAGTTTGTTCTTTCTGCGTTTTTTAATTATTATGATTCGGAGGGTACGCAAATGCTACTCAATTATGGCTCAGTCATGTATTATGTCTACATAGCCGCGCTTTTATTCGTATGCTTTGTCTTTTATAAGCTTATCAAAAAGGGCGGCAAAGGCGTGCAAAAGTTTTTTATTTTCCTGCTTGCGTTGGTAAACCTTGTTCAGCATGTATTCAAAGGCTTTATTTATCCGCAATATCAAGAAGGTTATGATCTTTCTTTAAGCACCGCCTACAATTTCTGCGCTCTGCTGATTATTGTGGCCCCTTTCATCATCTTGTTTGGCAATCAGCTTTTAAAGAATTTCTTTTCTTACGCAGGGATTGTTTGTGGCGTTTTGACCTTTGGCTTCCCCTATTGGTTCCTCAACCAATCGGCATTCACTTGGGAAGTATATAGATATTATATCTGCCACGGTTTATTGTTCATCATCGCCATTTTGCCCGTCTTGACAAAGGTTACGAAACTCGATTTAAAATATTTTTGGGCAATGGGACTTTTGTTCTTTGTTGGGCTTGGCCTCGTACTCCTCAACGATATCGTTTTGATTCGTATGGAAATTATTCCTTCCAAGGGTTCGTTATTAGAAACGTTGAACGCTTTAAATCCCGCTTGGACAATGCATCCCCCGACAAATTTTGAATGGTTGGTTGATATTTTCAAATCTATCACCCCTTCGTTCTTGCTCGGTAACAATCCTTGGGGCATCTATATTCCCATTCTGTGGTATGCAATTCCCCTTTATATGCTTACTGTAATGGCTGTTTTGGTTATGTTTGTCCTTTCCCAGTTGTTCTACGTGTTTAGAGATTACTTGGAAGATAGCCGTGTTTACTAATTGAATTTTGCATACAAAAACATCCGCAAAAAATGCGGATGTTTTTTCATACTATTTCGATTATACACGAACGTCCCCTTTTTCACCAAGCAATTCTTTGTGCTTATCCAAAATCGGTTGAATTTCATTTTCAATAAATTCCGTTACTTGGGAAGGCGCTCTGCCAATGAATTTCTTCGCGTCGAGAATTTCATCAAGATGATCCCAAACGGGCGCAAACATCTCATCTTGCTTGATAAGCTCAATCAGATTATTTTCTTTGCCGTCCACTTTGACATTTTTTCCTGCTTCCATGGAAAGCATACGAATTTCTTCGTGCAATTCCTGACGATTTCCACCCGCCTTTACACATTCCATCATGATATTTTCCGTTGCCATAAACGGAAGTTCCGCGCGAATATGCTTTTCAATAACCTTCTCGTAAACGACCAAGTTTTCAGCAACATTCATGTAGATGTTCAAAATGGCATCGACGGATAAGAATGCCTGCGCGTTGACGATACGACGGTTGGCAGAATCGTCCAACGTTCTTTCAAACCACTGCGTAGCAGCCGTCAGGGCGCTGTTTGTAGGCAGGGAAATGACATATCTGGCAAGCGCGCCAATACGTTCTGAACGCATGGGATTACGCTTATATGTCATAGCGGAAGATCCAATCTGATTCTTTTCAAAAGGCTCTTCAATCTCCTTCATATTCTGTAAAATACGAATGTCATTCGAGAATTTATAGGCGCTTTGCGCAATCTGTGAAAGGACGCACAAAATGTTGTAGTCAAGCTTTCTAGGATAGGTCTGGCCGGTAACGCCATACACCTTATCATATCCCATCTTCTTGACAACACGGTTTTGCAGTTCCTTCACCTTCTCTTCATCACCATTAAAGAGTTCCATAAAACTCGCTTGCGTACCCGTTGTCCCTTTGACGCCACGAAGCTTGATACAAGCTTTTGCGTGCATGAGATTTTCATAGTCCATTTCCAAATCCTGCAGCCAAAGGGTAGCGCGTTTGCCAACCGTAGTGAGCTGGGCAGGTTGCAAATGGGTAAAACCAAGCGTAGGCATATCTTTATATGCGAGCGCAAAGTTCTTTAACTTATCCATTACGTTGACAAGCTTCTTTAAAATAATAGCAAGCGCGTCATCTAACATAATAGCTTCTGCATTACAATTGACAAAACAGCTGGTTGCGCCAAGATGAATGATGGGCATTGCCTTTTTAGCGTATGCGCCATACGCCTTTACGTGCGCCATAACGTCATGGCGAACCTCCCTTTCAAACTTGGCCGCCAACTCGTAATCAATTTCTTCGGCATATTCCTTTAATTCGTCCACCTGTTCTTGGGTTACGTTAAGCCCCAATTCCATTTCCGATTCTGCAAGAGCGATCCAAAGCTTACTCCAAAGCTTAAAACGCTTTTCATCGGAAAAGGCACGTTGCATTTCCTTGCTGGCATAGCGAGTGATTAAAGGATTTGTATAAACGCTGTTATCGGTCATAATATTCTCCTTATGCTTTGATGGGAGCGTCGTACGTTACACCAAAGGTTTCCGCCGTTACTTTCGCCATCACTTGATCTTCATAAGGTCTATCGTACCAATCCGTCTTGGTTTCTGCGATTTCGTCGACAACATCCATGCCTTCAATAACTCTGCCAAAACCAGCGTACTGCCCGTCTAAATAATCAGCATCCGCGTGCATAACAAAGAATTGCGAACCTGCGGAATCAGGATGTTGAGAACGCGCCATCGACAATACGCCACGTTCATGCAAGATGTCATTCTGCGCAAAACCATTGCCGGAAAACTCTCCCTTGATGTGATAGCCGGGGCCACCCGTAACATTACCGTCGGGATCTCCGACCTGAATCATAAATCCCGCTATGACGCGATGAAAAATAACTCCGTTATAAAAACCCTTATTGACCAAGGATAAGAAATTGTTTACGGTGTTGGGCGCTTTGTCGGGATAGAGTTCTGCTTTGAAGGTCTTTCCGTTTTGCATTTGAAAGGTTACGATAGGATTCATAGATTTATTTCCTTTTTTAAATAAATTTTTCCACTTGAACATTGGCTTCCTCAAACAATTGCAGGGAGAATTCATCAGGATAGCCGTGTTTATACACGACTCTCTTAATGCCTGCATTGATAATAATTTTTGCGCATATTACGCAAGGTTGGTGTGTACAATAAAGAGTTGCCCCATTGATGTCGATCCCATATTTTGCGGCCTGAACGATAGCGTTTTGTTCTGCATGCACGGCAAAACAAAGCTCGTGTTGCGTTCCGCTGGGAATATTCAATTTACGTCTTAAGCACTCCCCTTTTTCTTCACAGCTTTTGATTCCCGCAGGCGCACCGTTGTACCCCGTCGTCATGACGCGCTTATCCTTGACGATAATTGCCCCTACGTGTCGGCTCTCTTGATAACAGCTTGACCAATTGGAAACTGTTTCGGTGAGTTCCATAAATCTTTTATCCCATTTGTTCATGGACATATAAGTTGTCTCCTTATTATAGACTGTTTTTATTATAGCACTTTTTCCTAGGAAAATCAATCCTTTCAAAAGACTTTTTTCGTTTTCTCAAAAAGATGTTAAAAAAATATCCTGATTTTTCCAAAAAAGCTGTTTGATTTATGGTGCTTTTCGTTTATAATAAAAATGTATTAAAAAATACCGAAAATAAAATCGGTTCATTCGGAGGAATTACATTATGAATATCAAACCTTTATTCGACAAAGTTGTCGTAGAAAGCGTAACGGTGGAAGAAAAGACGAAAAGCGGATTCTATCTTCCCTCGTCTGCACAAGAAAAACCCCAAACCTGCCAAGTGGTGGCTGTTGGCCCCGGTGGTATCGTGGATGGGAAAGAAATTGTTATGCAAGTGAAAGTCGGCGACAAGGTACTTTGCTCCAATTATGCAGGTTCCAATTTTAAAGTTGACGGCAAAGAATTTACCATTATTAAACAAAGCGATATTCTCGCGATTGTGGAAGACTAATTGCGTATATAAAAGGAGAGAATTATCATGGCAAAACAAATCAAATACGGAGAAGATGCAAGAAAAGCATTGGAAGCAGGCGTCAACGTTTTGGCTGACACCGTAAAAATTACCCTCGGCCCTAAGGGCAGAAACGTCGTACTCGACAAAAAATTCGGCGCTCCCCTCATCACCAACGACGGTGTAACGATTGCAAAGGAAATCGAGCTTTCCGATCCCTTTGAAAACATGGGCGCGCAGCTTGTTAAAGAAGTTTCCACAAAAACCAACGACGTGGCTGGTGACGGTACGACTACCGCTGTCGTTTTGGCGCAAGCAATCGTTCGCGAAGGCTTGAAAAACCTCGCAGCTGGCGCTAATCCCATCATCTTAAAAGAAGGGATCAAAAAGGCAGTTGATGCAACCGTAGAACACTTAAAGAGCATTTCTAAATCGGTTGAAAGCAACAAGGCAATTGAACAGACCGCTTCCATTTCCGCAGGAAATCCTGAAGTGGGCGCGTTGATTGCAAAGGCAATGGAAATTGTAGGCAAGGACGGCGTTATCACCGTAGAAGAAGGCAAATCCATGAATACCGAACTCAACACCGTGGAAGGTATGCAGTTCGATCGTGGTTACGCTTCCGCTTATATGGTTACGAACACCGATAAAATGGAAGCAACTTTGGAAAACCCCTACATTTTGATTACCGATAAGAAGATTTCCAGTTTGCAGGAAATTCTTCCCGTTATCGAACCCCTCGCGCAACAGGGCGCAAAACTTCTCATTATTGCCGAAGACGTGGAAGGTGACGCGCTTGCCGCGCTCATTGTTAATAAACTCAAAGGCGTATTTAATTCCGTCGCTGTAAAAGCGCCTGGCTTTGGTGACAGAAGAAAGGATATGCTTCGCGATATCGCCATTTTGACGGGCGGTGAAGTTATCTCCTCCGATTTGGGCCTTGAATTTAAGGATGTCTCCTTGGATATGCTCGGTAGAGCCTCCTCCGTACGCGTCGATAAGGAAAATACGACGATTGTCGGTGGCGCTGGCGACGTGCAGGCGATTAAAGAACGTATTGCTTCTATCAAATCGCAGATTGCTGAAACCAAATCCGATTATGACCGTGAAAAATTGCAAGAACGCCTTGCAAAACTCGCTGGTGGCGTAGCCGTTATCAGCGTAGGCGCAGCAACGGAAGTAGAAATGAAGGAAAAGAAACTCCGCATTGACGATGCTCTTGCCGCAACGCGGGCTGCTGTTGAAGAAGGTTACGTTCCCGGTGGTGGTTCTGCCCTCCTTTCCGCTGTTCCCACTATCAAGAAATTGGTGGCAACCTTGAATGGTGATGAAAAGACGGGCGCGTCCATTATCTTGAAGGCTTTGGAAGAACCTATCAGACAGATTGCAAAAAATGCAGGGTTAGATGGTTCGGTTATTGTTGATAAAGTGCTTTCTTCCAAGCGTCCCAACTGCGGTTTTGACGCCCTCAACAATAAATATTGCGATATGGTAGAAAGTGGTATTATCGACCCCACGAAGGTTACCCGTTCCGTTCTTCAAAACGCAGCGTCCGTAGCCTCCACGCTTTTGACTACAGAAAGCATCGTAACCGATATCCCTACCCCTCCGGCTCCTATGGCGCCTGGCGGTGATATGGGCGGTATGTACTAAAAATAAAAATCCATATAGAACCTTTTATAGAAAGTAATCGGTCGGCGAATCTTCGCCGACCTTTTACTTTGCTCTCTACACAAGAGATAAATTTAGAATAAACCGCCCTGTTATCCAAAAAGATAACAAGGCGGTGGTTAGTTTTAGAAATTATGCCCAAATGGCAGGTTCACCATTGACGTAATGCCAATAATTACCCTCTTCTACGGGCTTGTTTTCACTGTAGCAATACAGCGTTGCATTGGTTAAATCAGAATTATAAGAACCTATTGAAATTTTCGTCCAATCGTTTGCCGTACCTTCGTAATATATGTTCGTTATGCTTTCGCAACCATAAAAAGCACGATCCCCAATCGAAGTTACCCGATTAGAAAGTATAATATTTGTCAAGTCGTTGCAATCCCAAAATGCATCCTGGCCGATTGAGGTTACACCCTCACCAATCTTCACAGTTTTTAAATTATAGCAATTATGGAAGGTTAAATCACCAATTAAAGTAACAGCATTGGGGATGACTACATTCTTCAAAGTGCGACACCCGTTGAACGCCGCCCCTCCAATGGAGATTACGGTGTTCGGGATTTCAATAGTCGCCAAGCTACTGCAATCCTTAAATGCGCCATAAGCGATAGAAGTTACGCTGTCAGGAATTACCACGCTTTTCAAGTTGTCGCAACT
This sequence comes from Clostridia bacterium, assembly GCA_017452585.1. Classification (GTDB taxonomy): domain Bacteria; phylum Bacillota; class Clostridia; order Christensenellales; family Borkfalkiaceae; genus Scatosoma. The sequence continues at coordinate 13,206 of JAFTMD010000005.1, forward strand.
CCAAAACATAGAATTAGAGATAGAAGTTAACCCGTTGCCTAGCACCACGCTTGATAAGTCAAAACAACTCGAAAAAGCAGCTTCATCAATAAACGTTACACTGTTAGGGATCTCAAGACTTTTCAATCGATCGCATCCATTGAATGCGCCATAGCCAATGGAACGTAAGCCCTCAGGAAACTCTATACTATTTAACCAATCGCAACCACAAAATGCTTTTTTACCGATAGAAACTACTCCATCAGGAATCTCGATAATCATCAAACGAGCACAAGCATAAAATGCAGATTCTCCGATAATTTTACAGTCCTCATGAATCGTTGCTTGCCTTATATCGCTTGAACTGGTGCCTGCCAAATAGACGTATGCATTGGTGCTATTTCCTAAATATTTCAAATCACCTTCTGTATTATAAGTCAAGTTGCAAGCTTCGAATGCAGAATCCCCAACCCATGTTACACCATTGCCAATTTCTATATTTGTCAAGTTTGCACAACCATAAAACGCACACTCGCCAATCGTCGTCACCCCATCACCAATCACTACACTCTTCAAACTGGTGCAGTTATAGAATGCAGCCTCACCGATAGACATTACGCTGTCAGGAATCACTACGCTCGTTATGTATACTTCCTTCCCCTCTTCACTTCTAAAAGCCTGTTCGGCAATTTCAGTAACGGGTAGACCTTTATGTGTTTTTGGAATAGAGATATCCAAATCGGATGCCGTTCCTAACCCTACCAATCGATACTCGTCTTTCCCTTCTATTTTTTCATATTCTAAATTCTGCGTGACTTGAGCTTCTTGCTCGTTAGACGAATCTGGAGAGTTGGGAACAGAATTCGAACAGGCCATAAAACCCATTATTCCGGAGCCGGCCATACCCCCCACAAGCAATGAGATTAAGATTTTTCTACTTTTTTTCATGATAGATCCTTAAATTTTTGATATTATACTATTTGATCACAATAGCACAATTCTATTTTACCACTTTCCTCTACCTTCGTCAAGAGGATTTTGTAGCATTCACAAAAAAAGTGCGCCAACTGAAGCAGCGCACAAAAATTTCAAAATCCCTTTATTTTAAACCATATTTTCCAAAATGAGCTTATCCGCCACGAGCGCGATAAATTCGCTATTCGTCGGCTTTTCCGCGCCGAGATAAATCCTCGCGCCAAAAATAGCGTTGATTGCTTCAATCCGCCCACTGTTTGCTCAGATTATTAGGAAATCTAAGGAAAACATCTCTTGAAAAGCGTGGCTTACACGTACAAATTTGGCTTTAATATTTTCTTTTAAAACGAATAAAATTCCAATGATTTATTGCCTTATTGGTTGGTCTAATCCTCTCTCCTTTGTTGTTTTTTTTATTATATCACATATTTTTAAGTCTGTCAATAGCTCGATTTTTAATTTTCACCAAATGCTTAAACAACAGAAAAAACCTGTCCTTAAATCGATTAGGGGGCGTGGTAAAAACCGCAAGATAGGCGGCGGTTTTCTGTACAGCTCACGGGTAGTATTTTTAGAAACTGACCAAAAAAAGAAAGTCTGATTCAAATTGTAATGAATGTAGTGAATTGCAATTTGGCAGATAGATGAAAGCCTTAAAGAGCTTTCTTCTATTCGGGTATAAAATTCGTCCTTATTCAATCGCTTGGACTAGTGATTAATACCTTCTTAGACGAAAACCCATCTTCCCCTTGCCGTCGAGTGACGACGGCCAAAAGCCGCTAGGAGCGAGACGGCGAATAAATAATCCTTCAAGAAAATCCGACAATTTTCAAAACACAACAATTAATATGGGGAATATTAATTTAATATAAGATATTTAAAACTCCCCCATTATTTTTTCAATACAACAATGTTACCTAAATCCCCTTTGTGATGTCCTCTTTCATATGAAAAACCATAAAGGTTAAGCGCAGTATTCAAATTTAGATACATGCGTCCATTTTTTTGTTTAATCCCAATTGGGGGTGTTGGTCATTTTATATAGAATCATCCCAAACTCCCCCAACATTTTCTTCTTCCATTCGCACCAATTTAGCATAACCATACATTGGACTTTTTATATTTTTACTGGGATATACATCAAGACGCCAACCAAATCTTCTCACAGCTTTGGCCAGCGTTGTATATTTCTTTGTCTTGTCTTTTTCTTTTCGTAGCATAAGTGTATCGGAAATGTATTTTAATAACTCAA
>JAFTMD010000035.1 GCA_017452585.1 Clostridia bacterium
ACGCAGGTGGTAAATTTGGACAGGGAAACTATGAATATTCAGGCGGTTTGCATGGGGTTGGCGCTTCGGTAACCAACGCACTCTCCGAATGGTTGACGGTAGAGGTTTGCCGTGATCGTCGTATTTATAAGATGAGTTTCCATTCCAAATACAACGCAAGAAAGAAGAAGATCGAATCGGGGATTCCCGATGGCCCTTTGGAAGATACGGGCATTACGACCAGCCGAAAGGGCTCTTTTGTTCGTTTTAAACCGGACGCTACGGTTTTCTCTGAAACGAATTTTGATTTGGAAACGGTGGAAGAACGTTTGCGTCAGCTTGCCTTCTTGAATCGTGGAATCGAGATCATCCTTGTGGATGAACGCATCACGATGGCAGAGGCAAGACGTAGCAGAATGCTTTTTGCAAGCGACGAAGAAGAGGATGGGGAAGATGAAAACGGCAAGGAAGAGGAAAGCTTGGAAGAGGCGCAAGAAAATCTCTTTGGGCAACTCGATGCCCTTGCTTTGGACAGCGAACCCTATCGCGTTACCTTCAAGTATGACGGCGGTATTTCCGATTATGTAAAGAGCTTGAACGAAGGGAAGAAAAAGCTGTACTCCCAGCCGATTTATTATAAGGCAACGAAGAATAACATTCAGGTGGAATTTTCCATTCAGCATACGGGGGAATATAGAGAATGTATGTTCTCTTTCGTCAATAACATTCCCACGCCGGAGGGAGGCTATCATGAAATAGGCTTCCGTTCAGGGCTTACCCGTGTGCTTAACGAGTACGCAAGAAGCAACGGCTTCTTGAAGGATAAAGACGCCAATTTGCAGGGGATGACTTCAGCGAAGGGCTTGCGGTTGTCCTTTCCATCAAGATGGGCAACGTGCAATTTGAAGGGCAGACAAAGACGAAGCTTGGTAATACCGAAGCGCGTCCTGCGGTAGAAGCGACGGTGATTGAAGGATTTAATGCCTTCAAGAATATTCGTGGATACAAAAAGACGATGGACGAAATTATCAAAAAGGCGCAGGGCGCGGCGAAGTCACGTCTTGCGGCTAAGACAGCCAAGGAAAATGCGCGCGCAAAGAACAGCATTGACGGCTTGACGTTGATTGGAAAGTTGGCAGCTTGTTCGGGCAGAAAAGCGGAACTGAATGAAATGTTCATCGTAGAAGGGGATTCGGCAGGTGGTACGGCAAAGCAAGCGCGTGTCAGACAATTCCAATCCATTTTGCCTCTTCGTGGTAAACCCTTAAACGTAGAGAAAAAGAAACTTTCGCAAATTTTGGAAAATGAAGAAATTCGTACGATCATCAGCGCCATTGGTGCGGGGATTGATCCCGATTTCAAGATGGATAAAATTAATTATCATAAAGTTATTATCCTTTCCGATGCCGACCAAGACGGTATGCATATTCGTTGTATTTTGCTCACCTTCTTCTTCCGTTATATGCGTCCTCTCGTCAATGCAGGTTGCGTATATATCGGTATGCCCCCCCTCTATAAAGTGTACAAAGGGGATAAGGTAGAGTACGCTTACGACGATAAGGAATTGGACGAAAAGATTGAAAAAATCGGTAAAGGCTGTCAATTACAACGCTATAAAGGGTTGGGTGAAATGAATGCCGATCAGCTTTGGGAAACGACCATGAACCCCGAAACGAGAAACCTCATTCAGGTTACCGTAGAGGACGCTGCAAAGGCAGAACGTATGATCACGACGCTCATGGGCGATAAGGTGGAAGGCAGAAAGGAATTCTTGGCGAAGTATGCAAACTTTGACAAGCGCGACGGCTTTGTAGAAAGACGTAAGAAGACAGAAGGCAAGAAGGAGGAGGAATAAGATGGCAAGAAAGAAAAAAGAAGCGCCGATTCCCGCACAACCGAAAGGGGAACTTTTTATCCAACCCTTGGAAAAAGTATTGCATTCCTCCATGCTTCCCTATGCGGAATTCGTTATCCTCGATCGAGCGCTCCCTCGTGTTGAGGACGGTTTAAAACCTGTACAAAGACGTATTTTATATACAATGAAAGAGATGGGCTTAACGCCCGATAAGCCTCATAAGAAGTGCGCCCGTATCGTCGGTGATTGCATGGGTAAATATCATCCCCATGGCGACAGTTCGGTATATGACGCAATGGTGCGTATGGCGCAAGATTTCAACATGGGCAAAACCCTCGTTGACGGCCATGGTAACTTTGGTTCGGTAGACGGAGACCCCGCTGCCGCCATGCGTTATACGGAAGCAAGAATGCAACCGCTTGCATTGGAAATGCTCCGTGATATTGATAAGCAGACAGTAACTTTCTCGCCCAACTTTGACGACAGTTTGGAAGAACCCGACGTATTGCCGGGAAGATATCCCAACCTTCTTGTCAATGGCGCGTCGGGGATTGCAGTCGGCCTTGCTACCAATATTCCCACCCATAACTTGGAGGAAGTTATCAACGGCGTTGTTGCGTACATTGATAATCCCGCTATTTCCTTAGAGGAAATGATGGAATATATCCCTTCGCCCGATTTCCCGACAGGAGGGCTGATTATTGCCAATGAGTTGATTCAAGCTTACAAAACGGGACGTGGGAAGATTACCATTCGTTCGAAAATCACGGCGGAAAAAACGGATAATGGCAAGACGAATCTCGTCATTACGGAACTTCCTTATCAGGTAAATAAGGCGCAATTGCTCAGAAAGATCGTTGACCTTAGAGAAGATAAAAAGGAAGAACTTGCCGGGCTTGATTTTGTTGCCGACGAATCGGACAGAACGGGTATGCGCGCCGTCATTCGCGTCAAAAAAGATGCAGACGTTGACGCCATTTTAAAATGTTTATATAAGTATACCGACCTCGAAGTTACCTTCGGTATCAACATGGTGGTCATTGCCGACGGGAAACCTCAACAGCTTGGGCTTATGGAGATTATTCGCCATTACGTTGCCTACCAGCAGAAGGTTATTTTGCGTAGAACGCAGTTCGATTTAGAGCAGGCGGAAGCCCGTTGTCATATTTTGGAAGGGTTGATTATCGCCGTACAGAATATCGACGAAGTTATCGCAATCATTAAAAAATCGGAAAGCACTTCGGATGCGAGAAATCGTTTGATGGAGCGATTTGAAATCTCGAAGATTCAAGCGCAAGCTATCCTCGATTTGAAGCTCGCCCGCCTCACCAAGTTGGAAATTTTCAAGCTTGAACAGGAATTGAAGGAGTTGAAGAAACTCATCAAAAAGTTGCGCGCCATCGTCAAGAGTGGGGACTTGCAGTTGCAGGTTGTCAAGGAGGAAATTACGCAGATCAAGGCGGCTTATCCTTCCCCCAGAAAATCGAGATTGGTGTTCACCAGAGAAGAGGCGGATGAATTGATTGCCACCGCCAGTGAAAAGAAGGCCGGTGTGCCTTGCATGCTTGCCTATACAGCGGATAATTGTTTTAAAGTGTTGACAGAAAAGCAGATTGATGCTCTTCAGAAACCCTTGGAAGGGAAGTTTAAACCGCACTTGATTGCTTGTCAGCTTTTGGAAACGATAACGGATAAATGCATTTATGCCTTTACCAATTACGGGAATTGCCATAAGATCGACATCTCCGATCCAGAACTTATCTGCAAACTTACCGACAGCGGCGTAACGTTGAAGGAAATGTCGGAAGAAGCGACGGAAGGGGAAAAGGTAGTGGCGCTCTTTGAAGTGGGAGAACGAATGCCGTATGGCAATTTGCTCTTCTTCACCAAGAAGGGGATGATTAAAAAGAGCAGTTGGGAGGAATACGAACAACGCAAGGATTGCTTCCAGGCGGTTAAGGTCAACGACGAGGACGAAGTCATTAATGTCGAACAAGAAACCTTTGAAGAGGATACCATCATCATGGTTACGAAGCAGGGTATTTGTTTGAACGCCATGAAGGATGACATTCCCACCCACGGCAGAATTGCAGCCGGCGTCAAAGGGATCATGCTCCGTGAAGATGATGAAGTTATTCTCATGAAGCAAATTAACGGAGAAGGCGAAATTATCATCGTTACTACGGAAGGTAAGTTTAAGCGTGTCATCTCTTCGCAGATCGAAGTGAGCAAGCGTTATAAGAAGGGGTCTATCATTGTCAGCATGCGTGAAGGAGCAACCGTGCTTTGCGCAGCTTACGTTACTACACCATATATGCTTGCAATCGAGGAAAAGAATCACGCGGTCAGCGAACTTTCCAGTGAGGATATCTTCATCTCGGTACAGAGCGCGAGAGCAAAGAAACTTGCTCGCTATGCAGAAGATTCCATCTTGAAAGCCATTCCGATGCCCTATAAAAAAGGAGAATAATTCGGTAAAAAGAGTTATAAACCACAAAAAACCGACATAGTATATTTCGTAACCAATTGACGGAGGTCGGGGAAGTTGTGGGAATATATTGAAGAAAGAGTAATTAAATGCGCGGAATATATCGTCGCAACGGGTTGTACCGTTCGGGCGTGTTCCGCGCATTTTGCCATCAGCAAATCTACGGTACATAAAGACGTGTCTGAACGATTGCGCTATATCGATTTGGCGCTGTATGAACGGACGCGCAAGGTGCTCGATGTCAATTTGAGCGAACGGCACATCCGTGGTGGGCTTGCCACCAAGGAAAAATATCAAAAGGAGAGGGAGTAATCCCTCTTTTTTGCACAAGATAAAAAAAGATTATTTTACAAAATCCTCTAAAAGTATTTACTTTTTGAAAAATATTTGATATAATAGGGGTGAAAATATGTCGAAAAAAGGGGAAAAACGAATGAATGCGTGTCGAGTAAATCTAATAACAACCATAGACGGCAGAGAAACGACCATTTCTCGTGAGGGAGAATTCTCCCTTTCTCCAAGCAACGTATATCTTCGATACCATGAAGAAAACGCCGTGGTTACGATTAAGTTGCAGGGCAATCAAGCGGAAGTTGATCGACAGGGAGATTATTCGTTGCAATTATGTTTACAAGAGGGAGTTTGGACGAAAGGAACGCTGGGCATTGGTGGAAATAGCGGAGAAATTGAAACATTTACCCATCAGGTTGCCTATTCTGAAGGCAAACGTTCGTTGCTTCTTTTTTTGCGATATGATCTTCGCATCAGCGGAGAAACTCAAATGATGAAACTTCGCATTATGGCGAGGGAAAAAGGGGATACTGTATGAAAATCACTTATTTAGGCCATTCTTGTTTTTGTTTGGAAAATCAGCAGGGGATCAAAGTAATCACTGATCCGTACACGCAGGTAGGTTATGAATTGCCACAGGGGCTGACGGCTGACGTGGTAACGGTAAGCCATGGGCATTTTGATCATAATTATTTGCCTGCTATCCAAGGGCAGTATGAAGTTGTTTCCACGGAAGGCAAGCATTTGGCAAAGGGCATAACCTTTGAAGGCGTGCATACGTGGCATGACCCCAAGCAAGGCGCGCTTCGTGGGGATAATCTCCTGTTTAAATGGGAAATGGACGGCGTGCGGATTTGTCATTTTGGAGATTTGGGTGAGGAATATTCCCCTGAAATTGCTCAATGGATAGAAAATGCGGACGTTTGGTTGTTGCCAATTGGAGGTAAATATACAATTGACGCGAAACAAGCTTTTGCATACGTAGAACAATGTCAGCCAAAGGCTGTTGTTTTGATGCATTATCGTCCTTTGGACGGAAAATTGGATATTGCAACGGCGGAGGGATTTTTACACCTTGCAAATGCTTATCCCATAACCCATATTCCTGCGGGAGAATGGAGTGTATCCAAGGCGGATTTACAGGATAAGCAAACGAAGATCATCTATATGGAGCGCAGAAAATGAGCGAGAAACAGCAAATTGAATTTAAATGGGTATGCCGTGAATATCTTTCCCAACAAGGATTAGCGGCATTACGTGCCTACGGACGAGAAGTGGGGGTTGGAGAACCGACCAAAAAGAGCAAGAGTGTGCTGATTGATGAAATAGTTGCCATTTTGATGGGGGAAAAAGAACCCATTGCGCGCTCAAGACGTGGCGCGCCCGTCAAGGATGATTTTGTCGATCCCAAAATTTTGGCGCAAATTGCAACGTTAAAGAAGGAATATTCCATAAATCAAGGGAATGATATTTACGATTTGGAAGGTCGTTTGCAGGCAACGAAAGAAAATGAAGTTGTTCTTATGGTAGAAGATCCCAATGCAACAGAGCTGGAAAAGCATGATATTCGTTCGATTTATAAGGGACAATTGGTCATGCGCGCATCTGGACAAGCGGTCATTTTGCCTTTAAACGGGAAAGAGGGAGCGCGGGAGGTGTTGTTACCAGCAAATTTGATGAATATGTTTGATCTTCGTGAGGGGGATGTCCTTACCTATCATGTTGAACGCAGGAATGGCTTTTGGGTGGCAACCGCCATTTTAACCATCAACGAGTGCGTAACCGATTTTTTTGTACGCGGAAGTTTTGATGGCGCAGAGGTATGTTATCCAAAAGAAAAGATTCGTTTTTTCAATGGGAAAGGACAACCCACTGTGATGGAGAAATATTTAGAATGGTTTTGTCCTGTTGGGAAAGGTCAGCGCGGGCTGATTCTTGGCGCGCCTAAGTCGGGCAAGAGCAGTATCCTTTTTGATATTGCCCGAAATACTCAAAAGGGAAATGGAAACCCGCAGGTGCTTATCTTATTGGTAGGACAATCCTTGGAAAATATCAGTCGATTTAAAAGATTGGTCGGTGAAGACAATCTGGCGTATACAACCTATGAAGAGGATGCAGATAGACAGGTGTTTGTTGCCAATTTTATTTTAAATCGAGCAAAACGCTTGGTGGAAGCAGGGCATGATGTGTTGTTATTGGTGGATTCTTTGCATACATTGGCGAATGCGTACAATGAAACGGAGGAGTCAGCCGGTGGCAAGATGCTCGTTGGCGGATTGGAAAGCAAAACCTTACAATTCATCAAAAAATTCTTTGGTACGGCTAGAAATTTAGAGCAGAGAGGTTCGCTTACCATGTTGGCAACTCTTTCCGTGGAAACGGGTAATCCTGCAGATGATTTGTTGAAATCTGAGCTTACAACATTGGCTAATTGGGAAATGATGTTAAGCAATGAGCTTGCCAGACAGCGCGTTTATCCGGCAATTGATTTTACCAATACGCAAGGCAATCAATTGGAAGAATTTTATACGAACGCCAACGAAGAAATTTTACGTTATATGCGCAAGGAGTTTTTGCCAAAATTTGGTTCAGAAGGTATGGTAGTGGCGCTTTCCCAATGCGCCAGCATGGAAGAATTGGAAAAATACATGCAAAATCAAGTGAATAAGTAAACGTAGAAATCAAGGAGGAATGTGCGATAACATTCCTTCTTTTTTCTTCAAAAAAAGAATTATAGAATTTTTAAATATCTAAAAAAGAAAAAGCGGGATATCAAATGCTTGACAAGCTTGAAAATCAAGAGGGTATTTGGGGGAGCTTTTAAGAGGGGGCATAAGTTTTTTGAATACCATATTTTGTGCTCAAACCCTTGCATTTATACAAGATATAGTGTATAATGGTTAAGGGGAATAAATTTAGTATATACAACATATTGTGTTTTTTAATAAAAAAACACAATATGTTGTATATATAAAAACAAGTTTAATAAAATAAAAACAGGAGCATACTTCTATGAAAGACATGAAGATTATAAAGAGAAGCGGGGAAGAGGTTGCTTTTGATAAAGAAAAAATTATAGAGGCTTTAAAGAAAGCAAACAAAGATGTTGCAGAGCGCGATCGTATCTCTGAGGGAGCTTTATATGCCATTGCAGACGTGGTGACGGAACAGTGTGAAAGTTTGGGCAGAGCGCCTCAAGTGGAAGAAATTCAGGACATGGTGGAAAATCGTTTGATGGCGACGATGTGTTTTGCCTTGGCACGCAAATACATCACCTACCGTTACAAGCGCGCCCTTGTTCGTAAAGTAAATACCACAGACGCGCAAATTTTATCCCTCATTGAATGTAACAATGAGGAAGTAAAACAGGAAAATTCCAATAAAAATCCCACGGTAAACAGCGTTCAGCGCGATTATATGGCAGGGGAAGTATCCAAAGACCTTACCCGTCGTATTTTGTTGCCTGATGATATTGTATCGGCGCATGATCAAGGGATTATTCACTTCCATGACGCTGATTATTTTGCGCAACATATGCATAATTGTGACCTTGTTAATTTGGAGGATATGTTGCAAAATGGGACGGTTATTTCAGGGACGCTCATTGAGAAACCCCACAGCTTTTCTACGGCTTGCAACATTGCCACGCAAATCATTGCGCAAGTGGCTTCCAATCAATATGGCGGGCAAAGTATTTCCCTGACACATCTCGCGCCTTTTGTGGAGATCAGTCGACAGAAAATCCGTAAGGAAGTGGCAGAGGAACTTGCTCGCTTCCAAGCCTCTCCACAGCAGATTGCAGAGATTGCCGAAAAGCGTTTGCGCGACGAAATTAAGAAGGGGATTCAAACCATTCAGTATCAAGTGGTAACCCTCTTGACAACCAACGGGCAAGCGCCCTTCGTGACGGTATTTATGTACTTGAACGAAGCGCGTGACGAGCAGGAAAAAGCCGATCTTGCAATGATTATTGAAGAAACCCTTCGTCAGCGTATTTTGGGGGTAAAGAACGAATCCGGCGTATGGATTACGCCCGCTTTCCCTAAACTCATTTACGTTTTAGAGCCTGATAATATAACGCCCGATCAACCTTATTTCTATTTGACGGAATTGGCGGCAAAATGTACGGCAAAACGTATGGTTCCCGATTATATTTCCGAGAAAAAAATGCTCGAATATAAGGTGGACAAAAATGGAGAAGGACATTGTTACACCTGCATGGGTTGCAGAAGTTTCTTAACTCCTTACATTGATGAAAACGGAAAACCGAAGTATTACGGAAGATTTAATCAAGGGGTAGTTACCATCAACCTTGTAGACGTTGCTCTTTCTTCGGGTAGAGATCAAGACAAGTTCTGGAAGATTTTTGACGAACGTCTCGATCTTTGTTATCGCGCCCTCATGGAGCGTCATAATCGCTTGAAGGGTACTCTTTCCGATGCAGCGCCGATTCTTTGGCAATATGGCGCATTGGCAAGATTGGAGAAAGGGGAAACGATTGATAAGCTCCTCTTTGGTGGATATTCCACGATTTCCTTGGGCTATGCAGGACTTTATGAATGCGTCAAATACATGACGGATAAATCGCACACGGATGAGGAGGCAAAACCCTTTGCTCTTGCGGTGATGAAATACATGAACGAGAAGTGTAAAGAGTGGAAGGCGAAGCACAATATTGATTTCTCCCTCTACGGTACCCCTCTTGAAAGTACCACGTATAAATTCTCCAAATGTTTGCAACAGCGTTTTGGCTTGATCCCCGGAGTAACAGATAAGAGCTACATCACCAACAGCTATCACGTCCACGTGACGGAGGAAATTGACGCCTTTACGAAGCTGAAGTTTGAAAGTGAATTCCAACAGCTTTCGCCCGGTGGCGCTATTTCCTATGTGGAAGTGCCCAATATGCAGGATAATATTCCAGCCGTGCTTTCGCTGATGCAATTTATCTATGATAACATCATGTATGCGGAGTTGAATACAAAGAGTGATTACTGTCAAATCTGCGGATACGATGGGGAAATTCAAATTGTCCATGACGAGTCAGGAAAGCTCGTTTGGGAATGTCCTCATTGCCACAATCGAGATCAGGCAAAGATGAATGTCGCAAGGCGCACCTGTGGCTATATTGGAACGCAATATTGGAATCAAGGCAGAACGCAAGAGATTAAAGATCGCGTTCTTCATCTCTAAGTTATGAATTACGGAACGATTAAATGGACGGACATTGCCAATGGGGAAGGTGTGCGTGTTTCCCTGTTCGTATCGGGATGTACGCACCATTGTAAAAATTGCTTTAATCAGGTGGCGTGGGATTTCACCTACGGCAGTGTATTTGATGAAAAAGTAGAGGAAAAAGTGCTGGAACAGTTGGGATTATCCTATATTGCAGGGCTTTCTCTCTTGGGCGGAGAACCTCTTGAACCGCAAAATCAACGCGCCCTGTATCCCTTTATCAAGCGTGTGAGGGCGCAGTATCCCGATAAGACGATTTGGTGTTATACGGGCTATACGTTGGACGTGGAAAAGGGGTTGTTAAAGGAAGAAGCAAAGAATACGGAATGCACGAAAGAACTTTTATCGCTTATGGACGTCTTGGTGGACGGAGCGTATATGGAAGAACTCAAAGACGTGCGTTTGAAATTCCGTGGATCTTCCAATCAACGAATCATTGATCTGAAAAAAAGCTTGCAAATAGGCCAATGCGTCCTTTATTTAGAATAGAACAGAAAATCCGTCGCATACAATAGAGTATGCAGACGGATTTTTTTAAAAGAAATAAGTGGATGTGTATAGGATTAAGTCTGGTGTTGGCATTTGGTATTTTATGGGCGTGTTTTCATTTTCATTCTCAACGACAAAAACAGTCTATTTGGATGGGAAAGACCTTTTATATGCTTGTCTGTAAAGAGGAAAATATCCAAGTTGGCACGCACGAAGCGCAACTGAGCGGTGGCGCGGGGTATTTATTTTCCCAAAAAGGGGAAGAATACGTCGCGCTTTCCGTATATTTGGAAAAAAGTGAAGGGGAACAGGCATGCGCCAACGTCAACGCCTATGGAAAGGAGGCGGAGCTACTCGTTTTACCCATAGAACGGTTGGTCTTTAAAGGGAAAGCGGAGGAAAAAAAGGCGAAACTTTGTCAAGATGCCCTCAACAGTTTATATGGCTGTATGCAGGTATTATCCAAGGAAATTGCACGTTTGGACAATGGCGCAACCCAACAATCCTCTAGGCGTATTTTGGGTATTTTAAGCCGTCAATTTTCCTATTTGGCGAAAACATACGAGGAGAGTTATCCTTCCTTTTCTTCCGTTTGCACGAAGGCAGATGCTTTTTTGCAAGAGTGCATGAACGACATTATTTACACGAAGGAGTTACGGTATTTGCTCTGTGCGCTCTCGGACGACTATCTGCAATTGGCTTTTGTGTATTTTGTGTGAAAATTTTGTAAACAATTAAAAAACGCTTTACTTTTTCTTCCTGTATTGTTATAATGTCATAGTATTATATGACAAATGTCATAATAGCAAATGACAAGAGGAAGTACTTATGAAGAAATATCATGTTTTATATAATCCCATGGCTGGGCAACAAAAGGGAAATAAGGTGGTTGATACATTGACGGCATTGTACGGAGAAGGGAACGTTACCTTTACGGAAATGCCGAAAATTAATAAATTTGACGAGTATTTGCGAAGCATTCCTAAAGGAGACGTCGTTGTATTGTGTGGTGGTGATGGTACGTTAAATTATTTTGCCAATAAGATCCGCCACATTCCATTGCCCTGTGATGTGTATTATTGGGCAAGTGGCAGTGGAAATGATTTTTGGCGGGATATAGAAGGGGATACGCAAAAGCCTGTTCTCATCAATGCATATTTACATAACTTGCCAAGCGTCGTCGTGAAAGGGCAGGAATATCTCTTTTTGAATGGGGTAGGCTATGGCATTGACGGTTACTGCTGCGAGGAAGGGGACAAATTACGCGCAAAATCGGACAAGCCCGTCAATTATACGGCGGTGGCGATTAAGGGCTTGCTGTTCCATTATAAACCTACGGATGCAGTGGTCGTGGTCGATGGCAAAGAATATACTTTTGAAAAGGTATGGCTTGCGCCTACGATGTTTGGGAGATTTTATGGTGGTGGAATGTGGCCTGCTCCAGGGCAAACTCGTCAATCGGATACCCTTTCTTTGATGGTATTTCATGGCTGTGGTCCGTTGAAGACGCTGATGATTTTCCCTTCCTTATTTAAGGGGGAACATATCAAATATGATAAGAATGTAACGGTGCTTTCCGGGAAGGAGATAACCGTTCGTTACAAACAACCCAAACCTCTGCAGATTGATGGGGAAACGGTGGTTGGCGTTAGCGAATATACCGCGCGAAGATAAATCAAAACCACCGGCTGAACCGATGGTTTGCATGGCCCTTATAAGGGATTATTGTCAGCTTAACCCTTAAATGGGTAATACCGAAGGCTCCCTTGTGTAAAGGGAGCTCCCGTAAGGCGGGTGAGGGATTGTTTTACAACCCTTCCGTCTCGCTACGCAAGCCACCTCCCCTTACACAGGGGAGGCATTCTTTTAGGCTTGCTCAAATCTCGCACGTTTATTTGTAGACTTGCTCGATTTTACGGTTCCTCAGTAGAATTGGTGGGTGACACCAAAAAAACAACAATCTGGGCATTTTCTTGCACGGGTTGTTTTCATATAAAAACGAAAAAAGCCACTCCTGTACCTGGACAAAAGCGACTTTTTTTGGAGCTACTGGCCGGACTTGCGCCTTTAGCGGCGCGCCCCGCTCCGACGTTATCAACGTCGTCCTTTGCCAACGAGATAGCCTATCATCATACACCGTAAGGCACAGCATTTTGCTCTCGCAAAATGGCTCCAACCCTCAAGTCCGTCCAGACCCGTAAGATATAAAAAAACTTCCAACCTTTATATGGTTGGAAGTTTTTTGGAGCTACTGGCCGGACTTGAACCGGCGACCTGCTGATTACGAATCAGCTGCTCTACCGACTGAGCCACAGTAGCAATTGCTCTCACAAACGACAGCTTAATTATTATAACGAATCCTATAAAAAAAAGCAAGCGTTTTGACATGCTTTTTTTAATTTTTTTGTTGAAAAGTAAATTTTTTTTTCACAAAATCCAAATTTAGATAAAAATGTTGTTATTTTTTTCGGTTGGATAGAGCAAATTATATATTTTCTCGGCAAATATGTCGATTTCATAAACTTGCTTGGCAACGCCCGTCAACTGTTCCACGTCATTTGCGCGTATCAACAGGGGAAGATTGGATTTAGCGAGCGCCGATAAAAGATCTGTTTTTTCTTTATTTATCGCCAGCACGCGTAAATAGAGAGGGGCTTGCAATGCTTGACGAATCAAAGCTTCCGAAATGCCCAAAAGATTTTGCAAGGCAATACGACGAATGCGTGAGGAAGTGTATCTTGCCGAGGTCAATTCTTCCACGAGAGAGGTGGTTTTTTCCGCTGCCTTTTTAAAGGCGTTTTCCAAGCCTTCCTTGCAATCGCACACGGAGGCAATTTCCTCTTTTGAGCGGATCAGTAAGGCGTATTTTTCCAATATCTCCAAATGATTTTCCAAGTCGTTTTGCAAATCTTTTGCGACAAAATCGGGCACTTGCGCAGAGATATCCTCCTTTTGAGAAATGGCTTTGCGAATGGCGCTTGCCGAGGAAAAGCAAGGTTGTAAAGTTTCCTCTCTATAACCGCCACCCATCCGTTGGATAGGTAAAATATCCAGCGAAGCGCCTTGCTCTATAATCGCTTTTGTATATTCTAACCCCAAGATATTATTGGGGGAATGAAGCAAATCCTTTGGTAAAAATTCCGCCCATGCCTCCGCGCGTGCTTTGGCATAGCTTACCCCGGAAGAGATGAGTTCTTTAAGCTTTTGAGAAACTTCTTTAGGTTCTTCCTTAAGCAACCGCGCCGCCGATAAGAAGGCAGGTTTATCTGCTGTTTCTGCCCCAAAACAGAGGGTTGTTGCGGAAGGGATTTTAGAGAGTATGGAAATAGCTCCTTTTGCAAAGAGTTCCGCATTGGAGGTGGCAAAGAGGGTGGGAAGTTCCAAAACGATATCCGCTCCCCCTAAAACGGCATGTTTTGCGCGCGTGAATTTATCGCACACCGAAGCCTCGCCTCGCTGTACGAAATTACCGCTCATCAGGCAGAGAGTGGCATCGGTATTCGAACGTGCTTTGGCTTCTGCTAATTGATAACGGTGTCCGTTATGGAAGGGATTGTATTCACAAATAATCGTGCAAAATTTCATAGTTTTTATTGCTTTTTCTCTTTACTTTATAAAAAAACTGTGGTATAATTATAAGGACGGGATAAAATCGTCAAAACTATTATACACGAAAATTAAAAATAAATAAAGCGTTTCGCGATAAGGAGAATAAAAATATGAGAAATATTCTTGATGAAATTAAGACAAAAGCAAAAGCGCTTCAAAAGACGATCGTTCTTTGCGAAGGCGAAGATCAGAGAGTTGTTAAAGCTGCGGCTGATGCTACCAAAGAAGGCGTGGCAAAAATTGTTTTGCTCGGTAATGAGGAAGAAATCAAAGCGGCAAACCCCGACGTTGATTTGACGGGGGTTACCATTGTCAATCCTTTGACTTCGGATAAATTGCCCCTCTATAATGAAAAGCTTTGCGAACTTCGCGCCTCCAAGGGAATGACGCCTGAACAGGCAGCTAAATTATTGACGGACGGCACCTACTTCGGCGCAATGATGTTGAAGATGGGGGATGTAGACGGTCTTGTATCCGGCGCTTGCCATTCGACGGCAAATACACTCCGTCCCGGCCTTCAGATTATTAAAACGGCAAAGGGTGTTTCCTCCGTATCCAGCTTTAATTTGATGATTTGCCCTCCTCAGGGAAATCAATATTGTCCCGACGGAATGGTATTCTTCGCAGATTGTGGTTTGAATCCCACTTACACGAGTGAAGGCCTCGCAGAATGCGCTATTGCAACGGCAAACTCCGCAAAGGCAATTACGGGGATTGATCCCAAGGTTGCAATGCTTTCCTTCTCCACGAAGGGCAGCGCAAAACACGATAACGTTACGATGGTTGCAGAAGCGGCTAAAATTGCTAAGGAAAAAGCGCCCGATTTGAAACTTGATGGCGAATTGCAGTTTGACGCAGCAATCGTGCCTTCCGTAGCTGCTTTAAAAGCGCCCGATTCTAACGTTGCTGGTCAGGCAAACGTCTTCATTTTCCCTGACTTGCAGGCTGGTAATATCGGTTATAAAATTGCAGAACGTCTTGGCGGATTCATGGCAGTTGGCCCCATCTGTCAGGGTTTTGCAAAACCCTTGAACGATTTGTCCAGAGGTTGTAAATCGGAAGATATCGTAGCGGCTGTTGCCATCACGGCTTTGCAGACACAGCTCTAATACAGGAGGAAGAAGGAAAATGAAAGTACTTGTTATCAATTCGGGAAGTTCTTCCCTGAAATATCAGCTCATTGATATGGAAACGGAAAGCGTTATCGCAAAAGGTAACTGCGAACGTATCGGTATCGATGGTTCTTTGCTTACGCATAAAGCAAAGGGACAGGAAGTGGTTGTTAAACAGGATATGCCTAACCATAACGTGGCCGTTGACCTCGTATTGAAAGCGCTTACCAATGAAGAAACGGGCGTTATCGCTTCGATGGATGAAATTGACGCGGTTGGTCACCGTGTTGTCGCTTCCGGGGAAGCTTTCAAAAAGCCCACCCTCGTTACGGAAGAAGCAATGGTTTTGATGGAAGAAATCAAAGAATTGGCTCCTTTGCACAATCCCGCAGCTATTGTTGGGGTAAAGGCTTGTCAGGCAGCAATGCCCAAGACGCCTATGGTGCTTGTCTTCGATACGGGTTTCCATTTCACAATGCCCGAAAAAGCGTATATGTACGCCATTGATTACAGCCACTATGAAAAATATCAGATCAGACGTTACGGCGCGCATGGGACGAGCCATAAGTTCGTTTCCCAAGAAGCCGCTAAATATCTTGGCAAAAAACCGGAAGAATTGAAAATCATCACTTGCCACCTTGGCAACGGTTCTTCCATTTCCGCAGTAAATGGCGGTAAGTGCGTGGATACGTCCATGGGTTTCACGCCTTTGGCAGGTGTACCTATGGGCACGCGTAGTGGTGATATCGACTATGCAGCAGCAGAATACCTTGCAAAGAAGGAAGGTATGGACGTTTCCGAAATGCTCACTTACCTCAACAAAAAGTGTGGTATGGCAGGGGTTTCCGGCGTTTCCAGCGACTTCCGTGATTTGACGGCTGCAAGTGATGCCGGCAATGCAAGGGCAACCCTTGCGCTTGATATGTTCAGCTATGCTTGCAAGAAATACGTTGGCGCGTATGCAGCTGCTATGAACGGGGTAGATTGTATCGTATTCACGGCTGGCGTCGGCGAACACACCGAATGTGTGCGTGAAGCAATTTGCTCGGATATGCAGTATCTCGGCATGGAAATTGACCTTGAAAAGAACAATCAAGATATCAGAGGCGTCATTCGTGATATCTCCGCAGAGAACTCAAAAGTACGCATTTTGATTATTCCCACCAATGAAGAATTGGTAATTGCAAGAGAAACCGTAGAATTATTATAAAATTTCTTAAAATTCACGCGAAAAAAGTTGACAAAGTCGGATAAATATACTATAATATCTTGGTCGGTTTTATGATGATAATTGATGTTAGAAAACTCAATGCGCAAAAATTGTATTCGGGACATATGGAATTTGACTATTCCGCGCCCGAAATTCTGATTGAAATTCCTTTTGTGAAATTCTCAGGTCCCGTCAAAGTTTCCTTTGATTACGATCTCTTTGAGGACAATTCCTTGGAGGTTCGTGGCTTCATAAGATTTCGTCTGGAAGGGCAGTGTTCCAGATGTTTGAAAGAGGCGTCAATGGAAGTTGAAGGGGAATTAGATGCATTCTTTGAACCTCATAAAGATTTTGAGGATTATGGATATACAAACGGAGTTATTCATTTAGAACAAGCAGTTCAAGATGCAATTGTGGCATGTATGCCATTTGTCCTTTCCTGTGGGGAGGACTGCGAGGGGATTTCTTACCAAAGATAAACCGCAATGAAAAATCGAAAGAATTAAAAAGAGGTGTTAATATGGCAGTACCTAAAGGAAAACAATCTAAGAGCAGAACGAACAAGAGATTTGCTAATTATAAAGCAACGGCAGCAACCATCGTGGAATGCCCTCATTGCCACGAATATAAAGAAGCGCATCGTGTGTGCAAAAACTGCGGCTACTATAATGGTGTAGAAGTTGTTGCACAGAAAGAAGAAAAGAAAGACTAATTTTTCTTCGTCGATAGGTAAAGTAGGCGGGTAGCGCAAGGCACCCGTCTTTTTGCGTTTCACATTTTTTTGTATTTTTTCTTAAATTAACCAAGGTTAAGTATTTATATTTTCTTGACATTTTTACGAAAAAGTGTTATACTGGAGGGGTAAGGAGAATTCAATGATATGAAAGATAAATTTTCAGTGACCGGAATGTCTTGTTCGGCGTGTTCGGCAGGCATTGAACGTGTTTTACAAAAGAAAAACGGGGTGCAAAGGGTGGAAGTATCCTTGATGAACGAAAGCATGGTGGTCGATTATGATGAAACACTTTTGACGAGAGAAGAAATCATGCAAACCGTCATGGAATTGGGATACGGCGCAAGCCTTTATCAAGAGGAGATGATCGCAAAGCAGAAACCACAGCCCGACCATTTAAAGAAACGCTTTTTCTATTCGCTCATTTTTTTAATTCCCTTGATGTATTTTTCAATGGGCGGAATGATTGGTCTACCGCAACCGAGTATGCTTATTTCAGCTACGATACAAATGTTGTTGACTTTGGCGGTGATTATTGTTGATTTTCGTTTTTTTACCAGTGGTACTAAGGCGATTTTGAAGGGTGTACCCAACATGGACAGCTTGGTTGCCATGGGTTCAGCGGTTTCCTTCTTGCATAGTTTCGTCTGCACGATTTTGCTCTATGTAGGAAAATTGGAAGGACATATGCATCTGTTCTATGAATCGGCAGCCATGATTTTAACGTTGGTTACCCTCGGTAAATGGTTGGAGGAGAAATCCAAACGCAAAACGGGTGAAGAGATTGAAAAACTCATAAAACTCATGCCGAATACCGTAACGATAGAACGTGATGGCGTCGAACGAAAGATACCCTTTGGAGATATTCAGCAGGGAAACGTGTTGATCGTCAAACAGGGGGAATATGTACCCGTGGATGGCAAAGTTGTAGCAGGAGAAGCTTTTGTTGATCGCGCGGCCATCACGGGGGAGAGTATGCCCATCGAGGTGCAGATAGGAGATGTAGTCACTGGGGCGGATATTGTCAAGAGTGGCTATATCAAAGTTTTGGCAGAAAAGGTGGGGAGTGAAACGACGCTTTCACAGATCGTCAAAATGGTCAAAGAGGCAGGCGCAAGCAAAGCGCCGTTGCAAAAACTTGCCGATAAGATAGCGGGGATTTTCGTGCCCGCAGTTACGTTGATTGCGGTGTTTACTTTCTTAATTTGGCTGTGGCTCACCAAAGACGTCGGTCAGGCGGCAAATTATGCGATCAGCGTACTCGTCATTTCCTGTCCTTGCTCATTGGGGCTTGCTACGCCGGTTGCGGTAATGGCAGCGACGGGCAGAGGTATGTCGTTGGGGATTTTATACAAGGACGCGGAAGCTTTACAGAAAGCGAAAGATTTAAATTGCGTCCTTCTTGATAAAACAGCCACTTTGACGGTCGGCCGTCCTAAAGTTACCGATTTTCAGATTCTTCAAGGGGAACGTATCCAATTATTGCAGATTGCAAAAGGGATTGAGAGCCATTCCAACCACCCGATTGCCGAATGTATTTTGGCGTTTGCGGAAGCGGAAGTTGGGCAAGATGGTGTTTCGGTGGAAGGATATTCCTATACAATGGGAAAGGGCGCAACGGCTGTTTATCAAGGGCAAACCTATTTATTGGGCAATCGCAAACTCTTGAAAAGTGAGTGGGAAGACCTGGCACATAAATTGGAAAATACCTACTCTCAACAGGGCAAAACGGCCGTTTTTTTGGCAAACGAAAAGGAAATTTTGGCCGTATTTGCCGTGGCGGATACCTTAAAGGAAGAAAGTAAGGAAGCCGTTGAGGGATTGAAAGAGCGCTCCATTCGCGTGGCTATGTTGACTGGAGATAATGAAGCGGTTGCCAAGGCAATCGCCAATGAAGTGGGGATAACCGAGTATTTTGCAGAGGCGCTTCCCAAAGATAAAGCGGAAGCGGTGGAACGCATCCGTAAGGTTGGCGGTGTGGTTGGCATGGTCGGAGATGGTATCAACGACAGCCCTGCATTAAAGGCGGCAGACGTTGGCATTGCCATGGGCACGGGGACGGATATTGCCATTGACAGCGCAGACATCATTCTTTCCCGCGGAGATTTGCGGTTGGTGGCAAAGGCAATTGATTTGAGTAAAGCAACGGTCAAGAATATCAAACAAAATCTATTTTGGGCGTTTTTCTACAACAGCGTTGCCATTCCTGTGGCGGCAGGTGTGTTTGCGTTTGCGGGGATTTCTTTAAATCCTATGATTGGCGCGGCGTGTATGTGTTTGAGTTCGCTCTTCGTGGTGACGAACGCTTTAAAATTGACACGATTTGATAAAAAACAAGAAATAAAGAAGGAGAAAACAGAAATGACAAAGACTTTGAAAGTGGAAGGCATGATGTGTCAACATTGTGTTGCGCACGTTAAAAAGGCATTGGAAGGCGTAGAAGGTGTGTCCAATGTTGAGGTTGATTTGGAGAAGAAAACGGCAACGGTCACGCTTACAGGTGCGGTTTCAGACGAAAGTTTGACGGCGGTGATTGTAGATGCTGGCTATGAAGTGAAAGGGATTTTATAAAAGGCTCTGTGACATGGCCTATAAAAGTTACAAAATCTCCATTGAAATGACAAAATAAAACAGAAAAGTGACCGATTGTATATGTTATCATATCCTCGTTAAATATGGCAAATCACACATATTAGGAGGTAGACATATGTCGCAGATGTTACTTTTGGATAAACGCACACAGGGTTTGATTGAGGATTATGTCCCGCAAGGAGATATTCTCGAAGGCGTTGTGTGCTTTTTTTCCGTCTTTGCAGATTATACACGGGTGAAAATTTTATCCGCCCTTGCCATCAGTGAACTTTGCGTAACCGATCTGTCGCGGATTTGGATATCAATCAAACGACGGTGTCCCATCAGCTTCGATTTTTAAAGAGCGCAGGCATTGTCAAATGCAATCGGCAAGGCAAAATCGTCTTTTACAGCCTTGTAGATGACTCCATTAACGATATAATTTTAAAAGGAATTGAATTTTTAGGCTGTTAATGCACTTTTTTTCTTTGATTTCCTTGCAAAATTTTGCGTTTTGGTATATAATAGTGTATGTATGAGTAATTTGAAGGAAAAATTGGCTTTGCTTCCCGACGCGCCTGGCGTATATGTGATGCTGGATAAGGACGGGATTGTCATCTATGTGGGAAAAGCCCGCATCTTGAAGAACAGGGTGCGGCAGTATTTTCATGCCTCGGTAAAATCGGAGAAGGTTTTGGCGATGGTGGAACACATTGCCGACTTCTATTACATCATCACCAAGACTGAGATTGACTCGCTTGCGTTAGAAAACAACCTAATCAAAAAATACAAACCCAAATACAACATTCTCTTAAAGGATGATAAGACCTATCCCTATATCAAAGTGCATACGAAAGAACCCTTCCCTCGTGTTTCTATTACGCGAAAGATAAAGAAGGATGGAAAATACTTTGGCCCATTCATGGGGGGGGTGCGGTGCGGAGAATTGCTGGACATAGTAGGCTCCGTCTATAAGGTGCGCACATGTTCGATTGCGATTGGGGAAAAGCCGAAAAAACCTTGCCTTGATTATCATTTGGGGAGATGTTTGGCTCCATGTGCGCATTTGTGCACGCAAGAGGAATACGCCTCGAAAATCAAAGAAACCCTCGCCTTTTTAGATGGCGAGTATGAGGAAACGGAAGCGTTGTTGCAGGAAAAAATGCTTCGCTTTGCGGAAAATGAAGAATTTGAACTTGCCATGCAATATCGGGAAAAACTTTCCATGCTCTCTAAATTGAAGTTAAAGAGAATCACCTCTTTAAATCGATGTCTAAATGCCGACGTCATTGCATTAAAGACGAATTTCCTCTATGCGTCCGTCAATGTTTTGGTGACGAGAAGTGGAATCATGCAGGGGAGCAGTAATTTTGCTTTGGAGGACGCTTCCTTCACGGAGACGGATGGATTGACGGCGTTTATTGCGCAGTATTACAGCACGCACGAATTGCCCGATGAAATTATCACCCAAGACTTTTGTGAAAAGGAACTTTTGGAGAAGTATTTTCAAGAACGTTTTGAAAAGCAGGTGGAGATTGTCATTGCCAAGAAAGGGGTAAAACGAGAGCTTTTGGAAATGGCAGAGAAAAATGCGGCGGATTATCTTTCTAA
>JAFTMD010000036.1 GCA_017452585.1 Clostridia bacterium
CATTTCGAACTGTTCGCGGGAATCCTTGTATTTGTGGGGGGAACGAAGGATGGTCACGATTTCCTTTTCGGTAGGAAGGGGAATAGGACCGGAGATCTTCGCGCCGCTCTTCTTCATCGTTTCCACGATACGGCTTGCCGCTTCGTCTACGAGTTCGTGCGTGTATGCCGCCAACTTAATTCTGATTTTCTGTACTGCCATTTTGTTACTCCTTTTTAGTTTATACTAACATTGTATTTTGCTGTATCAACCTATCCGTGTGTATCGAGGTGTTTGCAAAATAAAAACACTCTTGTTTTTTCCCGAGCGTTTCCGCAAAAGCCTCGGTTAGTCGCAGGAGTCGAGCCCCCACTTTTGTCAACGGAAATTATCTGCCAAGGGGCTTTTTGCCTTGGATTTTCAGTAACTTCCCGTATCAACCCTATACAGCACGTTTTTACACAGCCTACTTATAATATCATATTTGTACAGCCCTGTCAACCATTTGAAGGCCATTTTTTGAAAAAAAATTATTTTTTTAAAACTTTTTTTGCGTTTTATGTATTTTTCCCCTTTTTAAGGAATATATACCCCTTCCTCCCCTACTTTTTCTTCCTTATATTATATATATTAAAAGAAAAAATGTCAAGCGTATGTACATAAAAAGGTCTACCTTTTCGAAAGATAGACCTTTTTTTATATTTTTTATTTCTTTGTTCCTTTGCTAAAAAACGTTTTTAATCCATCAAAGCCCTTGTCGTAAACAAATTCTACCAACACCGCAACAAAACAAGCAATCGCTCCGCCAAAGCAAAGTCCGCCCAAAACATCCGTAGGATAATGCACCGACAGGTTGATTCTGGTAATCGCCACGATAAACGGCATCACCGCGCAAACAGCCATCAAAACCCCTTTCACGCCTTTATTGAGCTTCGTTCTGGACAAGAGATAGGCCAGGAAGAAATAGAAGAACGCTGAGGTCATTGCGTGTCCTGACGGGAAGGAGGTACTGGTTTCTTCCATCATGTGATAAATCAAATCGGGCCTCTGTCTGTAAAAAATCAACTTTACCCCTTTATTGATAAGCCACGTTAACAACGTGCCGAACCCCAAACCGCACGATTTTACATCCCCTTTGCAGAGAAGTAATACCAACAACGCAAGCGGAACCAATACATAGACGTAGCCCATCTCTGTAAGAATACGGTTTACCCAATAAAACACGCCTTGCGGATCGCTGTGGCTACCTCTAAATTCATAGATAGCACGAATAATTCCTCGATCTATCTGTTCGGTCATACCACTTTCCACCAAAAATGCCACGCAGGCAAAACAAACGAGCAGAATGATGCCCACTATACAAAATTTACCTTTTTCGCCTTTCTTCATCTGTAAATACTTCCTTTTTTTCTCTATTGTTGATTATTTCGACAATATCAACAACAAAAGTATACCACTTCCACACAAATTAAGCAATTTCTTTTAAGCATATAAACAAAAATAATTTAAACAAAAAGGACGAAGCCCAAATTTTCTTTGGGCTTCGTCCGTAAAAAACATCTATCAAGGGGAATTTATACTTTTATTACCGTCTTATTAGGAGGCTATTTTTCTGTTACGCTTGTTCTGCTTCCCCTTCAAGTTCAGTTTCCATGTCCGTCCACTGTTTTTTCGCATCTTCAATGATCTGCGCATACTTTTCTTCAAAGTTCTGGAAGAATTCTTCCTGCTTCGCCTTCTGCGTTGCAGAGATTTCTGTCAAATAATTGTCTGCCGCTACGGAGTATTTCGTCAATACTTCAACCAATTTGTTGTAGCCTTCCGTAACCTTAAGCTTCAAGCTGTCCAACGTAGCATTGGCATCAGCCGCTGCCTGAATGAATTTCGCTTCCGCTTCTTCCACTTTCGCCTTCATTTCCGCAAGTTCTTCTTCCGTGATTTCCACCACGATCGTTGCGTCGCCAATCGAAAATTCATTTCTAGCTTTCAAATATTCCGTCTTCAATTCTCTAAAGTACGCCAAAGCTCTCTGATACAAGCTGTCTTCATTCACCAACAGATTCATTCTCGTCGTTTCAATGGTTTCCACCGCCATTTCATAGGTCACTGTCAACGCGTCAAATGCACCTTGACCCAAGATTCCCAAATGAGATCTCAAGGTTTCCAATTCTGCCATCTGCATCGCAATTTCTTTGGCTTCATAGTATGCATTTTTAAGCTCTTGCGAATAGAATTCTGCCGTTTCCTTTCTCGATTGCGCAAGCGCTTCAACGAGTTCTTTATACTCCATCTTTGCCGTTTCCAAATAAGGTTCACATTCGGCAAGAAGCGCCTTAATCTTCGCTTCCGTGATGGCCGTCGCCTGTTCAATCTTCGCGGTTACATCCACGGAATTTAAGTATTCCGTCATCTTAGCTTTCATTTCATTGTAGAGCTCTTCAGCCTTTTCAGCGTCCCCGGAGAGGGAGATGTTGATCTGGTTATTCCCGGCTGCCAGCGACCCCTGCACGAGATAACCCGTTTCCTTAGAAACTTCTACAAAGAGCTTTGCAGCTTCTTCCGCTGTTTTGCCTTCGATATTTTCAAAAGCTTCTGCGCTGATGATGAGGTTGCCCTCTTCATTCAATGCGTTGACGCTGATAACCGTATCATCTGTATCCAACACAAATTCAACCTGAGGGTTCAAAGAAATATTCATCACCTTCTGTTCTTCTGCTTTCGCTTCAGTCGGGTTGTTGAAACAGCCGGTAAGTACCCCTGCACCCATGCCAAGCGCCAATACCATACAAAGTGTAGTCATCATTTTTTTCATAATTAAAATCCTCCATGTGATTTTTATTTTTCTTATTTTCGCAGTGTCTTGAATTGTTTCTGCACTTATTATACAAATAACTTTTTCAATTTGTTGCAACTTCCAAAAAAATTTTTATATCCTACTTTTATTCCTTGCTTTAAAATAAGAATGAAGCCCGAATGAAACATTCGGACTCCATTCAAAAATAGAGAAACATAAAGGGTTAAGAGTGAGCAATTAAAAAATATCTTTGAGTAAATAGATTTACAAAAGAAATCTACCTTCACGCAAACTTTCAAAGTAGGCATTCAACGAGCCGTACGCATTTTGCAATTCATCTAAGAATTTCCTATACGAATCCTTCGTAATTTCCGCGCGGGCATGTTCATATATTTCCTGCCCCCATGCCTTACGCGCCATATATTGTTCATGAGTGTAATCGAGAAGTTCCTGATGATATTCTTGCGCTGTATGGGGAGGCGTGTAAAATTCCTGAATAAAGGAAGTATCAATGCCGATCAATTGTAAAATCTCTATCGTCTGTTCAAAGCGTTCTGCAAAAATTTCCAACGTATCGTTGAGCAAAATTTCCGCTAAATATTCTATATAGGCGACCTGACAGACTTCCAGTTCCTTTTGCAACTGCGCGCCGTTCTCCAAGCGCACCCCATAATTGAGTTCGTAAGCAAGCAATTTGCCCTTCATTTCTTGCATGAGTTTAAGAAGCGTAGGATTGGTAACGGATTCTTGTAAAAGGTCCCAATAATGTTTATATCCTGTTCCTAAAATGGCATCCATAGGCGAGGAGCTTTCCCAGAAAATCTTATCCGCCAAGATTGCAATTTCATCAATAGCATCCTTCTTATCCATGCCCTTTTGCACCCCCTGTATAAAGAGATTTTTCACCTCTTCCATGGGGATATTTTCACGATATAAAATCGCCAATTCCTCTTCCGTTTTTCCCTCCGATTCACGATCGAGGAGCAGGGTAGGTATGCGTTCAACGCTTTTTTTAAGGGTTTCTACCGACTCTACAATGTCCATTTTTACACGCGTGCAGAACTCCTTTAACTCCAACGTTTCTTCCGCCACGGCAATGTATGCACCCATCTTTTGGAAATAGGTTTCAAGCCCTTCTATCGCGTCGTCAATATAGCCATTTTCCGCGCAGGAAGTAACGCGAACCGCGCCTTCTGCGTCCAAATCGACATACCCAAGACGAGCGCTGTAATCGGCAAAAATCTGCACCGCTTCGCCAATGGCTCTGCCTTCCATTTCAATATAACGTTCTTCCGCCAGAATGACATCGGCATCATGGTTCAACGCCACCACCGCCGTTACGATTCCCTTTTGGTTGACACTAAACGCCGCCTGCGGATTAATTTCCACGGAGATAACGTCCGCCGTCGCCGTGACGACACCTGTGTTTTCCAACCGTTCAGAAGTAATTACAAAATAGATGGACGTACCCACAATCGCCAAAGATGCTGCGCACGCCGCCAACGAAGTTGCCAACCGTTTGGGCGTGGAGAAGAGTTGTTTGTACAACAGCTCGTACGTCTCCTTATACCAAGGTTTGGGGGAAACAGCGCTTTGCGTTTCAACCGCTTCTATACGTTCTCTTTGGGGAATTTCCGCCAAGAGCACATCCTCTCTGAGCGCAGGCACGGCTGTATCCAATTCGTCCATCCAACGATTTTTCCAAGATTTCATTGTCGCTTTTCCTCCTTTAATGTTTTTTTCAGCTTTTCGATTGAGCGTTTATATTTAGAAGTGATTGTACCTGTTGGGCAACCGAGCATCTCTGCAATCTCGCGATGCTTATATTCCCAGATGACGTGCAAGGTGACAATGCGTTGTTCTTCCTCCGTCAAAATTCGTTCCATAAGCTCGGTAATCTCACCCCTGCCCCCCTCGTATTCATAGGAAGGCTCTTTCATTTCCTCAGTGGGAATCTCCCGTTTTTTCTTTCTTAAATCGTTATACGCCCAATTTTTTGCTATCTGCAATATCCAAGCCGACGGATTGGAACCCGCCCGATAAGTATGTATCCCTTTCTTAATATTGAGATACACCGATTGCATTCCGTCCTCCGTATCCGCAGGGTTGTGATAATAGGTATACAAAAATGCATACACCCCTCGCCTGGTGTTTATGTATAGTTGCTCAAATGCAAGGTTATCCCCTTCAGCAATACGAATTAAAAGCCTATCCAGCTCTTTTGCTTTCATCTCGTCCTCCGTCGCTGCGCGCGACTTCTTTCGTTTCTCCAATTATTAAACAATTCTAATCCAATTTTTATTGCACAATTTTAAAATTATTTTATAAATAAGGAAGGCTATGTCGCAGAGAATGAAACACCGCCATAAATGAAAGGAGGGATATTTCACGCCTACCCCTCCCTTCTATTTCATCTATTTTTGGTAAATTTATATCTCAACGCAGACATGGTACCCCTCAACGCAATTTTTTCATGCAAGATATCCTGTCTATTTTAAGACTCATTCCAGCTTGATTTTTTTACTTAAGCTTCGCCTTTGCTCTCGCTTTTGCTCTTAATTCGCTGTCCAAAATACGCTTTCTGATACGCAACGATTTGGGAGTTACTTCCAACAATTCATCGTCGGCAATAAATTCCAAACATTCTTCCAAGCTCTTCTTGCTGACGGGAACGAGCGTCAATGCGTCATCACTCCCCGAAGAACGGGTATTTGTCAAATGCTTCGTCTTGCAAACGTTGACATTGATATCGTCTTGTAAATTTGTATAGCCGACGACCATTCCCCCATAGACGGGCGTACCGGGCGTCACGAACAAAATCCCTCTGCTCTGCGCATTAAACAGGCCATAGGTAACCGCTTCCCCTGTTTCAAATGCCACCAACGAGCCCGTATTTCTACGTTGCATATCCCCTTTGTAAGGTTCGTAGGAATAGAAAATCGTATTCATAATTCCCTGTCCTTTGGTGTCCGTTAAAAACTCGCTCTTGTAGCCAAACAAGCCACGGGAAGGCACGGTAAATTCCAAACGCATACGGCTGCCAATGGCGCTCATCTGCACCAACGTACCCTTACGATTCCCCATGGCAGAAAATACCGTACCCGTCATATCTTCAGGAACGTCCGCCACGAAGCGTTCGATAGGTTAGTGTATAACGCCGTCAATTTCTTTATACAACACCTTCGGCGTGGAAACTTGGAATTCATACCCCTCTCTTCTCATGGTTTCAATGAGAATGGAAAGGTGCATTTCCCCTCTGCCACATACGCGGAAGCTGTCCGCATATTCCGTATCGTTGACACGCAAAGACACTTCGCGAAGAAGCTCTTTATACAATCTATCACGAAGCTGACGGCTGGTTACAAATTTACCTTCTTTACCTGCAAAGGGAGAATCGTTGACGGAGAACGTCATTTCCACCGTAGGTTCTTCAATCTTGACAAACTGCACGGGTTCGATCTTGGTAGGCGAGCAAACCGTGTCGCCAATACTCAAGCTTTCAATCCCCGAAAACATGACGATATCCCCTGCTTTCGCTTCGTTGACAAGCACTTTTTCCAAGCCTTCAATCTGATAGAGGTTGACAATTCGGCAGTTGGTTTTCAAGGCATTGGGATTGTTATAGTTGCAGAGCGCAACAGGTTCGTTTGCGCGGATCGTTCCGCGTTCAATGCGCCCAATCCCGATTCTGCCGACAAATTCGTTGTAATCAATACAGGAAACGAGAAGTTGACCGGGTCCTTCCATATCCAAATCCATGGGAGGAATCGTTTCCAAAATCGTGTCGAATAAGGGGTTGAGATTTTCCTCCTGATGATCGGGAGAAAGGGAAGCCGTACCCTGACGACCACAACAATAGACGATAGGGCTTTCCAACTGCTCGTCCGTTGCGTCCAATTCCATCATCAAAAGTTGCATTTCTTCGACTACCTCGTCAATACGAGCGTCCGGTCTATCCACCTTGTTGATAACGATAATCAACTTAAGACCAAGCTCCAACGCTTTCTGCATAACGAAACGAGTTTGAGGCAACGGCCCCTCTGCGGAGTCAACCAAGATAACCGCCCCGTTTACCATCTTCAAAACACGTTCCACTTCCCCTGAGAAATCGGCATGTCCAGGGGTGTCCACGATATTAATTTTCACTCCCTTATAATGCGCCGACGTATTCTTTGCCAAAATGGTGATCCCACGTTCTCTCTCCAAATCACCCGAGTCCATCACGCGATCCTGCACCTGCTGGTTTTCACGGAATACCCCGCCCTGCGCCAACATTTCGTTGACGAGGGTTGTTTTGCCGTTGTCAACGTGCGCAATGATTGCTACATTTATAAAATCTTCTCTTAAAATATTGAGAACACTCCTTTATCTGTAAATCTTTTCAACCTATATATTGTAGTACTTTTTACGCCTTTTGACAAGAATTTTTATATGGATTTACAAAAAAAATTACAAAATCTATAAAAAAAAGGACAGGTTTACCCTGTCCCTGCCCTTTACAACGGCTTCACTTGCCTGTTTTTATAGGTGGTAAATCGAATGGTATACCCGTTGTCCTCGACGGGAGTTCCCTCGTCTACACAGTCAAAATTGACATCCTCATCCAGGTTCGGGAAAAAGACTTCCGCACCGCCAACGGCATCCACTTTAGTCACCAAAACCTCCTCGCAATAGGGCAACAATTCCTTATAAATCTGCCCTCCGCCGATGATGAAAATTTCCTCCGTTTTTCGAGTTTTTAACTCCCGTTTGAGCGCTTCATAATCGCGCACAAAAATGCACTCATCGCATACATGCCCCCTAGATAAAACGATATTCACCCGATTTTTGAGGGGTTTTCCACCCGGAAAAGAGCGCAAGGTATTCCCCCCCATCACCACCGTGTGGTGCAGGGTAGTTTCCCGAAAAAATTTCATATCTTTGGGCAGGGAAAACATCATGTCATTTCCCCTTCCGATCCCCCAATTTTTGTCCACATGAACAATCGCCTTTATCATGCTTTCACCTCAAATCGCAACGGGAATTTTCTTGTCGAGTTTCTCGTATTCGTAATCCTCAAGCTTAAAACTGTCCACTGTAAAATCGTAGAAATTGGTGATGGACGTGTCCACAATCAGCTTGGGCGCAGGGTGGCGAGGATTTTGCAAAATTTCTTCCACGAGAGGAATATGTCTATCGTA
>JAFTMD010000006.1 GCA_017452585.1 Clostridia bacterium
CACCAATCGAAGTTACGCTGGCAGGAATCACCACGCTCGTCAAATTGGAGCAATTAGAGAACGCAGAATCACCAATCGTAGTTACGTTGCTAGGAATAACAATAGATTTCAATCCACTGCAATTGTAGAAAGCGTCTGACCCAATAAATGAGCACTTGCTTTCCTCTTCAAAGGCAACCGAAGTTAAAGAAGCACAGGAACTAAATGCATAATCTGCAATGCCACGGATTTCTTTTCCGATGGTGATTTCTGTCAAGGACGCTTTGGCGGAAATAATATAATTGCCAATATACAATACACGATTTTTCCAATTATTTAAATTGCTTTCGTATGCAGTATTTGCAAAGGCACCGTTTCCAAGATACGTCAAATTATTCCCAATGCTGATGGTGGATAAATCAGAACAACCATAGAATGCAGAATTTCCAATAGACGTAACACTGTTGGGGATTTTAATTGAGGTTAAATTAACGCAACCATTGAATGCGTCTGCTCCAATGGTTTTTAAGTTACAATTTTCTCCAAAAGTAACAGAAGTTAAGGAGGCGTTATACCAACCCATGTAGAATGCAGAATTTCCAATAGACGTAACACTTTCAGGAATGCTGATAGTGGCTAAATCATAGCAATGTCCCAATGCCCCACTTCCAATAGACATAACGCCTTTCGGGATATTGATTGTGGTTAAATTTCCGCATTCAAAGAACAAATAATTCCCAATCGTTGTGATACCTTCCGAAATGGTAACGGTTTTGATTTTGCCTGCATATCCATCTGTACTGAAAGGGGTGTTGTTGCCTGTATAATCCTTACAAGCGCCACTGCCAACAATATACACGTCGAAATAGCTGTTGTTTTGCACCAAATACGCCATCAAACTCTTGTCCGTATTGGCAGAAATGTCATAAAAATCATACGCCAAATCTTCCAAATTTTCGTGGCAATTGTCGCAAATTTTGTCGGTGAAATGGTGCTGACCAACCGCCGTGATGGTTTCTTGCGCCTGCAACACTTTGTTACAGGTTTCACAATGGCTCCCTTCCGTTAAACCATTTTTTACGCAGGTGGCAGGGACGGCTTCGTCTACAACGGGGGTATGTCCAAGGGCCGTTCCATCGGTGTAGGTGGCGCTTCCTTTTTTACCGCACGCGCACGCGTAATAGTAGGTGGCAGGGGTTTCACAATTTACAGCCGATTTGAGATATTGTTCCGTTTTAATTTTAAGATTATAGGTATGTTCGTTGTGCGTTCCGTAATAGAAAATTTCCGTACCCTTTTCGCCGCAGGCGCAGGAGTAGAAATAGGTGGCCAAATTTTCTCCTTCAGGAGGGGTGTTTAAGTATTTCACAGTGGCAACCTTTTGATCGAAGGTATGGCCAAGGGAAGCCATAGTTTCTTCACGCTTGTCTTGACAATTGCCACAGGTGAAGGTGATAACGCCGGGTTGGGTGCAGGTGGGTTTTGTCGTAATAACACCTTCCGACCAAGCATGGCCAAGTGGTTCTTGATAGGTAAAGGTTTCCGTGCCCATTTCACCGCAAGCGCAGGAGTAGAAATATACAGCGGAGTGCGTGCAAGTGGTGGGGGTGCGGAGATATTCATCTTCTACTACCTTTTGGTCAAACGTATGGCCAAGCGCCTCTTTTTCAAACATGGTATAGCTGTCTCCGCAATCGCAGGTGAAGAGTGTGTAGCCACCCTCTGTACAAGTGGGAACAATGGTTTTCATTGTATAGAGGTGTAAATGACCGTTCTCAATACAAGCGGAGAATGCAAAGAGGGATAGAATACCCAGAAGAAGAGTTGCTAACAATTTTGGTGTCTTTCTCATCATATAAAGACCTCCTTTAATAATTTATTGCAAAAAGGTGTCGATTACTATTACGTAAACGACACCTTGCAAAGCGCCATTTTCGCAATAGTTGCGACACTAACTTGTTTCAATACCATTACACAGATGATTTTTGATAACGCAAAAATGGTACACTTCACCAAAAAGTATACACCCGTGTTTTTAGTATTAAGTTAGGTCGCAATACTATTATACCACTTTCGTTATATAAAAGCAAGCATTTTTAGAAAAATTTTTCTTCTTTAGAATAAAGGTAGGTATCACCCTTTGATTGTTTTATTTTCGGTGGCAGCAAGCCACCACCCTACAAAAAACGAAGAAAATATTGCCGTAGGGTGGGGGTTCACTCCCACCGCAAAAAGCAAAAAACACCTGCTCCCTTCAAAACGAAGGGGGCAGGTATGCGTTGAGATACTTTTTACTGCTGTGGATTGGTGGGGCGAAGCTGTAACGCCTTAATCATTTGCCCGACATATTGCACGGGGACAAGCTCGATCTTGTCCTCGTATTTTTTGCAAACTTTTGCGTTCTTCGCAGGAATAATCACTCGTTTAAAACCTGTTTTAATGCACTCGTTCACTCGTTTATCGGCGTAGGTGACGGGACGGATTTCCCCCGTCAGGCCCACTTCCCCAAACAGGGCGGTGTATTTGTCAATGGGGACGTCGTTTGCGGCGCTTGCCAACGCGGCGCAAATTGCCAAGTCTACAGACGGCTCGGTGAGTTTGATTCCACCCATGGCGTTGATATACACGTCGGAATTCCAGAAGGGGATTCCGCAACGCTTTTCCAAAACGGCAATCAGCATGACAAGACGATTGTAGTCGACACCCAGGTTCATTCGCCTGGGCTGGCCGAAGGGGGCTTTGGAAATCAGCGTTTGAATTTCAACGTTCATGCAACGGTTGCCACTCTCTGAAGGGGTAACTGACGAGCCTGCCGCAATCCCTCTCGTTTCGGAAAGGAAAATGTCCGCGTAGTCGGAAACGCTCTTGACGCCGCTGTCCGTCATCTCAAACACGCCCACCTCCTGCGCAGAACCGAAACGGTTTTTGACGGCGCGAAGCAGCTTGAAATTGTCCTCCTGCTGGCCCTCAAAATAGAGCACGGTGTCCATGATATGTTCGAGAACTTTTGGCCCAGCCAGCGCGCCTTCCTTGGTGACGTGCCCGATGATAAAGAAGGTGATGTTTTGCGATTTTGCAATCCGCATCAGCCGAGCGGCGCACTCGCGCACCTGCCCAACCGAGCCTGCGGCCGAGGAAAGAGTTTCCGTGTAGATGGCTTGTACCGAGTCGATGACGACGAACTTACTTTCGCCAAGGGAAAGCTCGATATCTTCAAGACAGGTTTCATTGAGAAGAAGTAGATTGTCGGAGTTGAGCCCGAGGCGTTCGCAACGCATTTTGACCTGTGAGCAGCTTTCTTCCGCCGAAACATAGAGGGTGGGGGAGGGCTGTGTGGCTGCCAGATGAGCGGCAACCTGCGTCAAAAGGGTAGATTTTCCGATGCCGGGATCACCGCCCAAGAGGACGAGTGAGCCGCGCACGATCCCACCGCCGAGGACGGTGTCAAATTCGGAAATGCCACTTTTCACACGGTCAAATTTTTCATAACCGACCTGGGATAAGGGGAGAGCTTTTGTCTTCGTCGCATACATGCCCCCTCGATTTTCTGTTTTTTGCGGTTCGGAAGGGCGGACGACTTCCTCCTGCATGGTGTTAAAATTTCCACAATCGGGACATCTGCCCAACCATTTGGGGGCGGAAAATCCGCATTGGGAACACACGTATTGTGTGGTGGGCGCTTTTACTTTAGGTGCCATAATTTCTCCTCAATCCTTATTCAGTAACGCGTAGGCGTGGACGGTGATGCCCTTGCCCTCGCCAATGTAGCCAAGACCTTCATTCGTCCCCGCCGTAATGCCGATTTGGGCGGGGGTGATTTCCAAACTCTCTGCGAGAGCTTCCTTCATTTTTTCGATATAAGGAGAGAGTTTGGGATGTTCTGCCAAGATGGCAATCGACAGGTTTAAAATGTGATAATTTTGCTCTACGAGCATACCATGTATGCGTTGAAGTAGCTCCATGGAGTTTGCATTTCGATAGCGTTCGTCTGTGTCGGGGAAGTAAAAACCGATATCGCGCAGACCTGCTGCCGACAGAAGCGCATCCATCACAGCATGGACAAGCACGTCACCGTCGCTGTGGGCAATCAAACCGCTCTTTGATGGGATTTTTACGCCTGCGAGTAGGATATACGCCTGTTCCTTGCCGAATGCGTGGGTGTCTATGCCAAAGCCCACTCTCGTTGGAGAAGATTGAAAATCTTTCGGATAGGTGAGCTTGATATTCTCTTCCGCTCCCTCGCAGAGAAAGGGAAAACGAATGAAATCGTAATACACGGAAGAATCGTCCGTATACTCTTTCGCTGTGCGGGTTGTGATGACGCTGTTCTCTTTTTCTCCATTTGCATTGGTGAACGAAACTTGATATTGCTTGCCCTGTTCGATTGCGCGTTGATAGGCAAGTTTTATCTCCTGCGTGTAAAAACCCTGAGGAGTTTGGAGGCGGACAAGCAGATTTCGATTGGGGATACGAGCAATTTCTCCCGTGGAAGAGGTGACGGCCATTGTGTCCGTGCAGGGGACGGAACAAATACCGCTGCCGTGTTGTTTTACGCTCTGAATACAGTTGTCAATGACCGCACGGGAAACGAAGGGGCGGGCGCCGTCGTGAATGAGGACAATGTCCGATTTTACCACTTGGAGGGCACCATGTACGGAATGAAAACGAGTTTCACCCCCAAGCACCACTGTCGTACGGGGGTATTTTTGCGCGAGTTGCTCTATGATAGGGAAGTCTTCCTCGGAAGCGGTGATGAGTATTTCCTCAATTGTTTCCATATCGAAAGCGGAGAGCGTCTTTTCCAAAACGGTGCTACCATTGAGGGAAGTCAGTAATTTATTTTTGGAAAAACCTGCCCGACTGCCTTTCCCTGCGGCGCAAATGATAACACCGACGGAGGGAGTCATAAAATCACCTCGTACAAGGAGGCCGCTTCTTCTTTTTTCACCGTTTCCTTGATGTTCAAGATGCGGAATTTTAAGCTTCCTGAAGCGTACAATACTTCTACCACGTCCCCAATTTTAACGGCAGTGGAGGGTTTGGCGGGCTTGTTGTTGATGAGGACTTTCTCCTCCGAACAAGCCTCCTGCGCCACGGTGCGACGCTTTAGGATACGGGAAACTTTTAAAAATTTGTCGATTCGCATACTTAACTCCTTAAATTTCGCAGAAATTTTCTATAAATTTCCATAAAAAATTTACTTTGTTTTATTTTTGATTAAAAATCGCTTGACATCTTTCTTTTTATGCTTTATAATTAGATAATGTATCATTATGCTTATAATGGTGTATTGTCGCCCGAAGGAAGAAAATAGTGTAAAAATTGAGCGAAAATTCCCTCAAAAAATGGGAAAAACAGTAAGATTTTGACGATTTTTTCCTTTCAATATAATATATTATACAGCAAAAGAAGAAAAAAGTAAAGCAAAGTGGGCAATATTTTTCAAAACAAGACAAAAATTTCGATTTTTATCGATGAAAAGATATACTCGGTAGATCGCCAGGGCTCTGTCATAATCCAAAACCGTGGCAAAGTCAACAAAAAATTGCAAGGAGCAAAACGAACAGAATGGATTTACCTATTTACAAGTATGGCAAAACCGAAAGAAGAAAGTTCGGTTCGATTAACGAAGTCATCGACATCCCCGATCTCGTTGAGATTCAGAAGGACAGTTACAACACCTTCATTGAAGAGGGGATCAGTGAGGTTTTCGAGGATTTCTCCCCGATTACCGACTACTCCGACCATTTTGAGCTCTATTTCTTAGAGCACAGATTTGGCGATAAACCCAAGTATGACGAAAAAGAATGTCGTACCCGTGACGCAACATACGCGCTTCCTTTGCGCGTAAAGGTTCGTCTTGTCAACAAAGTGAAGAACGAAGTTGTTGATCAGGAAGTTTTCATGGGGGATTTCCCTTTGATGACGGAAAACGGCGCATTCATCATCAACGGCGCAGAACGTGTTATCGTTTCTCAGCTCGTTCGTTCCCCCGGCGCGTACAATGCGTCCAGTAAGGACAAGACAGGTAAGGAAATGTTCGCCACTACCGTTATGCCCAACCGTGGCGCATGGCTCGAATTGGAACAGGACGCACAGGACACCTTGTACGTTCGTGTGGATAGAAAGAAGAAACTTTGCGCAACCGTGCTTTTGCGCGCCCTTGGTTATGGTTCTAACCGTTCCATCGAGGACTTGTTCCCCGGCGATAAAATTATCGCGGCAACGCTTGCAAAGGATACCGCAAAGAGTGAATCGGACGGCTTGTACGAACTCAATCGTAGACTTCGTCCCGGTGAAGCGCCTACGGAAGATTCCGTAAGGGCGCACCTTTACAACCTCTTCTTTGATCCTCGTCGTTATGACATTGCAAAGGTTGGTAGATATAAGTACAATAAAAAACTCAACCTTTCGTATAGATTGGAAGGTTGCAGAGTAGCCGACAACGTCGTTCATCCTGAAACGGGTGAAGTGTTGGCAATGGCAGGGGAAAAGATTTCCGAAGTGAAAGCGAAGGAAATTCAAAATGCAGGTATCAGAGAAATTTACGTACTTGTAGACGATCCTGAAGATGGGGAAATTCGTCATAAGATCATCTCCAACGGCACCGTTGATTTTGCCGCAATCTCCGACGTACCCGTACAGGTTCGCGCGAAGGATTTTGGCTTGCTTCCCACCGTCTATTATCCCACCTACAAATTCTCCCAAGAAATTGCGGAAGAATGCGCTACGCTCAGCGTAGAAGAAGTGGCAGAAAAGTACGTTGATCAGATCAACGAGCTTTACTATACGGTAGAAAAGAGAGAAGAACCCGACGAAAAGCCGGAAGAAAAGAAGAACAGAGAAAAGAGAAAGGACAACAGAAGAAAGTTTGTTGCTGCTTGTAAGCTCTTCCACGAACTTATGAACAGTGAACATCCCGTTCCCACCAAGGAACAGAAGAAGGAACTGCGTCCTCTCATTGATAAACTTTGCCATAAGCACGTTACCGTTGACGATATCGTGGCTTCCATATCCTCCAATCTCGACTTGAAGTATGGCATTGGCACCATCGACAATATCGACCACCTTGGCAATCGTCGTGTGCGTTCGGTTGGCGAATTGCTCCAGAACCAGCTCCGTGTCGGTATCGCAAGATTGGAACGTTTGATCAAGGAAAGAATGGCAACGCAGGATCCCATGGAAATCACTCCCTCCGGGCTTATCAACATTCGTCCCGTATCGGCTGTTATCCGTGAATTCTTCGGATCTTCCCAGCTTTCACTGTTCATGGATCAAACCAACCCTATCGCAGAACTTACCCATAAGCGTAAGCTTTCCGCGCTTGGTCCTGGCGGTTTGAACAGAGATCGCGCAACCTTCGAAGTTCGAGATATTCACCACACCCACTATGGTCGTATGTGTCCTATCGAAACGCCAGAAGGTCAAAACATCGGTCTTATCACCTCGCTTGCAACCTTTGCAAGAGTAAACGAATACGGCTTCATCATGAGCCCTTATCGTAGAGTGGACAAGGCCACCGGCATCGTAACGACGCAGGTAGATTATCTCACCGCAGACGAAGAAGATAAGTATATCGTTGCACAGGCAAACGAACCCCTCGACGAAGAAGGCAAGTTCATCAACGAGCGCGTAGGCTGCCGTCATCAAAACGATATTACGGAACTGCCCCGCGAACAAATGGACTACATGGACGTTTCGCCCAAGCAGCTCGTTTCCGTCGCAGCGGCGCTTATTCCCTTCCTTGAAAACGACGA
>JAFTMD010000037.1 GCA_017452585.1 Clostridia bacterium
ATATCTTCTTCCGTCGTGGGAACGAATTCGTGAAGGGGGGGATCCAAGAAACGGATGCAAACGGGAGTGCCTTCCAAAGCTTCATACAAAGCTTCGAAGTCTGCCTGCTGCATGGGAAGGATCTTCTGAAGAGCAACTTCTCTTTCTTCTACCGTTTCGGAGCAGATCATTTCGCGGAATGCGTCGATTCTGCCTTCGCCGAAGAACATGTGTTCGGTACGGCAAAGACCAATACCTTCTGCGCCAAGTTCGCGTGCTTTCTTTGCATCCGTAGGCGTATCTGCGTTTGTTCTAACGCTCAATGCTCTGTACTTATCAGCCCAGCCCATGATAACACCGAAGTTACCGGAGATTTCTGCGTCAACGGTAGGAATGATACCATCATAGATAGCGCCGGTGGAACCGTCGATGGAGATGTAGTCCCCTTCGTTGAAGGTCTTACCAGCAAGCGTGAACGTCTTGTTTTCTTCGTTCATCTTAATTTCGCCGCAACCGGAAACGCAGCACTTACCCATACCACGAGCAACTACGGCTGCGTGAGAGGTCATACCACCACGAACGGTCAAGATACCCTGTGCAGCTTTCATACCGCTGATATCTTCGGGGGACGTTTCCAAACGAACGAGGATAACTTTCTTACCTGCGCTGTTCCAAGCTTCTGCATCTTCTGCAGAGAATACAACCTGACCGCAAGCAGCACCAGGAGATGCGCCAAGACCACGGCCCATAGGCTTAGCAGCCTTGATTGCCTTCACGTCGAACTGAGGGTGAAGGAGAGTGTCAAGGTTACGAGGGTCAATCATAAGAACTGCTTCTTCTTCCGTCTTGTGGCCTTCTTTTACGAGATCAACTGCGATCTGGAGAGCAGCCTGCGCCGTTCTCTTACCGTTACGGGTTTGAAGCATGTAAAGTTTTTCATTTTCAACGGTGAATTCCATATCCTGCATATCATGGTAATGATTTTCAAGGATTTCACAAACATTCTTAAACTGAGCGAATGCTGCGGGGAATTTTTCAGCCATCTGTGCGATGGGCATGGGAGTACGAACACCTGCAACAACGTCTTCACCTTGTGCGTTGGTCAAGAATTCGCCCATAAGTTTCTTTTCACCGGTAGCAGGATCACGCGTGAACGCAACACCCGTACCACAATCGTCACCCATGTTACCAAATGCCATTGCCTGTACGTTTACTGCGGTACCCCAGCTGTAAGGGATATCGTTGTCACGACGGTATACATTTGCACGAGGGTTGTCCCAAGAACGGAATACTGCCTTTACAGCGCCCATAAGTTGTTCTTTGGGATCGGTGGGGAACTCTGCGCCAATCTTAGCCTTATATTCAGCCTTGAACTGTTCAGCAAGTTCTTTCAAATCTTCTGCAGTTAAATCAACGTCCTGCGTAACACCTTTTGCTTCCTTCATTGCATCGATGAGTTCTTCGAAGTACTTTTTACCTACTTCCATAACAACGTCGGAATACATCTGAATGAATCTTCTGTAGCAGTCGTAAGCCCAACGAGGATTGCCGGACTTTTTAGCGATGGTTTCAACAACTTCTTCGTTCAAACTAAGGTTCAAGATGGTGTCCATCATGCCGGGCATGGATGCGCGTGCGCCCGAACGAACGGATACGAGCAAGGGATTTTCCTTGTCACCAAACTTCTTACCAACGATTGCTTCCATCTTGTCGATGTAGCTCATGATTTCAGCTTCGATTTCGGGGTTGATTTGTTTCCCATCTTCATAATACTGGGTACAAGCTTCCGTAGAAATCGTAAAGCCTTGAGGTACGGGAAGACCAATGTTGGTCATTTCAGCAAGGTTTGCACCTTTACCACCAAGAATTTCACGCATGTTTGCGTTGCCTTCAGTGAAGAGATAGCAATACTTTTTTGCCATAGTGTTATATTTCCTCCAAGTAAATTTTTTAACAGTTTTAATTCGTGTTTTTTACCGCAAAAAAACTAGACACGCCCTTTTTCAGGTGTGTATAGAATTCTTTACGCTATTTCACATTCTATATTTTAATATAATTTTAAAGAAATATCAAGCCTTTCTCCATGAATTTTGAAAAAAAGTTTGAAAAAAGTTGTTTTTTTTATTTTCTCAACGATTTTTTGCATATTATTTAATGTTTTTATGCAATATTAACTGCCCAACTTAATACTTTCCTTTAAATTTTTCACAAAGCAATCGGGAATAAACAGGCTCCCCCTGCCACTTCCCAGCATAATATCTGGTTTGTTGCCACCGTGAAAATCACTTCCCCCGCTTTCCTTAATGTTATATTCACGCGCGATTCGCTTCGCCAAAAGCGTCGTTCCCTCATCATAGGTCGAATATACAGTTTCCATTCCGTCCAATCCATATTCTTTGGCTTTGGGTAAAAAGATGCGCAATTCCTGCTCGGTAAGGCTTAAAAAAGGATGGGCAAGCACTGCCACTCCGCCAATTTTCTTCAGGAAGGCAATCGTTTCAAAAACGGGCAATTTTTTGGGTTCTTCATAAAATCCCCCCTCCTTGGACAACAAGGTGTCAAACGCTTCTTCCCGCGTCTTTACATACCCCTTTCTCACCAATTCCATCGCAAAATGCGCGCGGTTGATATATCCACTCGGACTGTCTTTCAACAACTCCTCAAACGAGATGTCGTATCCCCCTTTTTGCAGATTTTCAGCCAAACGGACATTGCTTTCCATCTTGCGTTTGTCCAATTCTTTTACAAGCGCTTCCACTTCAGCAAAATACTCAGGTTGGATAAACAAGCCAAGAATGTGCAATTCTATATTGCCATAATCGGTGGACAGCTCCACCCCTGCAATCCCCTCAACGGTA
>JAFTMD010000038.1 GCA_017452585.1 Clostridia bacterium
GGCATTAAATTATCAAAGCGTTCGATAGGCCCTGCCACGAGCTGCGGGAAATAACTCACAAACAGCGCATAATAGCCAAAATGCTTTTCCGCTTTATATTCCCCTCTATATACGTCTATTACGTACGAAAGTGTTTGGAAAGTATAAAAGGATATACACACAGGAAGAAGAATATTCAGCGCAAAACAGTCAAAATTCATCTTAAACAAATTTAAAAAGTCTATGACGCTCCCAATGAAAAAGTTTGCATATTTGAAGAATGCCAGAACCCCCAAGCATACGACAAGCGTTAAGATAAGCCACAATTTTTTTATACTCTTTTTCTCCGACTTTTCTATAAAGATGGCAGCCAGGTATGAGACGAGCGTCGTTCCAAGGATTAAAAAGATAAGCGAAGCGTTCCAGCTCATATAGAAATAATAGCTGGCAACAAGGAGCATGATCCAACGGAATTTAAGAGGTAGGATGAAATATAAAACGAGCACAACCGCCAGATATATCAAAAACTCGAAGGAATTAAAATTCATTTATTTTCCCTCCCCATTTTTTGCATATACGGATAAGTTCAAGAGTAGAAATACAAGCACTACTGTGCCCACCTCGTACAGAGACGCGCCCAAAAGCAACGCATACGTCGTTGTAAGCACGCAAAAGCACGCCGAAAGTATGGGGAAAACGTATCCCCATATTCGTTCCTTGATCCCCCATACGCAAAATATTAAGGCAATCCCATACCCCACCAAAAGCAGTGGGTTGTTAAAGATTATGCTTTCTTCCATCTCTTTATCCTCTTTTTAAGGTTTTTACCAAGACGTATATCCACCGTCGATATAAAGCAACGTGCCCGTGACAAAGCTCGCCTCCTCACTCGCCAAATATACCGCGCCGTACGCAATATCCTCCGGTTTTCCCATTCGACCTATCGGGGTTTGTTTGGATACGTATTTGCAATACGCGTCGAAATCCTTCCAGCAAAGCTCTGCCATATTTTGCAAAAGCGGCGTGACAATTGCCCCTGGCAGAATGGCGTTCACCCTTATACCATACCTGCCATACGTTACTGCGTCCTGCTTTGTCATCGCCATAATCGCGCCCTTCGCCGCATGGTAAGCAGACATATTGTCCTTGGA
The DNA here is from genome assembly GCA_017452585.1 of Clostridia bacterium. Lineage (GTDB taxonomy): Bacteria > Bacillota > Clostridia > Christensenellales > Borkfalkiaceae > Scatosoma. Next base: position 1,131 of record JAFTMD010000038.1, read on the forward strand.
GCCAAACGCGCCGAAAATGGACGACATATTTACGATGCTTCCACCGCCCTGTAAGCACATCTGTGGAATTACGTACTTCGAGCATAAAAACGCGCCTCTTGCATTGACGTTAAACAACTTGTCCCATTCCTCTGCTTCCAGCTCGTGCGTGGATTTATACGCGCCGGGTATCCCTGCGTTGTTCACCAGAACGTCGATCCTGCCGTGTTTTGCAACCACGCTTTCGATCGCTGTTTTTATTTCCGCTTCTTGGCTTACATCCACTTTGTAAAAGTTTTCTCCTGCGCCTTTGATATCGAACACGCATACGATTGCGCCTTCCTTTTCAAACGCTTCTACGATTGCCTTGCCGATCCCCGAGCTCCCGCCCGTGACAACGGCGATTTTGTCCTTCAACCTATACATGGTACCCCCTCTTTGAAATTTATTGATACGTTTCTTTGATTTTTTGCTTATCGATTTTACCCGAAGAAGTCAAGGGAAATTCCTTTACGATTACAATATCTTTCGGCATTTCCGCTTTGTTAAATACCTTTTTCACTTCTTCTTCATCATAGGATTCACCTTCTTTCAATACCACCAAAGCCAGTGGCGCTTCACCGCGTTTTTCGTCTTTCACACCCACAACCGCTGCGTTGAAGATGAACGGCAACGACGTCAATTTATTTTCCAATCTCGCCGCCGATACGTTGTTCCCGTTGATGATGATAATATCCTTGATTCTGCCCGTAATGTGCAAGAACCCTTCTTCATCCAAATATCCAAGATCCCCCGTATGTAATCTACCCTTTTCGTCCAACGGCATATAATCTTCCCCATAGTACCCTAACATGATTGCAGGGCTCTCTACGCAGATCTCGCCTTCTACGCCCGCAGGGAGTTCGTTTCCTTTTTCATCTAATACATACCCCTTGTTCATGGGTAAAATCTTACCCACCGAAGAAGCGCGCTTATCGTCCCTTTCGTAAGGACCTGCGCCACTGATCCCGATACATTCGCTTTGCCCATATACGGGTACGATTTTAAGCCCAAGCGTGTCTTGGATGTACTCAAACTGCTCCTTCGTGCTCGGCGCGCCAGCCAATACCACCACTTTTAAACTGCTCGTGTCATAACCTTTCGCTCTTTTCACATCCGCCATTGCCAACGCATACGAAGGCACAAAGCCAAAGCGCGTGAATTTATATTTTTCAATACATTGCAATACATAATCCACATCTATGCTCTTCGGGAAAAAGATCGGACAACGATGGATCACCGCGTCGTTGATCTGTGTAATCCCAAATACGTGGTGCAAAGGCAACAATTGAAGTGCGCTGTCGTTCCCCAAATGCCCACCAACGTCCTTAAAATTCCGCTGGTGATTGATATAGTTGTATTGACTGAGCATAACGCCCTTGCTCTTACCCGTGGATCCCGAGGTGAAAATCACCATCGCAAGCGCGTGCGCATTCAATACAGGTTCAAAAGCAATTTCTTCTTTAAGCGCAGGATAAGCAATAGCAAACGCAACTTTTTCACCCGTCTTGCAGTTTTTGAGCTCCCAATTTCCGTTGGCGGAAAGATCCATGCCCGCTTCTTCATTGGTGATCACGTAATCGGGCTCGATCTCTACGCCACTCTCTTTGATATATTCTTCCGCTTTACAATTTCCGTCACAAAGCAATACCACCGCGCCCATAATTTGCGTTGCAAAAAACAGAAACGTACAATCCACGCTCCGCGTTGCTCGAAGGGCAATACGGTTGCTCGCTCTTATTCCGTTGGCATATAAGCTATTGGCGATTGCCACCACTTCGTTATACGTTTCCTTCACCGTATATCTTCTGTCTTCGTCAAAAAACAGAAGTTCATTCGGCTCCTCTTTGGCGTAAATGCTTAAATAATCATACATCGTTTTCGTCGTTGGTTTCATTTTTTTCTCCTCCGTTTAATACGTCTTTATATATTCCTGATGATACCCCCAAAGATAGGTGGTGACAAAGCTTCCGTAGGATTCCTGCTTCACGTACACGAAGCAATTTTGCGTACCCATTAAAAATCCAAAGCCGGGATTGATTTTACTTGGATCCGTCTGTTCCAGATAAACGGCTTTGAGCGACGTACAGCCGTCAAAACAACCGTTGTTCAGCCGTAGGATATTTTCTTGCACGACAATCTCCTTGATTGTCGTATTCCCAGCGAACACGCTTGCGTCAAACGTCGTAATAGCCTTACCTTCGTAACTGACGGGAATCGTGAGCTTTTCCAGGCTCTTTCCTTCTTCCTTTAACGCTACGATCTTTACACCCGCTCCGTCCTCTGCATACTCGAAATATTTTGCGTATTCGTTATTCCCTTCCACCAAGCCCACTTCAGGGATTACGGGCTTTTCGGGAAGCTCGATATCCGTTGCCGTATAGCAGCCAAGCTCCATCTTCAAATCGTTCAGCATCCCCACCGTTCTCACAATCATGCCCATCGTGTTGAGGTGTACGTTCGTGTCGTAAAACCACTCGTATTCCATAATATAGTCGTGCGGATTGCCAAGCAAAGGAAACTCGATCCTTTCACGAATTTCATTGTAAAAATCGTCTATCTTTTCTCTCGTACAATCCTCAGCCAATGCCTTTTCATTGAGCGGACAAAACGTAAAATACATCGTCGCGCCCTTTGCCTTTACGTCTGCATAATAATCGTTTACGTAACCAAAAAACGCGTCGTTTAAAAGCTCTTTATCAAAGTTCACGATATCGTTGGGATCGTATCCACCGTTCATCACATTGTAATCCCGAACGCCGAGCGTCAGATCTCCGCTTTCATCAAAAGAGCTACGCGCATAGATACCCATATTTTCCAAGGTATTCTTCCCTTGATAAAAAGCAAACTTTTCCGCCGTATAGCTTACGTAATTTCCAATCAGCTCGTCCCTATTTTCCAAAGCGACACCCTCAAACATTTCCATATTGGAATCCAACGCCCGCCAGGTCTCGCTCGCCGAAAAATACAGCGATAGCGATTGCTCGTTTACCTCCGGCATAAACACCACGATATCCCCTTCGTTTATATGCTCTCTGCTCAAATCCAGCATCAGCTTTGTGCCGAGCGAGCCGTATAAACCGAAATTACACACCTCGTAATGTAAGCCCTCTTTTTGAAGCTCCGTTTCCAAGTAATCGGAGTATATCCCAAACGCCACGCCTGAATTGCCGATAATCACAATCTTTTTATCCTTCGAGCTCCTCAAATTTTCGTACATAACGGACAACGCACCGTAATAGCTGTCCGCAAACTGCGCAGGCAGAGTCCATCCCGTTATGAAAAGTATCACGGGAGACGCTATGATAAAAAGAATGGAAAATACAATTGTCAACGCTATCGTTTTCTTATTCACCGTTTCTTCCTCGTTCCTTTATATATTTCCTCTTAAATCTGACATCAGCTGATTCGTTCGCAAAATCGCTCCTTCGTTCGTCATATGATAGTCCGTATCATAAAAATATTGTCCAGGATAAAAATAATTGGTTGGCTCGGATATAATCTTTACGTACTCGTTATTAAGAAAATTCTTTAATTGATTTTTATAGTTCGTCCAACTCTTTTCTTTCATTTCGGCTTGGGTGATCGCATCGGAATTGATAGGCGAAAACGAATATAAAACCTTTGCGCCCTTTTCTTTGGCATTCTTATATACAGTGTTTAATACGCTTACCGATTGCTCCGTAACGTACTCCAAAGGGAAAAATTTTAACATGCCTTCCGTGTTAAAATTGGTGTTTATAGGGCTATTTGGTCTTTCTCCTATATAGTCGCCCCATTCGTTAAAATTGATCGGATGACACTCCAAGCCAACCTTGGTAAGGTTTTTACGAATGGAATTGAACCCCTGTAAAGCGGAGAGCTCTCCTTCTACCTTTTGCATATCTGCAAGCGCCCAAAGATCGTAATTCGTTTCGATCATGGAATATGCAACCCAACTTGCGCTGAGATCGTGCATCATCTGAAAAGCGCTCATCGTTTCGGGCGCGTGTACCAAAATATCCTTTTCATGAAGATAATGCGTAATTGCATCAATCTGAAACGTTGCGTTCGTATCCCCGTTTATGCCAAGATTGATAACCTCGTATTCCCCGTAAAAAGCCGCCTCCATCAAATCGGAACGTAACGCGTAAGAGGTGCTGCACCCCGACCAAACTACCAACTTTTTCTTATCTTGATTTAAAATCAGCCTATCCATCGTTTCGGTAAACTGCGCATTGTAGCTTTCCGTGTAACAGGGAGTAAGCACGCTGTTGATTCGCATCGTTTTTAACCCCTCCCCAAGGCTGTCATCGCTGATTTTTCTTATATTATCAAAAATATAAAGCTCTTCAATCACGCAATTTTCAAAAGCTAATGCGTCTACGGTTTCTATATTCTCATTTAAAATAAGCGTATCAATCGCTATTCCCGTCGCCGTATTCGCCATCAAACGAGTCACTTTTTTTCCTTCTATTTCATGTGGAATGACCAACCTATCCACGTCGTTTTTTAATTGATAAGAGGTGATGACTATATCGTTCTCCTCTTCCGTAGCGGTATTTTCCGCATACGTAAACAGCGAAGCGTCTGTCCATTTCACCCATTCGGCGTATAAAACAATCTCTTCTCCGTCCTCTACGGTAACGCGGCTACCGAGCCCAATATGCGTCCCGTTTCCATCCGCCGCCGTATTCCAGCCAATCTGCGTGTATCCTTCCCTTTCAATCGTATCCGTACCGATATTCGTATTTTTTCTCAAATGATAGGGCGTACTTCCGCTTTCAGAAAAACTCTCCTGCCCTATCTCTCCCACCTTAAAATTCCCACCGTTTAACACGTATCTGATTTTAGACTTGCTTGCCACGGCTTCAAGCTCTATCCTTGTATCGTAATTAACATTCTTGACTATGACGGTAATCGTATCAACCTCACCGACCACGTCACAAACTTCACTTTTTTTTATTGCAAACCCGTCCTTCACCGTAAGTTGCGCGTAAAAATCCTCGCCCCTCACTGCATTGAAAGAGACGTTCCCTTCTAAAGCGTTATCATTCGCGATAAACGTTACCTTTACGTATTCTTTTTCCTCTTCGGGGAAAGAAGATTCTTGATACACCTCTTCGTTAGAAGAACTGTTGTCCGTTTGCCCGTTTTGGCAAGCCGAAAAGGGAAAAAACGATGCGCAACATAAAAAAATTGCCAAAGCAAAACTTAATTTCTTCATACCTCGAAATATTGCAACGCTCCATAGGAGTATAAACCCCTATGGAGGTTGCTTTTTCCTTAATATTTATATTTTTTCTGTGATCTGACCGTTTTCTTAACCGGTTTCGTCTTCACCGTTTTTACGATTGCAACCAAACCCCAAATTACGATCACCGCAACGATTGCTACGTAAAGCGCATACAGCGCAATACGCCAATAAGCCATTTTATAGATAAACTTAGAATTCACGGCGTTGCTGTTTACGACGGTGTAAATGATATTCTTCGCCGCCATACGCAATACGGTTACGTCAGCCGCATTATTCGCATCATAATCGTTCCACATATTGCTGGACGTTGTGCAAAGGTTTAAATCGCCGCCGCTGTAAACCATCTGTTTGGAATCGATTTGAGGATTCGCTTCGTTATAATCGGAAATAACCGTACCCTTGAAGCCCCATTCGTTACGAAGAATCTCCGTCATCAAGCGGTAATCGCCACCCGTCCAACGGGTACCGATACGGTTGAAGGAAGACATCATCGCTCTGGTTTTACCCACTTTTACGCAGATCTCAAAAGGCTTGAGATAAATTTCGCGCATTGCCTGCTCGCTCACCCAAGAACAGTTGCCACCGCGTTGATATTCCTGCTCGTTCAAAGCAAAATGCTTCACGTAACAATAAACACCCTTGGATTGACAACCCTGAATTTCCGCCGCCGCGATCATACCCGTTAAGTAGCTATCTTCCGAGAAATACTCAAAGTTTCTTCCACCGAAAGGACTTCTGTGGAGATTTACACCGGGAGCATACCAGCCCGAGTACGTGGGACTGTTCGGATTGGTTGCATCTCCCCAAAGTCCTTCTTCGCCAACGCATTCGCCCATCTTATAGACAAGCTCAACGTTCCACGTTGCGGACATCACTACCTGCGAAGTATATGCGTTATTGTTCGTCCACGTATTATCCGTGACAGAGATAAAATTACACCAACCGATCGGGCCGTCCGATTCCAGCGTCAAGGGTTTGCCAATGCCTTCAAGCTGCACAGAGCCAAACGCGCCGTTGTTGAATAAGCTTGCCATTTCTTCTACGGTAAGCGAATTTAAAATACTTTCCCAAATCGCGTCCGTCAATTCACTGCCGAGATAATCGTCTTTATCGTAAGGCGCGTAAGTCGTTCCCGTTTCTTCATCATACTGAAGAAGATTTTCGATCGTATATTCGCTCGTCTGCCCTACTAAAGGCATTGTATAAGCGTCCGCGTTGGGGTTATTGCCGGACTTATCGCTGATCGCGTTATGCCACGCTTCGTCAATCTTGATCAAATCTTCCGTATTTACGTCAACAACGTCAGCGCTGATATTGCTTCTACTTAAAAGCAAATCCTTGATTACCAAATCGGAATCCAAAAGCGCGTTCTCATTCCCGGTGTAAAGATTTTTCACTTCGTAACCGGTCGTAGGGTCGGTATCATAAGAAATAAGCTCGGAAACCTCAAAAGGAATTTCCTCTACGCTATCGTGCGCATTATTCGCAACGTGAAGCGCGTAATCGCTCCCCGCTTCGATTACGTAGCCCGTCCTTCCGCTCTTACCCAAATAATCGTAAGATGCGATATCGTAAGGGTTAAACGTAAGCGTTACCTTGCAAGAATTGGGTTTATCCGTACCGTTCGCTTCATCTTCAGGATACAACATAGGCGTTTTTGCAAAACCGCAAAGCACTTTGTGCGCCTTTTCCAAACCTCCTTCGTTATAGGGAAGCTCCGCGTAGAGCTGAACGATGTCCTTGCCCTTATAATCACCCGTGTTCGTTACCGTCACGTCGATCGTATAGCTTCCGTCCTTTTCAATGCTGACGTTTTCAAGCGAAGAAGCCTCAATCTCCCAATCGAACGTCGTATAAGAAAGTCCGTAACCGAATGGATATTGCACGTTGTCTTCATACCACGTCGAATTTGCGTTCGCTTTTACTTCTTCGTAGCCACGAGTTTCGTAGTAACGATACCCCACGTAAATATCTTCTACGTAGTTCGCATAATAGTAATTCGCTTGATACTTTTTACTGCGGTAATATTGATATACCGTCGTATCGGACATATTGTTGTAAGTGGGATCCTTGGTGAAATCAACCGCCCACGTATCCGTCGTTGCACCCGAGGGCGTCACTTCGCCATTTAAGATCTTGCCCAAAGCCATAATACCCGTCGTACCGGGACCGCCAATCCAAAGACACGCGTCGATATCGTACGTTTCCAAGAAATCCACTTCCATGATATTGAGGGTATTCAACACCACAATCACTTTTTCAAACTTGGCAGAAACTTCTTCAAGCAACTGCTTTTCGTTATTATTCAGCGATAAATAATGCTTGGAGCCGTCTGCGCTTGCCGTCTTATTCAAATCGAAGTTTTCGCTACCCGTACGGGAAAATACCACGATCGCCGCGTCGTCGTATTGATCGTAGCTTGCAATCACGTCGGAAGTGTACGAAGCGTACGGCGTTTCGGTAATGTAATAACTACCGCTCGAACCGGGATCGAGATTTGCGCCAATATCCTTTTGACGGGGCTCACCCGATTTCGCTTCGTCCTCATAGAATGCTTTTAACGTTTCGTTATATGTAAACCCTGCGGAAGTCAAACTTTCAAAAATCGTCTTTCTTTCGAAGGTCTGGTCACCTCTACCCGAACCGAGACCGCCGTAAACGAGGTCAACGGAGTTTTTGCCGAATACAGAAAGCGCTCCGCCTTTTGCCAAGGGTAAAGTTTTGTTTTCATTTTTTAATAAGATAGTACCCTCTTCTGCTATTTCCTGCGTAACCGCAAAAGCGGCTTCCGTCGCTTCCGATTCAGAGCCATATGCGGTTTGATAAATTTTAGAAGCTTCGCCGTCTTCATCCTCTACCGCAATCGCTCTGACGCCGCCAAGCGCCACGTCGATTACGCCGCTGTACATATCCGTTAAAACGTTTGCCGCGAGCATGACCGCCACCAGAAAGATGGACGTGATCGCCCAAACGATGATGCGCGCAGAACTTTTCTTTGCTTTTTTGGAATATTTCATAAATGTTCTCCTGTTATGGTAGTTTACCTACGCATCAATTGATTAACACGTAGGTAAACCATGTGAGCCTTATTTAAGAGTGTCGTACTGATCCCAAATATCCATCTGAAGTACCGCGTCCGTCTTTAATTTGATGCAATCAACCACGGGCGCCGTACAGGACATATCCCCCTTGGAAGATAAAGGCTTATCATTGTTCGTAATCAGGGAAATACGGTTGTAACCCGCCTTTAAGCTCACCGTTGTAGAGATGGTATGATCCGCAAAACCACCGCTGTAGAAAATGCCGTTTTGCTTCAAATAGTTATCCCCTAAATTGATATCTTCATAATAGACGCCTTTGCTGGTCCACTCGCCGTTAACTTGGGAAGATACTACGACTTTATAGTCGTTATAATTGATCGTAATTCCCGTATCGTAGTAGCCTGCGATTCTCATAACGAGTTCCACGCCCGTCACGTCTTTATCCGAATAAATATCGAAGAACAACGTATTGTATTGTTCATAAAGGTAGTTTACGTAGAAACCGTTGCTTGCGCTGTTATTAGAATCTTTTACGATAACGTTTTGTCCCACTGCCTGTCCAGAATAGGTGGAGCCTTCAATCGCCGTTACGTCCGTATATTCCGCTTCGAGTACGTAATAGCCGTCCCCACCTTTGATCAAATAATTATACTCTGTTTCTTCGTTAAATTCGCCAACGCCGGCTTGCTGATTGGGATCAATTGTGCCGCCTTCATTGCCGCCTGTGTTACCGCCTTCATTGCCGCCTGTGTTACCACCTTCGTTGCCGCCTGTGTTACCACCTTCGTTGCCGCCTTCGTCATCCTTTACGGATGAAGAGTTTTCGTTTGGAGAGGAATTATCGCCTTCGTTATCCTTTACAGACGAGGAACTTTCACTCGCTGATGTATTGCTACTTTCATTGCCACCCATAAAATCTTGAAGAATTTCACAACCGCTTGCGAGCGTTACAACGGACAGCATACTCAAAGCCGCAATCATTGCAATTGCTTTTTTTAATAATTTGCTTTTCATAAATGATTTTCCTTATATAGTTTAATGATTTGCTTTTTTTACTTTCTGTTTATAACGACCAAAGTTCAATAGAAACCTTTTGGGCTTCTATTGAACCTGTTTGGTCACTTATCTTTTACAGTATTCAAAATATTTTGACATCCCAAATATGTATATCAGATAATCAGATTGTAATTAGTCTTCGCGTTTTTTGCTTACTACGAACGCTACACCGCAAAGTGCAAGAATGCTTGCTGCTGCAGAAATACCGATTACGGACGAACAACCAATCGATTCAAGAACATTGTTCAAAGGATTCTGACCCATAGCTGCTTCGATCAATGCATTCACTTCTGCTTCAGTCAAACCATCGTTCGCTGCTACGATCAATGCTTTTACTTCTTCTTCCGTCATCGTATCGATTGCTGCGATCAATGCTTTTACTTCTTCTTCGGTCAACGTATCGATGCCTGCAATCAAGGCCTGCACGTCTTCAACCGTTACGTATACGGGAGCGGGAGCTTCTTCGCCGGTGATGGTCAAAGTAAAGCTCGAGGAGTAGCTTACAGGAACGGTGGTTTCCGTGCTGCCACCCTTATCGCCGCTACCGCCGCCTCTGGTCGCGCCGGAGGTTTCAGTACCCTTAAGCGTTACGGTGATCTGGAACGTACCTGCTTTGGTAGGCGTACCGGAAAGAACACCGTTATTGTCGATGGTCAAGCCTGCGGGAGCGCCCGTTACTTCGTAGGAAGCGGAGCCTTCATCCAAGCCTGCAACGACGCTTTCAAGAGCCGTAAAGGTTGCGCTGAATTCTTTGCCTACTTCGCCAGTCAATTCACTGGTCGTCGAAATGGGTTCTTGGAGCATTACCATGACGCTGTAGTCAGCCGTTACCCACTGATCAGCCGTTACCGTTACGGTGAAGGAACCGGATCTGATAGGCGTACCGGAAACGGTGCCGTCTTCGGAAAGCGTCAAGCCAAGGCTTGCGCAATCGGAAGAGCTGTAAACAACGTGGTAAGCACCGGTCTTGGAGGTATCGATAGATACGTCTGCCTCAACTTCCGTGCCCTTGATCGATCTGATCATCTTGCTGGTTGCAAGCTTGGAAAGCTGATAATTGTTGCCGCTCTGGTTGCTGTTTGCGCAGATGTAAAGGAATGCCTTTGCGGTATTTCTTACAGATGCCCACTGCGTAGCGCTTTCTACGGAAGTCGTACCTGCAGCTACTTCTTCAGCGTTTGCAGCTACCAATACGCAATTCTTCGTTGCGTCGTATTTACCTTCGATCACGTTCGTACCGGAGTAGGAACCCAAAGGATAGTTGTATGCACGAACAAGTGCGTTACCGGGAAGCAATACGGAGTATGCCATGTACATATCGGTAACAGCTACGCCCATGAAGCCCCATTCGTCGCGAGCAAGGCTTACGTTAAGCGCATAGTTTGCAGGAGCTGCAACAGCACCTACGCAGCAGAAGGAAGTCATGATAGAGCTTGCGCCTGCTTTGATGGGAGCTTCAAATGCTTTAAGATAGATTTCGCGGATGGACTGTTCATTTGCCCAAACAACGAGGCCCATACGGGAGGTGGATTGTTCGTTAAGTGCAAAGTGCTTAAGGAATACGTTACAGCCTTTGCTCTGTGCGCCGATGATAGCAGCCGCTGCCATTTCACCTGCAAGGACGCCGTCTTCGGAATAGTATTCGAATGCACGACCGTCGAAGTAGGAACGATGAATGTTCATTGCGGGACCGTACCAACCGTTTACGCCAAGGAACAAGGATTCGTTGCCGATAAGTTCGCCGTGTTCTTCAACAAGGTCTACGTTCCAGGTTGCTGCCTGGTTCACTGCGGATACCCAGAAAGTACCGGAAGAGAACTGGATAGGACCGTCTGCGTCGGAAACTGCGGGTCTGCCGATCGCGTCGCTTGCGGAGCTGTCGCCGCCGCCGAAGGAACCGGGATTGATGAAGAGAATGAGTTCTTCCCACGTAAGTTGGTTAAGGAAGGTATCCCATTTCGCATCGTCAAACGCTACGCCTGCCATATCGCCAAGCTGGAGCGCGGTTTTGCCGTTTTCACGAGCAGCCACTTCTTCTGCCGTAGCCTGTTTCCAGGTGGAAGGAACTTCCTCTACGTACCAAGGATCCGTCGTCTTATCCTGGTATGCATAGTACGTCTGCTGGGTAACGTCCCACTGCGCTTCTTTTACGAAAGCGTCAGAGAACTTCAACGCGCTGTCACCCGTTTCAAGAGCGGTGGGATACGTACCGACGAAATCCCCTCTTGTCATGGTCTTCAACGTGCTTTCACCGTCTGCCATCCAAGCTGCCTGACGGGAGGTGTTGTACTTGTCGTTGTTGGAGAATGCGTTTTTGATCGTAGCGCCGGTGTCTGCATCCGTCGTATAAACGATATCTGCTGCTACTTCGAATTCATAGGAATCGATTACGTCGTGAGAGTTGCTCTGGATTGCAACTGCATAGTTACCTTCTTCGAGAACGTAAGCGCCCTTGTATTCGCCGTGTACCTGCGTTGCATCGTAAGAAGCCATATCCTGCGTATCGAAGGTGATTTCTACGATTTCGGTTTCGCCGGGCTGAAGCACGTCGGTTTTATCGAAAGCAACGAGGTTAACCTGCGCTTTTTCAATATCGCCAACTTCCCAATCCAAGGGGCTCCAATAAACCTGTACGATGTCTTTACCAGCAACGTCGCCGGTGTTTTTAACTTCTACCTTAACGGTGGTCTTGCCGCCGATCGCCTGATCTACAGTCGTTTCAAGGAGCGTCAGTTCAAATCTCGTGTAAGAAAGGCCATAACCGAAGGGATAAACGACTTCTTTGTCATAGTCCCACGCGTCTTTCATGCCGTCGCCGTCATAATCCCAAAGCGCGGGCTGTTCAACGGCTGCGGTTTCATACCACTTATAACCAACGTAAATACCTTCTTCGTATTCGATCATGGACAAGCCCTGGCTGAATACTTTCATGGTAAGCTGATTGCCGTCTTTGTCGAGCATTACGTTCTTCACAGAGTGGTCACCGGTGTGACTACCGTCGCTGGAGTTTACGTATGCGGGGGTTCTCGTAAGATCTTCGGGATAAATATCCACGGTCTTACCGGAGGGGTTCACTTCACCCTTCAAAATTCTACCAACTGCGCGAGCGCCGGTGGAGCCGGTGTAACCGGACCAAAGGATCGCGTCAACGTCGGGATCTCTTTCCAGATCACCCAATTCAAGCTGGTTCACTGCGTTAATCACGTAAATGATTTTTTCGAAGCCTGCCGCTTTTACGTGCGCAAGGATTTCCTTTTCGCTGTCGGAAAGCATCAGTTCGTGATCGGTGGGATCGGTATGATCGGGTACGTTATAATAAGCGCCGTCGGTGTAACCGCCCATATCTCTCATCAATACGATGATTGCGGCGTCGTTATACCACTTATAGGAGCCTTCCACCGTTTCGATACCGGTAAGATCCAATTCAACGGGAACCGTAGGGTTCTGTGCCGTACTCGTTGCCGTAGGCATCGTTACGTTTGCTTCGCCGTTGTCGTATCTTCTCTGATAGTAAGCTTCCACTTTAGGGTTAACGTTGTACCCTGCGTCTTTCAAACCGTCGTTGATGGTAAGCTCGATCTCTGCGCTACCTGCGCCCGAGCCTTTACCACCGAACAACCAGCCTACGCTACCTACACCGAATACGGTGACGTTGGTCGCTTCAGCTGCCAAAGGAAGCGCGTTGTTTTCGTTCTTCAACAGAACGCTACCTTCTGCGGCAATGTCTTCGTTGAGCGCGTTCGCATACGCCTGCTCTTCTTCATACGTCGAAAAATCGGTATGATAAATGGGCGTGCCGTAAGCCTCTGCAGCCGACGCGGTGTACTGAGTCATGCCGATGCTACCGGCTGCCATAACAGCTGCCATTGCAAGAAGCGCAACTCTGTTCTTTTTCGAATGTTTCATCATTCTCTTCTGTCCTCCAAAAAATATTTTCAAGTGTATTGTCACTCGTGCCTAAAATAATAAATCAATTGGAAAAAATATTCAATGGGTTTGTCTTAAATCAACCTTTCTTTGTCCTGAACGAGTCCTAAAAAACTTAAAACCGCAAAAAAAATTCCCGAAGGAAATCTGATTTTTTAGATTTCCTTCGGGAGGTTGATTTCGAGTGAAAATATTCCGTTTTCAAAGCTGAAAGCGCAGTTCCCGCCGTATTTCTCAACGAGTAAGCATATGCTTTTTACTCCAAATCCATGGTCTTCTTTGTGTGCTTTGGTCGTCTGCGGGATACCATTCTCCAGCTCAACTTCGCCTAAATAAAAGTTGCTTTGTTTTATATAGATTTCTTTATTCAAAGAGGAGATATTTAAAGAAATTACTCGCTTTTCTTTCTCTTCTATTTTGCTTACGCTTTCAATCGCATTCTCCAAAATATTCCCAAACAATGAATAAATATCGGTATCTTTCATAAAATACAATTCTTCACCGTTTGCAATCACCGTAAATTCGATATCGTGTCTTCTGCAATAATCGAGCTTTTCATTTACGGCAACGTCCAAGGCTTTGTTGCCCGTATATACCACGGCATCGTATTGGTCGATAGAATCGTCGATTTCGTTTATTTCATCCGATATTTCCGAATAATCCAAGTTCCTGATCAAATGCTTTACGTCATGGATTTTTAAATTGAGCGAATCCATTTTTTCTTTCTTAAGCAGATACGCCTCTCTGTCCTTCGCCCACATCGAACTGACCATTTGTATATCATAGGTGGAACGACTGTACATCAAGGTGAATATCTGTAAGCAAATGATTAGTATATCACATAAACTTACCACGCCTTTTGCTACAATCTTGGAAGTGCTATCCGTCATATGCGACGGTAAATAACTGCTTAGAAAGATAGAAACGAATAATACGGTTACAACAAACGCAATCGTCTGCGCCGTATTCGGTCTTATCAACAACGCTCCTTTCGTCTGCGCTATGAATATTTTATAAACGGAAAAATATACCAAAATAAAGCAAGCAGCGATTAGAAGTAA
>JAFTMD010000039.1 GCA_017452585.1 Clostridia bacterium
ATTTTTTTAAGGTTTTCAAAGTTTTTCTTATTTAGACCTGCAAAGAATGTCCTTTCTTGTCTATTTTTATACGATTAAAATACGTTTTTATACGATTAGGAAACACGTTCAAAATCTTCCGCAGGATGCTTGCACCAAGGACAAATAAAATCCTCGGGAAGTGGCCCTTCATGCGTGTATCCGCAAATTTTACACACCCACTTTTCCCCTGCTTCGGGTTTGGGCGCTTCGGGCTTCGGCTTGATGTTGTTTTGATAATAGGTGTAGGTTACAGAGGGTTCGGAGGACAATTTCTTGGCTTCCGTTACGTCTGCAACAAAGAGCGTATGCGTACCGTAATCGTATGCATCCACCACTTTCGCGCTCAAAACCGCGTTGGTATATTCAGGCAAATAATACAGCCCGTTTTCGCTCAACGCATACTTACCCCCCTCGAATTTGTCCGTATCACGCCCAGACGAAAATCCAAACTGCTTAAAAATAGCAAAGGGCGTGCTTTCCGTCAATACGGAAACATTAAAAATCCCCGTCTTGCGAAGGAGCTCTTCTGAGTAATTTGCCTTGTTGACAAACACGACGATACGTTTCGGATTGTCTGTAAGCATTTGCACTGTATTGACAATGCAACCGTTCTGCTTTTCCCCATCCGTCGTCGTGAGCATATACAACCCATACGTTAATTGAAACATCGCTTCTTTTTCAATCATTGTCGCTTTCTCCATCGTATATATTCTATGCAACTTCTTCGTATAAAATTACTCGCTCATCCACAAGCCGTGGAGATTGCAATAGGCATACACTGCCACCGCTTTATCCCCGTCCGCAAGCTTGAACATAACCTCAGGCGCTTCGTTTGCCTTCAAATATTGCACCTGATACCCTTTTTCAGTTTCCAAAGCCACCCATTCAATGAGATGTTCTTCCGTCATGGGATGAGTCACGCTACCAACATTTACGTTGACCGTCTTGCATTTCTTGGTTACGACAGGCACGTGTTTTTCCTGCGCTGCGTCAACGCTCCCTGCAACCACTTCTTTCCAGCCATCCAAGGAAAGCGCTTCTTTTGTCAAAATCACCTTTTTACATTGTTCACATTGATATACTTTTAACATTGTTATTTACTCCTTATTGAGATTTAATCTTATTTATATTATAGCCTATAAGTATCCTTTTGTCAATAGTTTTTGCAAAAAAAATAAAAAAAATTCTTACTTTTTTATTGACAATTGTATTTCTCAACCTTTTCCTGCAAAAATTGAAGAGATTCTTTCAATTCTGCTATATCCTGATAGTCATTTTGATAGACTTCAATCAACAACGCGCCGTCAAAACCCACATCACGCAAACGTTTGAGCAACGTATCAAAATCAAAGCTCCCTTTCCCCGGCAAACAGAGCTTTCCAAACTCATTTAAATCGGAGAGATGCGCGTAGGCAATTCTCTCCCCTATTTCCTCCAAATACATCTCGTAAGGATACTCGGAAAGACGGGCCTGTTTGATATCCAACACTCCCAAAAGCGAGGGCAATTCTTGCGATAATTGACGGAAAACACCGGGACGATTGTAGGTGGACCATTCCACATTTTCCAAGCAAAGCCCCACCCCATGTCTTTGACAAGCGTCCAAAATACCACGAAATCCCTCTATCATTTTAGGGAAATTATCCCCCTTACCATCTCTCGCTGAACGCTTGGCGCGAACAGTTCCATGGAAGGTGTAATAGGGCGCGCTTAAAATTTTTGCACTCTGCAAAACATTCTCCAAAAAATGATAGGCATCCGCGCGCACGCGAGGATGCGCGTTGAATAATTGCGGTTCAAACTGCGTATTCAAAACGTGCACGGAATTGATGGGCAAGCCCTCCTTCCTCTCCTTCAAAAGGGTTGCGAACGCAGGATCATATTCGGAAAAGGACGTGAGAAAAACCTCGGCGGTTTCCGCGCCGAGGGCGTGTAAAATCGGCAAAGCGTCTTCGTTGTTTTTCCGCATAAATAGAGATGCGGTGGACACTCCTACCTGCATGAAACTCAGTTCATCAATTCAGAAATAACGTCCAATACCTTGCCGTGGCAACCACCACACCCTGTGGAACAGTGGGTAACCTTCTGCACTTCTTCAAACGCTTTTTCTACGTCAGAAAAATGCGCCTGTTCATGAAGCACCTTTTCAATATCTGCCACCGACACCTGTTTGCAATTACAAATGATTTTATTTTCCATATTCTTAATCTCCTTTTTTGTTTTTATTATTATACTACTAACTCCAAAAATTGTCAATAACTATTTGAAAAAAAATTGTACAAAATCAAAAAAATGGCTGTGTCACAGAGAATGGTTGATTTTAGCTGAAATTTTTTTCAGCGGTTTGACGAGAAAAATACAAGAAAGACAAGCGAAATGTGAAGGCGCATACCCCCAATACCAGACAAGAATAATGCAAACTCGATTTTGAGTGGCATATTCCGTCTAATATTTCGTTAAAATCCTCGGTAAACCAAAGGTTGCCCTGCGGTTTTGCCTCATCTTATCCTAAATCTGCCCACGCAAAATTGCTTTGCACCTCAAAGAGGAGATTTTTCGATAGATTTTGGCAAAGGTGGGCGCAGTTGTATTGGACATACCACAAGAACGCATTTGCCAAAAGATGCGGAAAAGACATCTTTGAGGCGAATTTGCATTATTCTTGTCTGGTATCCTGTAACTGAGCATTTTGCGCCGTATTTCGTAGAATTTTTCCGTCAAAAATCAACTAGGTGATGGGACAGAGCCAAAAAAAATCGTCCTCCGTAGAGAACGATTCTTCTATCAATCGACGTAATAAATCCAATTTTCCTTTCTCGGCTTCACCGCAGGGAGTTCGCCATCCGTATAGCCAATCACACAATTTCCTATCCCTTCATACTCCCCTACGATACCCAACTTCTGTAAAAGGGCTTTTCCTTCGGGCATTTCAAACATTTCTTTCGCGCGATGAATCCAACAAGCGCCAAGCCCCAATGCATGCGCGGCAAGTTGTAAATTCCCCATGACGAGAGAGCCGTCGTAGACGTACGTATTGCGTTCTTTATTCGCCAAAACCACCAACACGACGGGCGCGTTGTAGAAGGGATCCACCCCCTCCATACACCCTAAAATTTTTGCATTGAGTTTGGAAAGTTCATCTCTGATTTGTCGATTGGTAACCGCCAAAATGATGGGCGATTGCCCATTTCTACCCGTCGGCGCGTACGTACCTGCCTGCAAAATTTGATCGAGCAGTTCCTTAGGAACGGGATCGGATTTATATTTTTTCGTGCTGACTCTTGTCAACATATTTTCAATAGCTTCCATGTTTTTTCTCCTTATTTTTTATATTGCAACTTTTCCGTTGTCCAATGTTGTAACACTTCGTACATCTCTCTGCCAATCTCTTTCGCGCCTTTTAAATCGTGATCGAGGTAGTTGCCGCACTCTTCCTTTTTATTGCCGGGAATCTCCCCTTCAAAATCACGGGCAAACGCCATGCTCGCTTTCACGAGCGCAATCGCCTGTTCATGCGTCATTTTATCCCGAACAAGGAAATAGAACCCCGTGCGACAGCCCATCGGCCCAACGTACAGGACGTGCTGACCATATTCGCTGTTTCTGGCGTAAGTTGCAAAAAGATGTTCTAACGTATGCGCAGCAGACATTTGAAGATAGTCCCCACCGTTGGGGAGCTTCATACGAATATCATACGTAATAACGTCTCCATCTATGCGCGATATATACATTCCCTTTTGCAGGGTGTCGTGATTGACAGTGAAACTGGCAATTTTTTGCATCGAATTCTCTCTCATACTTCTTCTACCTCCAAACCCGTCAACGCGCGCATCGAATCCAACTCGTAGGGCGGGAACAAAATTTGATATTCCTCTCCCTCCGCCGTAAATTGGAGGGCATAGTAAGGTTTTACATAATATGTACCCAGCTTGTTCACAGAAATTTTATACGCCTTATACTTACCCTCATCGTGCCCTTCCTCCTTATTCCATATCGAGAAGGATGTCTTTTCATCACATTTGACAATCCGCTTAAGACCGTTCAGAGGGATACCGCACACCATTTCATAATTACCAAAACAGAGTGTATCCTCTTCCCGAAAGACATGATAGGGCAAATTGAGATATTTATAAAAGGGTACCGCGGATTTTTCCTCGCCTTTTTTATTCAGCTTATACACCTCGCTGAATACGTCCATAACCACCGCATCGGCAGGCACTTTCACGCTTTCCAACCACTCAGCGTACAAATCTTCGTCTTGCTTTTTCAAAAGTTGAAATTCTTCGCTCTCCATCACCGTTTTCATCTTGTTTTTTGCGTAAAACGTAATTCCGATGAAAGAGATGATCCCACAAATACACAACAGCAAAACTGCCTTATTTGCGCCCAAAAAAGCCAACCAATCTTTTCCGTCTCGTATCAATTCAAATACATCAAAAAGCAGTTTGATTAAGATGACGCTCGAACAGGATACCACAATCATCTGCAGGTAAGATACCCATTCGGGAATCGTTGCCTTCTTTTCCAACCGCCTCTGACGCTCCATCATCTCCTCGCCACGTTCCGTAAGCGTCTTCTCCCCTTCGCGGAGGAGAAATTTTTTACATACTTCTTCCTGTGTTGTTTCATTGAAAGTGAATACATTTTTCATGCGTTTTCTCTCCTTATTTTCCAAACATTTCACGAAACGAGGGGGGCAGGGGTGCGTTGAAGGACAAAAGTTCCTTGGAAACGGGGTGGATAAATTCCAATTTGGAAGCGTGCAAACCCAGCCTTGAAAGAGGATTTTTCACCTGTGTTCCCTCCGCTGTTTTGCCATATTTATCATCCCCCACCACGGGATGACCTATGCTTTGCATATGCACGCGGATTTGATTTTTACGACCAGAATCAATGTTCACTTTGAGCAGGGAATACGCCTTCCCCTCCTTCATCACTTCAAAATGCGTAACCGCCTTTTGCCCACTTGGATCGTTCGTGGAATAGACAATGTTGTTTTTATTTTCCTTCAAATAGGAGGTGATCGTCCCCTGTTTTTCCTCGAAAATTCCGTCGACCACGGCAAAATATTCGCGCGCGGTCACCTGCTCATTCCAATGCATTTTCAGCATAGAATGCACCTTGATATTTTTCGCAAACACCAAAACGCCACTCGTTTCCTTGTCAATGCGGTGCAAAATGTAGGGGCGAACATTCTTCCCCTCCGCCTGCAAATAGCTGAGCGCATAACGATACGCGCACTCCGTTTCCTTATCACTTTCGACGGAGAGAAGCCCTTGCGGTTTGTTGATGACGAGAAAATCTTCGTCCTCGTACAAAATGGTGATGTTGGAGCGAAGCGGAAAACGAGCCGGCCCTTTTGCATTCGTGGGCCGAGTGGCCACTACGCCGTCTTTGACCGGTTTTCGAGAAAGCTTCACTTCATCATCCTTTGCCAAGGGGAAGTTGTATTGCGTCACCACACTACCGTTGACAAGAACCTGTTTCCGCACGAGCAGAGATTTAACATTGTTTCTTGACGTTCCGCATTTGCGGAGCAAAAACTCCATCAGTTCATCACTTCTATTCACTTTAAAAATGGCTGTATAGACGGACGCCCCGTTAACACGTTCGACATTTTCCGCCTTATTTTTTCCATGAACGCATACATGGGTGCCTCGTTTTGCATTTTTAGAGGCATTTACCCGATCTCTTGTCCCTGCCTTTTCTTTGTTTTTAGCCCAATCTTTTTGCATATATTTTTTCCTTTCGTTATCATTCTCTAACATTATAACACAGATTGGTAAGCCTGTCAAGTAAATTTTACAACAATGCACACCATTAAAAGCTTTCTTGTTTTACATCCACGATCCTGAAGGGAGTTCCCTCCTTTTCTCTGCATTATGCGTTCATCAAAAAACTCTCTATCAGGTCATTTTCTTTGAAAGAGGCATACCATGTCTGCGTTGAATAAAAAAAGACCTCGCAGAGAACCCTCTACAAGGTCAATTTTACAATTTTATTTGCCTATTGTGTTATAAGGCAGTTTGCCTTTTCACACAACATGTTTCGGGGCAATCCCATTTTGCATTTTGGGGGCAATGAGATTTTGAAAAGTACAGAAAATAGATATTTTCCCCACTCTTTAGAAAATAGCCAAAAAATTGGTATTTCTCGGTATTTTACAAGGTTTATACGTAAAAAAGACCTCGCAGTGAACCCTCTACAAGGTCAAGTTTACAATTTTATTTGTCTATTGTGTTATAAGGCAGTTTGCCTTTTCACACAACAGCTATTATTTTCTGGGGTTCTTGATGTTAGCCTGTGTGGGTGTAGTACCCGTAGGGGCGATAAATTCCCATCCACATTTCAAGCACTTCTTATTCATTATTTTAGCATAATAATTCAATTTTGTCAAACAAAAAAATGGCTTTTTCTCGCCATTTTTTCGTTTTCCTTATTATATTATATATATACGCAAACGGTCACATCATTCCATTGGTTTCCACGTAACATTCCGCCTGTCATTTTTTTATACGCTCTTGCTTGCTCAAAGTTGATTTCAAATTCCCATACTTTAATATATTCATCAAAAGAATCTTTTTCTCTTGGCAAGAAATTCATATACCAACAAAACTCCGTATGGCTTGTAGGTACAATTCTTGCAATCAAATTTTCAAGAAGTTCCCTATCTAATTTTGGCTTTGAAAAATCAAGTTTTTGTGATAATATCGAACGCAACTGCTCATACGACATTTTCCCCGTTTGACGATCGGTAGCCTCGTTATTTAGTGTTATGAGTTCTTTCTCCAAGACTTCGATTTCCGCATTGATTTTACTTTTATAGGATTGATATTCTTCCTTACTGATTTCACCCTCCATTCTCATATTTGTTAAATTCTCCAATTTCTTTTGGGCTTTATTGAGTTTTCCATATAATATGTCCCTTTGCTCTTGTCCTGTTTGAATATCCGAACAATACGCTTGGTTATAAATACGATAGGATTCTTCAACCACTTCCTTTTGCTCTCCAAAAAGTCCTTGGAAAAGCATACGCGCCATTAACTCCAACTTCCAATCGCAAAATTCTTTCAAATCACAATATCCATCGGAATTAACACCTGCTTCATCTCGTAAAGTTTTTGAGCCGTTGTTTAACTGATTATAACATTTATATCCATAAA
>JAFTMD010000040.1 GCA_017452585.1 Clostridia bacterium
CATCAATCGAAGTTACGCTGTCGGGGATCACCATGCTCGTCAAGCTGTTACAAAAACGGAATGCAGAATCATCAATCGAAGTTACGCTGTCGGGGATCACCATGCTCGTCAAGCTGTCGCAATAAGCGAATGCCCAAGAACCAATTGAAGTTACGCTGTCGCCAATCATCACACTTGTCAAACTGTCACAATTACGGAACGCAGAATCATCAATCAAAGTTACACTGTCGCCAATCACCACACTTGTCAAGCTGGTGCAATTAGAAAACGCATCCTCACCAATCGTCTTTACAGGCAAACCTTTGTAGGTGTTTGCAATGACAATATCCGTATCTTCACAAGTGCCAATTCCGCTGACGATATAATAGGTTCCATCATAGGAAAGGGTGTATTTCAACCCCTCGCTTGCTTTAAGCACGTCACCCCAAATTGCAATTCTACCATTAACGTAATGCCAATAATTGCCTTCTTCAGTGGGTTGGTTTTCGCTGTAATAATAACGGGTTGCATTGATTAAATTATCATTATAAAAGTAGCCGATTGAAATTTTCTTCCAATCTTTCTCCAGACCTTTGTAATATACGCTCGTCAGGCTCTTGCAATAATCGAACGCAAGATCATCAATTGAAGTTACGCTGTCACCAATCACTACACTTGTCAAGTTAGCACAATTTTCGAACGCAGAAAGACCAATCGAAGTTACGCTGTTACCAATCACTATGCTTGTCAAATTGTCGCAATTTTCGAACGCCCCTCTACCAATCGAAGTTACGCCGTCAGGAATAGTAAATTTCGTTGCTATTTTTCCAATGGCATATTGAATCAATGTTTCCCCATCTTTTGTATATAAATTTCCGTCTATGGATTGATAGTTTGCATTTCCTTCGTGTACTGTAATGCTCGTCAAGCTATCGCAAGAACGGAACGCATACTCATCAATAGTCGTTACGCTGTCGGGAATGGTAAATTCCGTTGCCGTTTTCCCGATTGCATATTGAATAAATATTTTCCCATTCTTTGTATATAAATTTCCGTCTATGGATTGATAGTTTGCATTTCCTTCGTGTACTGTAATGCTCGTCAAATTGCCGCAATCACGGAACGCCTGATTACCAATCGAAGTTACGCCGTCGCCAATCATCACGCTTGTCAAGTTAGCACAATCTTCAAATGCATTGCAACCAATACTTGTCACGCTGTCGGGAATCACCACGCTCGTCAATCTTTCGCAAGCATCGAACGCATCATCACCAATCGAAGTTATAGGTTTCCCTTCGTATGTAGAAGGAATGACAAGAGCCGTATCCGTACAGGTGCCAATTCCACTGACGATATAATAGATTCCATCATCAGAAAGGGTATATTCTAACCCTTCGCTGGCAGTTTTTTCTAAAACAGGAATCTCTTCCGTCTGTAAAACTTCATGACAAACGGTGCATTCCTTATATTTAGATCCTGCATTTTCATATGTAGCTTCTTTATCCACAATCCAATCGCTTTCCGTATGGCCAAGTTTCTGTACGGGAGTATCGGTATAGTTATCTCCGCATTCGCAGGTATAGGTGGTAAATCCGCCCTCCGTGCAAGTGGGTGCCGTTACCGTTTCCGTATAAGAATGTACGTGCTCGCCCGAAGGGGGAGTCAACGTGGAATCACCATCTGTGCTGTTAGACGAAGAGTCAGCATTTGGGGGGGCAGTGGTGGAGTTGCTATTTGTGCTATTGGACGAGGAGTCGGTTGGCGAAGGCCCACAAGCGGCTACGCACGCCAAAGTGGCGCTTGCTAGCAATAAAATTGCCAAAAGTTCCCGTGACTTTTTCATGTAAAAGTCCTCCTATAATAATAATTGTAAAAGGTGTCGCTTACTATTATATAAACGAACGTACAAAATTCGATGTATCGCAACTTTATTATACCACTTTCTTTTTTAAATTGCAATATGTTTATGAAATTTTCCGGGATAAAAAAAGAACGAAGTTTTTACGCTTCGTCTTTTTTACATAAGTTTATTTTATTTGATTATTTCTTATAATTCCAAACAACGGTGCAATAGTTGGTGCCGTTGGAGTGGTTATAACAATAGCTCCAATCTGCTTCCCAACCTTCGGGTTGCGTGGGAACTTCGCAATATACCGTCACGTTTTCACAGTGGTGGAGAATGCAAGAACCAACGTTGATTACGTTTTGAGGGATAACCAATTCAGTCAAGCTTCTGCAGTTTTCAAACGCGCCGTCATCAATCGTTGTCAACGTTTCGGGAAGGGTGATCGATTGGATATTCGCGCAACCGTAGAAGGCGTATGCCGTGATTTCCGCGCCACCCGTGAGGGTTACCGCTTTCAACGCGGAGGGTACGCATTTTGCGTTGTCAGCATAATTTGCTGCGCCGAAGATATACCCGAAGTGGGTGTTTTCCGTGCCGTTCAATTCTGCGCCGAGGAAGGGAAGGGTGATGGATTGTAAACTTCCACAACCTGCAAATGCAGATTTGCCAATCGAGGTTACTTTGGAAGGAACGACGATGGAAAGCAAGCTGCTGCAATTTGCAAAAGTATTCGCGCCGATTGCCGTCAACGTTTCGGGAAGAGTGATCGACTGGATGTTTGCGCAGTTTGCAAATGCGGAATCCACGAGGAACAAGCCCTTATGAATGACAACTTTTTTCAAAGATTTGGGTACGTTATCCGCGAAGATGAAGCCGAAGTCCTTATTTTGCGTTTCTGCCAACGTTTCGCCAACGAAGGGAAGTTCGATAGATGTCAAACCGGAACAGCCATAGAAAGCGCCTTCGCCGATAATGGTAACGGTGTTGGGAACAACAACGTTCGTGATGGATTTGCAACCCATGAATGCGTAGGGAGCGATGGTTACAACGCTGCCGTCTGCGGGAATGATGCTCTTATTTGTACCAACCAACAAGGTTTGCGTGGTTCTGTCGATCAAGCAGTTGTCTACGGTCTTATATCTTGCGTTTTCCGCATCGATAGTGATTTCCTGTAAACCGCCACAGTTATAGAAAGCATTTTCCCCAATCGAAGTAATCGTCTTAGGAAGGGTGATCGACGTCAAGTAGCTGCAATTCTTAAATGCGTTTGCAGCGATGATTTCGCCACCCGTCAATTTTACAGTTTTCAAGCTGGAGGGAACGCTTCCGCCGAAGATATAAGCGAAGGTAGAATCGTTCGCAGCCACTGCATCAGATCCAAGGAAGGGAAGGGTGATTGCGGTCAAACTGTTGAATCCTTCAAATGCGCCTTCACCGATAGAAGTAATCGTTTGGGGAATATTGAGAGTGGAAACGTTGGAACACAATGCAAACGCACCGTCTTCAATCGTGGTGATGTTTGCATGGAAATACAAATCCGTCAAAGAGGAGCAACCATAGAAAGCGTTTTCTTCAATGACGTTCATGCTGTAGGGGAAGGTAATTTCCTTCAAGGAAGAACAACCTTGGAAAGCTGCTTTACCGATGGATTCGATGTTATCGTGCAAGGAAACTGTTTCCAAACCAAAACAGCCGTAGAAAGTTTTGGGTTGAATTTCCGTCACTTTCGTGGGGATAGTCAATTTTTGCAAGCTGGAGCAATTATAGAAAGCCTCTTCGCCAATCGTTTTAACGGTTTTGGGAATGGAGAAGGATTCCAAGTTTTTGCACTGATAGAAAGCCTGATCCTCAATTGCAGTAACGTAGGACATTTCAAAGGATTCCATAGAGGAACAACCATAGAATGCCTGTTGAGGAATGGTTTCTACATCCGAGGGTAAATCCATCGAATTCAATTGAGCGCAACCATAGAATACTCTATCGCCGATAGACGCCAATAGGCTGTTGAAATCGTATGTAACGCTTGCAAGTGAGGTGCAACCTTCAAAGGTTGACGTACCAATGGACGTAGTAGCTGCAGGAATCTTGATAGAGGTCAAGCTGGAGCAGTTATAGAACGCTCTGTCTGCAATGATCTCCAATTCGTTGGAGAGGGAAACCGTCTTCAAACTGGTGCATCCTGCAAAAGCATTGGCGCTGATCCCTTTCACTTGAGAGGGCAATTTAATTTCTTCCAACGAAGTACATCCTTCAAACGCGCCTTCGGAAATGCAACACAATTGAGAAGGAGCTTTCGTCGTGGTGACGAAGGTAACCGATTTCAAATTGGTGCAACCCTTGAATGCGTCTTTTCCGATGGAGGAAACCGATGCGGGAATACGAATGGAAACGACGTCTTCGCAATTCAAGAAGGCTTCGTCTTTAATTTCCGTGATACCTTGCGAAATAGCAATCTTTTTCATACCCAAGTCCACGGCGGTCTTGTATTCGCCCAAGCCAATCATGATGAGAGGCAACACAGTAAAGACGAAAAGCCCTGCCAGAGCAACTACGCTGGCAACTGCCATCGCAACGGTATTCACCAAAGAGCGTTTGGTAAACACATTAGAGCTCTTTTTGGTGGCAGTGGGGTATACTGCCTTTTCATTCGCTTTTGTTTTTTCTTTTCTACTCATTTTTTTCACCTCAAAATGGAGTGTATTAGAACACAAAAGTAGTACACTTCCGCAAGAAGTATACTTCACTTAAAGTATCCCATAATTGTCATAACACTATTATACCATGTATTTTTAAAAATTGCAATAGTTTTGGGAAAAATTTTCACTAAAAAATTTACAAATTGCAAGCTTTTTTATGGAAAAATTTTCCTAACAGCCGGAAAAACAATTTTTTTAAAAAATTGCGTATGCGCTCACACTTTTTTCAACTGATAGATGGTTGTCGTTTTATAGCTATCTCCCTTTTTCAAAATGGGGGAGGGATAGCGATCACAATGGATTGCATTGGGGAAGTTTTGCGTCTCCAAAGCGATTCCGTTTGGATTGCCGGTGTAGATTTGCATGCCGGGTTGATCTGTCCAAACATCCATAGAAATGCCACTTTCCGTTGAGGAGAGGGTGGCAATTTTGCGAAGACCTTCCCCGTTCAAAACGAAGTTTTCGTCGTAGCACCCACGCTTATTGAGGACGGGATCCTGGGAAAGATCCGTGCAGAAAGGACGGGGAGCACGGAAATCGTAAAGGGTATTCTCCACCGAGAGGAACGTGTTGTGGGGGATGAGTTTCTCATCCACGGGCGTAATCTGGTCAGCGTCAATGGACAAAAGCAACCCTTCCGTCGTCTTTTCAATGCCGTGGAGGTTGAAATAGGTGTGGTTGGTTAAATTGACGATGGTGTCTTGGTCGCATTGCGCTTCGTAATCAATGCGCAACCCCTCATTTTCCAGCGTATAGGTAACAATCGTCTGCAAAGTGCCGGGGAATCCCTCCTCTCCGTCGGGGCTGACATAGCGCAAGCGCAGCTGCGTTTCGCTTTCGAAAAGAACTTCCCAAAGCTTGTCGTGAAAACCGCTTTTCCCGCCGTGTAACGTGTTGTTTCCTTCGTTTTGTGTTAAGTGATACGTCTTGCCGTTTAAGGTAAATTGCCCGTTTTCAAGACGATTTCCCAAACGACCAATGATAGCGCCGTAATACCCATCACCATCTTGATAGGCTTCCGCGCTCTCCCTCGTCAAAGCGATAGAGAGTGGATTGCCCTGTTTATCGGGATAACGGATGCTTTGAACGATCCCCCCGTAGGTCAAAATAGACACTTCCAAATTTCTCTGTCGCAGCGTGTAGCAATAGATGTCTTGCGAATTGAATTGCCCAAATAAAGTACGCATGATAAGCTCCTGAAACTATTTTTTTTTCTATTGTAACACGGAAAGATAATTTTGTCAAGGGAAAAGGGATAAATTAGCGAATTCATTTATCTCAACGCATACCTGTATGGGGGCTGGTGTGAAATATTGTGAAATAAGGGATATGTAGACAAAAAAGTATTATATTTCGCTTTTCATGTTTTATAATTTTGCAAAAAAATTTTTACTACAATAAATGTCAAAAATGCTGCAAATTATGCCAAAAATGTTGCTTTTTTAAGAAAATATGCTATAATATATAAAATGGTGATATTTTGCCAAGTGGACAATAGGCTCGCAAATTAAAAAAAATCGTCACGAAGTGGGCGCTGGATATGAGTTTATGATTAAAAAAATAGAATTTAAGCAGAACTTATTGAAAAAAAGAAAAAGTTTTTTATAATGGTATAAATAATAAAAATTGGAGGACTATGCAATGTTGCAAGTGAACTTTAACAACAATTGGAGTTGGCGTAAGCTTGGCGAAGGAGAATGGAAAGAAACCGACCTTCCCCATGACGCAATGCAGTATGAAGAACGTAAGGCAGGTATGCCCAGCGGTGTAAATGCCGGTTGGTATGATTGCTATGACTATGAATATAAAAAGACGTTCACCATTCCCAAGGAATACAAAGGCAAAAAACTCGTCTTTGAATTTGAAGGGGTATACCGCAACGCGGAAGTGTATTTAAACGGAGAAAAGGTTGCCTATCGTCCGTATGGTTACACCAATTTTTATGTGGATGCGACCACCCATGTACGCATTGACGAAGAAAATGAGATGCGCGTTGTTGCAAAAAATTCCGATCAGCCCAACAGCCGTTGGTATTCCGGTACGGGGATCTATCGTCCCGTTTCTCTTTGGATTGCCGACGAAAAACACATCTTGCAGAATGGCATAAAGATCAAAACATTGCAAATTGACCCCGCAGTGGTGGAAATTAAGGTGCAGACCTCTTGCGAAGGGGAAGTCTTCCTCACTTTGGAAGGAAAAACGTATACGGAGCAGACGGAAAACAACACTGCAACCTTCGTTATTTCAGTGGAAAATGCAAAGCTTTGGACACCAGAAACCCCTACCATGTATGCGTTGAACGCAAAATTCTATGAAGATACGCGCACGGAAAAATTCGGTATTCGTCTCGTTTCTTGCACGCCTGAAAAGGGGTTCTGTCTCAACGGCAAACGCGTCATTTTGCGCGGCGCTTGTATGCACCACGACAATGGGATTTTGGGTGCGAGAGAATATCGTGAAGCGGCGTTCAGAAAGGTTGCCATCTTAAAAGAAAATGGCTACAACGCCATTCGTTCGGCGCACAACCCTTGCTCGAAGGATATGTTGGACGCCTGCGACGAATTGGGTATGCTCATGATGGACGAGTACGTAGATATGTGGTATATCCATAAGACGATGTACGATTATGCAGATTACGTGGCAGATTGGTACGAACAGGATATCGCCGACATGATCGACAAAGACTATAACCATCCCTGCGTTGTGATGTATTCCTTCGGGAATGAAGTAGCGGAAACGGGACAAAAGCGCGGGATTGAATTTTTCAAAAAAATGCGTGACGTCTGTCATCGTCTGGACGGCACTCGCCCGACGACGGTTGGTGTGAATATCTTCTTCAACTGGCTTCATTCGATGGGTTTTGGCGTATACAGCGACAAGAAGGCGAAGGAAAATCCTGATGCGAAGGTGGGCAGTGAGTTCTTCAACGTCGTTGCGGGCATCATGGGGGACGGATTTATGAAATTCATGGCAACCTTGTACCCTTGTGACGTCAAGACGCGCGATTGCTATGCGGCGATGGACGTTGCCGGCTATAACTACGGTATCATGCGCTATAAGCACGACGTTAAGAAATATCCAAACCGTATTATTTTGGGTAGTGAAACCTTCTGTTCGGATGCGTACGAATTCTATGAACTTGCCAAAAAATACCCCTCCATCATTGGGGACTTCGTTTGGTCGGGATTTGACTATTTGGGCGAACTTGCCCTCGGCGCATGGGAATATAAAGAATATACGGACGACTTTGTGAAAGGCTTGGGTTGGATTTCTGCAGGGCAGGGTAGAATTGACCTTGTCGGCAATCCTTACGCAGAAACGTTGTATACGAAGGTGGCGTTTGAGTTGGAGGATAAACCTTTGATTGGCGTTGTGCCCGTCAACCACACCAACGAACGTCATTCCCCCTCCGCATGGAGATGCTCCAATGCAATTCCCACTTGGTCGTGGAATGGCTTAAACGGCCAGCCTGCCAAGGTGGAAGTGTATACGCGCGCGCCCTATGTTGCGCTCTACGTCAACGAAAAACTTGTGGGTAAGAAAAAACGTGGCAACGATTGTATGGTCAAGTTTAAAACCACCTACTTTGACGGCGAAATTACGGCGGTCAACTTGGACGAACAGGGGAAAGAACTTTCGAGACATTCCCTCCGTACGGGTGGCAACGAAACCGTTTTGTCGGTTATGCCTGAAAAGAAAGAAGTGAAGAAGGGGGAGGTTTGCTTCGTACATCTTGCGTATACGGATAAGGCATGCAACTTTAAGCCGTTGGAACACCACAGAATTTCCGTCAAAGTGGAAGGTGGGGAATTGTTGGCGCTTGGCCATGGCGCTCCCTTCAACAAAGAAGGTTATATGAAAGCGGATACAGATACATATTACGGTAGAGCATTGGCCGTTGTGAAAGCAACGGGGGACAAAGTTGTCATCACTGCCACCGGAAATAACCTGGTTGGCAAAGCGGAGATTTTAGTGAAAGAATGAGAAAGATTGATCAAGTAATCAGCGATTTGATAGCGTATGCCAAAACCCACCTTCATTTATTGGAGGAAGATACCATGTATGCGTTGAATTCCATTTTAGAGCTGTTAAATTTGGAGAGCGTGGAGATTGTTCCGCCTGAAAACAGCTTTGAAAAGCCTGACGCATTGTTGGAAGAATTGGTGGCGTACGCTCTGCAGGAAAAGCGCATAGAAGAATGGGAGCAGGAACGCTTGTGCGACCAAGTGATGGGGCTTTTGTCCCTGCGTCCTTCGGAAGTTCAGAAGGAGTTTGATAAGCGTTACGCCGTTGGGGCAAAAGAAGCCACTGATTGGTTTTATGGCTATTGTGTTTATAATTATTATGTAAAGCGCGCGCGATTGGATAAAAATCCTCGCTTTGACGTGAACGGTTTGACGGTTACGATCAACAAGTCCAAGCCCGAATTTCGCGATCCAAACAAGGCGAAGGCGGGTAATTCCGTCAAAGGGGGATATCCCAAATGCGTCATTTGTCGAGAAAACGAAGGGTATGCGCCCCGTGATAAACGTACGTTGCGTGCGGTGTCCATGACGCTCGGTGGAGAAAACTTCTTCTGGCAGTATTCTCCGTACGGCTATTTTCATGAACACGGGATTGCCGTCAACTGCACCCATACCCCCATGTACGTGGATAAATCCACCTTCTATAAGCTGATGGATTTCGTCGATTTATTTCCCCATTATTTCATTGGTTGCAACGCGCCTCTGCCTCGCATTGGAGGGAGCGTTCTCGCGCATGACCACTACCAAGGCGGTGGAGAAATTCTCCCTTTGCACAAGGCGAAGATTAAAACCTATCTGCAAATGGAAGGGTATGACAGCGTGAAAATTGGCATTCTCGATTGGCCGGGGACGGTGCTTAGAATCGTCGGTGAGGACAGAGATGCTATTGCAGAAGTGGGGGATAAAATCCGCTTGGCATGGAATGTCTATTCCAATCCCGCCCTGCAAATTGTGGCAGAGGACGAGAATGGCGTGCATAATGCCATCAGCCCTACTGTGATAAAGCAGGGGGGCAGGTATGAGATGAACATCATTTTACGTTCGAATATCACAAACTCACAATATCCCGACGGCATCTTCCATGCGCATCCCGAATACCATATGATCAAGAAGGAGAGCATTGGCCTTATCGAAGCGCAGGGGCTGTTTATTCTCCCCGGTAGATTGGAAGCGCAACTTGCGGAAGTGGAAAAGTGTATAGCGAATGGACAGCTCAGTGAGGACTTGCAGGAATTTGCGCTCGTCTATGAAGAAGTGAAGGCGATGGGTGGAGATATTCACGAAGGAATGCAGAGGGAACTCGGTTCAATTTGTCAAAGAATTTTGGAAAATACAGCGGTGTTTACCGACGAACAATTCATTGAATTTTTAAAAGGAGTGGGTTGCCATGAATGAATA
Source organism: Clostridia bacterium (assembly GCA_017452585.1). GTDB lineage: Bacteria > Bacillota > Clostridia > Christensenellales > Borkfalkiaceae > Scatosoma. The sequence continues at coordinate 9,945 of JAFTMD010000040.1, forward strand.
CGCTTATAAAGTGACGGCGGCGGGCCGTATCAACATCATTGGTGAACACGTGGACTACTGCGGTGGGAAGGTGTTTCCTGCGGCGCTGACCTTGACGAACACCGTTTACGTACGTCCAAACGGCACCAATCAAATCAATTTGTCGTGGACGACGTTGCCCGATAAGGTGACGCTCGATTTGGATAAATTGGAGAGTTATCAGGATTTAAAATATGGAAATTATCAAGCAGGGAGTGCCTTGATGTGGAAACGCGCAGGGCATAAACTGGTTGGTTGCGATATGTTGCAGGATTGTAAAGTTCCCTTCGGTTCAGGGCTTTCCTCCTCGGCGGCGATGGAAGTGTCGACGATTGCGGCGCTCGCCGTGGTGGCAGGGGAAGAGGTTGATCCTGTAGAAATTGCCCTTCTTGCGCAGAAGGCAGAGCGTGAATATACGGGCGTCAACTGTGGGATTATGGATCAATACGCCTCCGCTTGCGGGAAAAAGGATATGGCAATGCTGCTCGATTGCAAGGAGCTCACCTGCTCGTATGTGCCTTTGGAACTTGGCGAATACGCGCTTGTCATTGCCAACACCAACAAACCGCACAGCCTTGTGGTGAGCAAGTATAACGAACGTCGCGCGGAGTGCGAAGAAGCACTTGCGATTTTGCAGGAAAAACTCCCCATCACCTGTTTGGCAGAGCTTAAGAAGGAAGATTTGGAGACACATAAACATCTGCTTCGTGAAATCGTGTATACGAGGGTCAGCCACGTCGTGGAAGAATGTGAACGCGTCAACCAAGCTGTGCAAGCAATGCAAGCGGGGGATATTCCCTTGCTTGGGAAATTGCTCAACGCTTCCCATGCGTCTTTGAAAAATAAGTATGAAGTGACGGGTATTGAACTGGATACGTTGGCGGAATCCGCCCAAAGACAGGGGGCATGTATGGGTTCACGTATGATTGGCGGTGGATTTGGCGGTTGTACCATCTCGATCGTCAAGCAGGAATGCGTGGAAGAATTTAAGAAAATTGTCAGCAAAGAATACGAAGATGTCATTGGCTATGCACCTACCTTCTACGAGGCGGGCATTGGCGATGGAATCACCGTAACGAAATTATAAGGAGATTGATTATGAAAATTTTGGTTACCGGCGGAGCTGGTTATATTGGTTCGCATACGGTTGTGGAGCTCTTGGAAAAAGGCTACGAAGTTGTCGTTATTGACAACTACTACAACTCTTGCAAAAAAGCGGTGGAACGCGTGGAAGAAATCACGGGAAAATCGGTGGCGCTCTATGAAGGGGACGTGCGCGATAAAGGATTGCTTAGAAAAATTTTCACCGAGCATACCATTGATTGGGTTATTCATTTTGCGGGCCTCAAGGCTGTTGGCGAAAGCTGTTCTAAGCCGATTTTCTATTATGATAACAACATTGGCGGAACGCTTGCCCTCGTGGAAGTGATGGCGGAATTTAATTGCAAAAAGATTGTTTTCTCCTCCTCAGCAACGGTGTATGGAGATCCGGAAGTGCTTCCTTTGACGGAAAATTGCAAGGTGGGCGGTACGACCAATCCTTACGGCACGAGTAAATTGTATCAGGAAAAGATTTTGTCGGATATGTACGAAGCGGATAAGGATTGGACGGTTGTTCTCCTTCGCTATTTCAACCCCGTAGGCGCGCATGAAAGCGGTTTGATCGGGGAAGATCCGCAGGGAATTCCCAACAATTTAACTCCCTATATTGCCAAAGTGGCCATTGGGGAATTGGAACGTGTCGGTGTATTTGGGAATGATTATCCTACGCCCGACGGAACGGGCGTGCGTGATTATATCCACGTGGTGGATTTGGCGCAAGGTCACGTCAGTGCCATTGAAAAGATTGCGACGACGGGTGTGTTCGTATACAATTTAGGGACGGGGGTTGGCTATTCGGTTCTGGACGTTCTTCATGCCTTTGATAAGGCTTGTGGACACGAACTCCCCTACGCCATTTTGCCTAGAAGACCTGGGGATATCGCAACGTGTTATGCCGATCCTACCAAGGCGAAAGTGGAACTTGGTTGGGAAGCCAAGCTTGGTATTGAAGAAATGTGTGGCAGCCTTTGGAAGTGGCAATCCATGAATCCCAAGGGATATAAATCGTAAAATTAGACAGTTTTTTGTTTTAATAACTCCTTTTCAAAAGGGCCAATCTCGGTGGTGAGATTGGCTCTTTTACGTAGAAATCTATTTTTGTATACAAGATTTTTATTTTTTCTCACATACTGTCATGGGAGGAAGAAGACGAATGGAAAGAGGAGTAAAAAGGCAAAACGAAGGGGGTATGTATGCGTTGAGCGCAAAATACTTCCTTCTATTCATGCTCATTTCCTTCTTTGGTTGGGGATTTGAGGTGCTGTTGATGCGCGTATTGTACGGGGAATGGTTCGATCGTGGCTGGATGCAACTTCCCTTCTGCCCCATCTACGGCAGTTCGGTGATGGCGATCTATTTCTTATTGGGAACACCCGACGAACCGAGAGGGATTTTACGGGGAATCACGGGGCGAACGAAATGCATATTGGCGTACTTGTTCTTCGCATTCCTCATTCCTACGTTGGCAGAATTGATAGTGGGAGCATTTTTCGATGAGGTTATGCACAGGGAATTGTGGACGTATGTGGGGTTGCCGTTTAGCTTTCGTGGATACATCAGTTTGCCCGTTTCTTTGGGGTGGATGGGGTTGATTTTTGTGTTCATGAAGTGGCTGTTTCCCTTCTTACGCAAGGCGATCCTGCGTATTCCAAATGGCGTAGCTACCCTGTTGGCAAGCGTGCTGTTGTTGGTCAGTGTTGCAGACGTGTACTATTCTTTTTTCGTTAATAGGTAAAAAAAGAGCGTGGAGAGAACTCCACACTCATTAGAATTATATTCTTTTTATTTTGTTTCCGGTTCTTCCGAAAGTCCAACTACGCTATCGACGGGGAGTGCAAAGGCAATCCCCTGACCGGGTGTGTCGAGCCCGACTTCCTTATACAAGGCGTGCAAAAGGGAATCCTTGATGGCGGTGGGAACCACGATCATGACGATCTCCTTTTCCGGCTGAATGGTAATGCCGAAAAAGGTTTCCGCGTTTTTGTTGGCCGTTCCACGTGCATTGAGGATCGTGCCACCGCGCGCTCCTAATTTTTTTGCGGCGTCCATAACTTGTTCGCTGTAACCGCTGTTGACAATACAAAAAATAGTTTGATATTGAAATTCCATAATTTTTTCTCCTTTATTGACTGCGCTGATCGCTTAAAAAACGATAGGCGGAAACCCCGATGATACTCGACAGGGGGATAGTGAAGGCGATACCCTTCCCGTTTTTCAGTGTGTGGAACTTTTCGTTTAAGCCCTGCAAAATCCCTTCCGCCAAATCTTCGCGAAGGATGCTGAAAAGGACGCTTTTGTCCGATTCGTCTAAACCAAGCAGATAGAGCGTATCACTTGAGGCGGTGCCTTTGCCTGCAACGGCTGTTTGAAAGTTGACGCCTTGCGAGGTTAAATAATCCATATACGAATCCGCCTTATGGCGGTTGACGACGGTAACGAGGAGTTTTAATTTCCGAAAATCCGTCTTAAGAGGCTGGGGCCTCGTTTGGGGAGTTTGCGTGTCTTTTTTGGTTTGTTTTTTAAATAAACGCATACATGGTACCTACATAAAGGAAATAATTTGTTCGTCATCAGCATCCAAAATACGACGCATGGTGGTGCGTTCACGGAGATGACGGGAGGCTACCGAACGGAAGCCAAGCACTTGAATGGTGATAAGGGGAGTCATGGCAACCATTGCCACAAGCCCAAATGCGTCGGTGAGAATCTTTCCCTCGCCTTGCAATACGAAGCAAATACCAACGATGAAGGGGAGGATAAAGGTCGAGGTCAAAGGACCACTCGCTACGCCACCAGAGTCAAAGGCAATGGCCGTGTAGATTTTGGGAACAAAGAAGGAAAGCCCCAAGGAGAGGAAATAGCCGGGAATCATATAATAAAGAATATTGAAATCGAAAATTACACGAATCACGGAGAGGGCAATAGACACAGCTACGCCCACTGAAAGAGCGATAAGCATGGAGCGTTCGCTGACGGCGCCCCCGGTTACCGCTTCCACCTGACGTTTCAAAACGTGAATGGCAGGTTCTGCCAACACGACAACGAAACCCAATATAAAAGCGATAATGACGAGGAGGGTAGGATTTGCATTTTCCGCAAGCTGCGTGCCCAATTTATAGCCAATGGGCATAAAGCCAAGGTTGACGGCCACCAAGAAAATTACCAAGCCAACGAAGGTATAGGCAACGCCAATTAAAATTTGAAAAATACGCTTTTTCGGGAGTTTTATAAGTAGGAAATTGAGCAGGAAAAAGCAACACAAAATCGGGAGCAAAGCGATGATCACCTCAACCATGGTATGCCCGAATTTAGAAAATAGGGTATCCAATTGCATGGTGTAATCGGGGAGTTTGTAAGTCATTTCGCCCGAAGCGAAAATCCCTAAGAGCATCACCGCCAAGATAGGGCCAATCGAGCAAAGGGCGATAAATCCAAAGCTGGCTTCACGATCCTTCTGGTCGCCGAGGCTGCTGGCGATCCCGATGCCGAGCGCCATCAAAAAGGGAACGGTGATCGGCCCTGTCGTTACCCCACCCGAATCGAAAGCAAGGGGGAGAAATGCTTCGTTTCCACCAATAATGACGAGGGAGACGAGGGCAAACAACAACAGATAAAAGAAAGTCAACATTTGCGCCAAATGGACGCGGAAGACAATCTTTAATACGGCAAGGATAAGGAAAATTCCCACACCGATTGCGATGGCGAAGGTGAGCAGGGTGGGCTGGAGTACCTCTTTTACCTGCGAAGCCAGCACGGATAAGTCGGGTTCCGCCAAAGTGATAAAGAGTCCCATCACAAAGCAAACCACCAGTAATAGACTGAATTTTCCCGATTTGGGTAATGTCGAGCCGATTTGTTCTCCCATTGGCGTCATGGCGATGTCTGCTCCTAAATTAAAGAGGGAAATCCCCAAAATCAAGGCGATGGAAGCGCATACAAAAACAACCGTTTCCTGCCACGTAAAAGTTACGAGGGGGGTACAGTTGAGAAGGAGCACCAACAGGGCTACGGGAAGGACGGAAATCGTCGCTTCTTTAAGTTTTTCCAATAAAGCTTTTAACATTGTTTTACGCATATCTATATTATATCATAAACTTTTGAATATGACAAGAAAAAAAGGTGAAAATTGCACAAAATATTTTTTAAAAAATGATAGATATACAGCGAGAGGGCATACTATGTATGCGTTGAGATATGTTTGAGGAATGTATAAAAGCTGTGGACTAGTGGTTTGACAAATTTAGACAAATTTAAAATTTTCCTCAAAATTTGTTTACTTTTTCGGGGAAGTATGGTATAATAGAACAAATGTTTGCTAAAAGAAAAAAGGTAAAACTTCTGCCTTCATCAAAGTGGATATGGAGCAGAAAAAGGAGGGAAAATGGACTTCAAATTACACGCGCCCTTTGCGCCCACCGGCGATCAACCGCAGGCGATTGAAAAACTCACGGAAGGGGTGTTGGATGGTATTCGTACCCAGGTCCTCGTTGGGGTAACGGGGAGTGGTAAAACGTTCACGATGGCAAACGTCATCAAAAACGTCAACCGCCCGACGTTGGTGATTGCGCACAATAAGACGTTGGCGGCGCAGTTATGTAACGAATTCCGTGAATTTTTCCCTGAAAACCGTGTGGAGTATTTCGTTTCCTATTACGATTATTATCAACCGGAAAGCTATATTCCGTCAACGGACACCTATATCGAGAAAGATCTCAGCATGAACGACGAAATTGACAAACTGCGCAACAGCGCCACCTGCTCTTTGATGGAGCGAGAAGACGTGCTGGTTGTCGCGTCGGTTTCCTGCATTTATGGCTTGGGCGCGCCGGAGGAATATTTCCGTCTTTCCCTATCTTTGCGACCGGGAATGGAGTGGGAACGCAACGATTTAATGCGCAAGCTTATCGAGTTGCAATACGCGCGCAATGATGTCGATTTTAAGCGTTCCACATTCCGCGTAAGAGGGGATAGTTTGGAGATTTTCCCTGCGTCCAATTCGGAAGTGGCCATTCGCGTAGAGTTTTTCGGAGATGAAATTGAAAAGATTTACGAAGTGGAAGCGTTGACGGGAAATAAGCTGAACGAGCTGTCCCACGTTGCCATCTTCCCTGCCTGCCAATACGCGGTGGGGACGGAGAAACTCAAGGGCGCGCTTGCTATGATCGAAGAAGATTTGAAAGGGGAAGTGCGGGCATTTGAGGAGAGTGGCAAAATTTTGGAGGCGCAACGGCTGAAGCAGCGCACGGAACACGACTTGGAAATGATGCGTGAAATTGGCTATTGCAGTGGGATTGAAAATTACAGCCGTTATTTTGACGGTCGAGCGATTGGAGAACCCTCCTTCACCTTGCTCGATTATTTCCCTTCGGGGAATTTCCTCGTCTTTATCGACGAAAGTCACATGACCATTCCACAAATCCGCGCCATGTATCACGGGGATTTATCCCGTAAGAAGAATTTGGTGGAGTACGGCTTCCGAATGCATTCGGCGTACGACAATCGACCGCTGACCTTTGCGGAGTTTGACGCCCGCGTGCCACAGATGATTTGCGTATCTGCAACCCCTGCGCCCTACGAGATGGAGCAGGCAGGACAGAAGGTGGAACAACTCATTCGTCCGACGGGCTTGCTTGATCCGTTGATTACGGTCAAACCGACCAAAGGACAGATTGACGACCTGCTTTCCGAACTGAAAAAAGTCATTGACGAGGGGGGCAGGTGTTTGATCACGACGCTGACGAAGCGTATGGCGGAGGAATTGACCGACTTTTTGAAGGAACATTCCATCAAGGTAAAATATATGCACAGCGACGTGGATACGTTGGAACGTATCGACATTGTCAACGGGTTGCGATTGGGAGAATTTGACGTCCTTTGCGGGATCAACCTCTTGCGTGAGGGGTTGGACTTGCCGGAGGTGAAACTCGTTGCCATTTTGGATGCGGATAAGGAAGGGTTTTTGCGCAGTGATACAGCCCTCATTCAGACGATTGGTCGCGCGGCGCGAAACAGTGAGGGGCGCGTCATCATGTACGCTGACGTCATCACCGACAGCATGAAACGAGCGATTGGGGAAACCGAGCGCAGACGTCAGATTCAGGACGAATATAATCGCGCACATGGCATTCAGCCCAAAACGATTGTCAAAGAGGTTAAATCCACCCTCAACATCACCAAGAAAAAGACGAGTGACGACATCAAGATGGTGGATATTCCTGATGAAATTGAAAAATTGAAGGCGCTCATGAAGGTGGCGAGTGGCCAGCTTGACTTTGAAAGAGCGATTGAGATTCGAGAGAAAATTGCCGAGTTAAAGGCAAAATTGAGAAAGGCACAAAAATAAGGAAAATGGGTGGACAGCCTACCCATGTATGCGTTGAGATAGAAAAATTATGCAAGAAAATATTGTTATTAAAGGTGCGAAAGAAAATAATTTAAAAAACGTGAATGTAACCATTCCCAGAAATAAGCTCACCGTTTTGACGGGGCTTTCGGGCAGCGGAAAATCCACGCTTGCGTTTGATACGATTTTTGCAGAGGGGCAAAGACGATATGTGGAAAGTCTCTCCTCTTACGCACGCCAATTTTTAGGACAGATGGAAAAGCCGGATGTGGAGAGCATTGAAGGGCTTTCGCCTGCTATTTCCATTGATCAAAAAACGACGTCGCGCAACCCGCGTTCGACGGTGGGAACGGTGACGGAAATTTACGATTATTTCCGTTTATTGTTTGCGAGGATTGGTGTTCCGCACTGTCCAAAATGCGGTCGACCTATTCGTCGTCAAACGGTGGATGAGATATGTGATCAAATACTTGGTATGCCCGAAGGGAGTAAAATTCTCGTCAACGCCCCTGTGGTGCGTGGCAGAAAAGGGGAGTACGTCAAGGAACTGAACGGCTTTAAAAAGAGTGGGTACGGCAGGGTAAAAATTGACGGAATCGTCTATGACTTGCAAGAGGAGATCAAGCTGGAGAAAAACATCAAGCACAACATCTCCGTCGTGATCGATCGTTTGATCGTCAAACCCACCATTCAAAAGCGTTTGACGGACAGCTTGGAAGCGGCGTTGAAACTTGCGGACGGGTTGGTTATTATCGACTGCGATGGGCATGAGGAGCTCTATTCGGTCAATTACGCCTGCCCCGATTGCGGTATTTCCATTGAGGAGATCGAACCGAGAATGTTCTCCTTTAATACGGTATACGGTGCTTGCCCCACCTGTTCGGGGTTGGGATTTAAGCAATTTGTCGACCCTGATTTGATTTGCCCGGATAAGACCAAGACCTTGCGTGAAGGCGCGATGAAGGTGACCGGTTGGAATTTGGGTTCAGGTTCGATGGCGCTCATGGAATTGTCTGCCCTGGCGAAGGTGTACAATTTCTCTTTGGATACGCCCGTGAAGGATTTACCGGAAGGGGTGTACGAAATTTTGATGTACGGCAGTGATCGCGCGGTGGATATGCGCTATGAAACCCGATCTTTTTCAGGGAGTTTTAAAAAGACGTGGGAAGGCTACGTCAACAATATGACGCGTCGATATGGCACGACTACTTCCGACGGGGTAAAAAGCGATATTGAGAAACTCATGCGCGCAGCGCCCTGTGACGATTGCGAAGGTAAGCGTCTTAAAAAGGAAGCCCTCGCCGTGCGGGTAGGCGGGAAAAATATTTGGGACGTCTGCGAACTGTCTGTGGATAAGCTGTGCGATTTCATGGATGAATTGCAACCTACGCTTACAACCACGGAACATTTGATTGCCGACGCAATCATCAAAGAAATCAACAATCGTTTGGGATTTTTACGAAACGTAGGGTTGAATTATTTGACGTTGACGCGCGCGGCAGGTACGCTTTCAGGCGGAGAGAGCCAGCGTATTCGTCTGGCGACGCAGATTGGGAGCGCTTTGACAGGCGTCCTCTATATCTTGGACGAGCCGAGTATTGGGCTTCATCAACGGGATAATGAAAAGCTGTTGCATTCCTTGCAAGGGCTTCGTGATTTAGGAAACACCCTTATCGTCGTAGAACATGACGAGGATACGATGCGCGCCGCCGATTATATCGTGGATATCGGCCCGAAGGCGGGGGTGCATGGAGGGGAAGTGGTCGCTTGCGGTACGCAAGAGGAGATTATGGCAGAGCCTCGTTCGATTACGGGGGATTATCTGGCGGGCAGACGCAAGATAGAAGTGCCACTTGTAAGAAAAACGCCCAACGAACAATGGTTAAAATTGTACGGTTGCGCGCAGAATAATTTAAAAAATATTGATGTCAAAGTGCCCGTTGGGCTGATTACGGCAGTGACGGGGGTTTCGGGAAGCGGTAAATCGAGCTTCGTCAACGAGATCGTGTATCCTCTGCTTGCCAACACGCACAATGGAGCAAAACACGCGTTGGGCAAATATACCAAAGCGGAGGGTGTGGAATATTTTGATAAAGTAATTGCCATTGACCAATCGCCAATCGGCAGAACGCCGAGGAGTAATCCTGCCACGTATACGGGCGTGTTCAACGCCATTCGTGATTTGTTTGCCATGACGCCCGACGCCAAAGAGCGTGGGTATAAGGCAGGTAGATTTTCCTTCAACGTGTCGGGCGGCCGCTGTGAGCATTGTTTTGGGGACGGCATCATCAAAATTGAGATGCACTTCCTGCCCGATATCTTCGTGCCTTGCGAAGTGTGTGGAGGGAAACGCTACAACCGTGAAACGCTGGAGGTTAAATACAAGGGAAAGAGCATTGCCGACATTTTGGATATGACGGTGGAGGAGGCGTGTGAATTCTTCCAACCCGTGCCTACCATTTACAATAAAATCAAGGCGTTGAATGCCGTAGGGCTTGGGTATATCAAATTGGGGCAGAGCTCCACAACCCTTTCCGGTGGGGAAGCGCAACGCGTCAAACTTGCCACCGAGCTTGCTAAACGTTCGACGGGCAAAACCATGTATATTTTGGACGAACCGACGACGGGGTTGCATAGTTATGACGTAGATAAATTGATTAAGATATTGTTACAGCTTCGTGAAGCCGGCAACACTGTGCTGGTTATCGAGCATAATTTGGATGTAATTAAGACGGCGGATTACCTCATTGATTTGGGGCCTGAAGGAGGCAACGGTGGGGGAACGATTGTCTGTGAAGGGACGCCCGAAGAGGTGGCGCAGGTAGAAAACAGCTACACAGGGCAATTTTTAAAACACGTATTGTAAAAAACATGGGTGGTTCATTTTTGTGAGAAAAACAAAAACGGGCCACCCATGTATGCGCTGAACGCTATGTCCTTGGCTTCTCCTTGAGGAGAAGCTGTCGAAAACGAAGTTTGGGACTGATGAGGTGGAAAAGAGAATTTATAAGCCACCCATGTATGCGTTAATATAGGAAAATTAAAATTCTTTAGGGCGTTCTACGCAAAGAATTTCATTGGCATCTAAATCCAACACGGTGCAAAGTCTGGAAAAGGTATCCAAGGCAGGCAAGGTTTTTCCAGTGAGATAGCTGGAAATTTGTTGTTGTCGAACACCGATTTTTGCGGCGATCTCCCTCTGTGTTAAATGACTCTGTTGAATGGCTTCCGCTAACTTTTTTGAAATTTCAATGATGGTTGTCATGATATACTCCTAATCTTTTTCTTTATTTTACATCTTATGCATGTATTTTTTCTTGACTTACACGTGTTGCATGTATTATAATATTAAAAAAGGAGGAGAGTTATGAAATATAGCGAACTACTGATGAGATTACGTGCGGAACGCCTAACGAGGAAAATTTCTGTAAAGAAGATGGCGGAAGGGTTAGGTTTATCTGCTTGTTCGATTTGTAATATGGAAAAAGGGAAAACGCCGATCACTTTGGAAAAATATTTAAAGATCTGTGAAATCATGAACGTAGACGTTTGTACGATTTTTAGGAATAATGAATGTAGTCTTCCTAATTCTCCATATAGAGAAAGAGAACTGGAGTATATGGAAGCAAAAATGCGTTGCTTAGAGGAACGTGATTTTAGAATTTTGAAAGACTTATTGCTATTAATGACGACGGAAAAAGAGGATTTATAAGCCACCCATGTATGAGGTGAACGCTATTTCCTTGGCTTCTCCTTGAGGAGAAGCTGTCGAAAACGAAGTTTGAGACTGATGAGGTGGAAAATGAATTCTATACAAAATCCTAAATTAACACTGAATGCCCGAAAACTCCGCAAGGAGATGACGGAAGAGGAACGGAAACTTTGGTATACATTCTTGAAAAAGTTGCCATTTACGGTGCATAGACAAAAGGTGATACAGCGGTATATTGTAGATTTTTATATCGCTGAAGCGAAAATTGTGATAGAACTAGATGGTTCTCAGCATTACGAGGAAAAGGGCGAACAGGCGGACAAGGAAAGAGATTTGGCGTTGAAAGAGTTAGGCTTTACTGTGTTGCGCTATACAAATTTAGATATACAACGAAAATTTAAAATGGTCTGTGAGATATTTGGAATCGGGTGGAAGCCGCAGTTGCCACCTCATCCGTCACTCCGTGACACCTTCTCCTCAAGGCGAAGGCAAGGGGGGATTTTCAGCGAAGGCAAGGGGCATGTATGCGTCGAATGAAAATTTAAAATGGTCTGTGAGATATTTGGAATCGAGTGGAAGCCGCAGTTTTCACCTCATCCGTCACTCCGTGACACCTTCTCCTCAAGGCGAAGGCAAGAGAAATATGCTCTGCGTAGGCAAGTTGACACTTTCAAGGATGTGTGGGGTAGCCAGATAAGAATAATACGAACCAGCCTCAAAGGCGTCTTTTCCGTATCTTTTGGCAAATGCGTTCTTGCCGTATGTCCAATACGCCTGCGCCCACCTTTTCCAAAATCTATCGAAAAATCCTCTCTTTGAGGTGCGAAGCAATTTTGGGTAGGCAGATTTTGGATCAGACAAGGCAAAACCGCAGGGCAACCTTGTGACAGTTGGTTGAGGATTTTAACGCAGTATCAGACAAAATCAGCCATTCAAAATCAGGTTTGTATTATTCTTATCTGGCTATCCAATTTCCTGCCACGTTTCGGTGCTGTTGTTATGTCTTAAAATTGAATAAAAATACGCCCGCTGTCTTCTATTAAGACGGTGGGTTTTGTCGATTTTAGGGGGAAAAGAAGGCTAAAAAAGCGGATAATTGCAAAAAACTTGTGGATAACTTATTTTCTCACGCAAAATTGATTTACAAATTTTTTTATTTGTGGTATAATAGGAGCGTAAAATAACGATTTTCCCTTTTTTATAAAAAAGGGAAAGCGAATTGGAGAAAAAGAATGGCGGAAAGAGTAGAAGCCGAATACGGCGCGGAGCAAATTCAGGTTTTAGATGGTCTTGAACACATCAGAAAACGTCCGGGGATGTACATCTCTTCAACAGATGCGAAGGGGTTGCACCATCTCGTACACGAGGTCGTGGATAACTCCATCGACGAAGCGTTGGCGGGATATTGCACCCATATTGAAGTGATCATCAATGACGATGGCAGTTGTACGGTGCAGGACAACGGCCGTGGGATTCCCACAGGCATTCATCCCAAGGAAGGAATTTCCACCCTCGAGGTGGTATTTACCAAGGTGAATGCAGGCGGTAAGTTTGGCGGTGATTCCGGGTATAAGGTATCGAGTGGTTTGCATGGCGTCGGCGTCAAGGCGGTTAACGCATTGTCCGAATGGTTGGAGGCGGAAGTCCGCCATGAAGGCAAAATCTTCAAACAGATCTACAATCGCGGTGTGCCTCAACGCAGTGTGCAGGTGATTGGGGAAACGGAAGAAATGGGTACGAAAGTTACCTTTATGCCCGATGCCGACATCTTTGAAACGACCATTTTCAATTATGACACCTTGAAGGGAAGATTGAGAGAACTGGCCTACCTCAACAAGGGGCTTCGCATTTCCTTGGAAGATAAGAGAACGGGACAGGAGCAAAAGGATTCCTTCTGTTATGAAGGGGGTATCTGCTCTTTTGTAGAACAGTTGAATAAGAACCGTGAAGAGCTTCTCTTCCCCGCGCCTGTCTATTTTGAAGAACAGGAAGGGGACACCGTTTGCGAAGTGGCAATTCAGTATAACGAATCGTATAACGAAGTCATTTACAGCTACGCAAACAATGTCAACACCATTGACGGCGGTACGCACGTAGAGGGCTTGAAGATGGCGTTGACCAAAGTTATCAACGAAGCGGGCAGACGTCAGAATATTTTGAAAGAGAGTGAAAAATTGTCGGGCGAAGACGTTCGAGAAGGGATTACGGCAGTTGTTTCTGTTAAGTTGGTCAACGCGCAGTTTGAATCGCAGACCAAGGACAAGCTGAACAACTCTACCATTCGTACCTTTGTCAATAAATGCGTAACCGAACACATGGCAACCTTCTTGGAAGAAAATCCTTCTGTAGCGAAGGAACTTGTCCTTCGTTGTATCACGGCGCAGAAGGCTCGTGATGCGGCAAGAAATGCCAGAGAATTGACGAGAAGAAAGGGGGTTTTGGGTTCGACTACTCTCCCCGGTAAATTGGCGGATTGTTCAGACAGAAGAAGTGAACTTTGCGAAATTTACATTGTCGAAGGGGATTCGGCAGGCGGTACGGCAAAGACGGGACGTGACAGACGTTTCCAGGCGATTTTGCCCTTGCGTGGTAAAATTTTGAACGTGGAAAAGGTACGTCTTAACCGCGTTTTGGAAAATGAAGAAATTAAATCCATGATCACCGCATTCGGCTGTGGTATTTTGGATGATTTTGATGAAAGCAAACTCCGTTATGATCGAATTATCTCCATGACCGATGCCGACGTCGACGGGGCGCACATTCGAATCTTGTTGTACACCTTCCTTTTCCGCTATATGCGTCCTTTGATTGAACACGGACACGTCTATGCGGCAAAACCTCCCCTTTATAAGGCAACCTGTAAGGGGAACGTCGATTATCTCTACTCGGAAGAAGAAAAATTGGAATACGATAAAAATGCACCCGGGAAAGTGGAATACCAACGCTATAAAGGGCTTGGCGAAATGAGCAAAGAACAGCTTTGGGATACGACCATGAACCCTGCAACCCGTACCCTCATTCGTGTAACGATGAAGGACGCGGCGGAGGCAGACCAGATGTTTACGATGCTCATGGGGGAAAATCCCGAACTTCGTAGAAAGTTTATCGAAGAAAATGCTTCTTTGGTAACGGATTTGGACGTATAAGGAGAATACTATGGCAAAGAAAGAAACTAGCCCGGAATTGACAGAGGAATTTAGAAAAACACTCTCCATGACCAAGATGTTGGACATTGAGGTGGATGACGAATTAAAACGCTCCGTCATCGCGTATGCAATGGCGGTAAACAAATCCCGTGCCATTCCCGATGCGCGCGACGGTTTGAAACCCGTCCATAGACGTATTTTGTACTCGATGCATGAAATGGGGCTGTATAATGATAAGGCGTTTAAAAAGTGCGCCCGTATCGTCGGGGACTGTATGGGTAAATACCACCCCCACGGCGACAGCTCGGTATATGACGCGCTCGTTCGTTTGGCACAGGAATTCACCATCAGCTTCCCCTTGGTAGACGGCCATGGGAACTTTGGTTCGGTGGACGGCGACCCTGCGGCAGCAATGCGTTATACGGAAGCAAGACTTAGCAAGCTCGCTTCGGAAATGCTGAAAGATTTGGATAAGGATACGGTAGACTTTATCCCCAACTTTGACGGCAGTGAAGAAGAACCTACCGTTCTGCCCGCAAGATATCCCAACCTTTTGGTAAATGGCGCGGACGGGATTGCAGTTGGTATGGCAACCAACATTCCTCCGCATAACTTGGCGGAAGTTATTGACGGCACGATTGCACTGATCGACAACCCCGACATTACGGTAGATGAATTGATGGAATACATTCCCGCGCCCGATTTCCCCACAGGGGGCATCATCATGGGCAGAAGCGGGATCAAACGCGCGTACAGAACGGGACAGGGCAACCTTGTCATTCGCTCGAAGTGCGAAATTGAAGAATATGGCAGTGGCAACAATCTTCGTTCCCGCATTGTCGTGACGGAAATTCCTTATCAGGTGAATAAGGCAAACCTCATCAAGGCAATTGCCGATATGGTCAATGATAAGAAATTGGAAGGCATCTCCGATATCCGTGATGAATCGGATAGAGACGGTCTTCGTATCGTTATCGAATGTAAGAAGGACGCCAATGCGCAGGTCGTGCTCAACACCCTCTACAAAAAGACGAAATTGCAGATCAGCGACGGGATTATCCTTTTGGCGCTTGTCGAAAACGGCACAGAACCCAAAACGCTGAACTTGCGTGAAATTTTGTTCCACTATCTCGAACATCAGAAGGAAGTTATCACGAGAAGAACGAGATATGAACTCAACAAAACAGAGGAAAGAGCGCACATTATCGCAGGTTTGGTGCTTGCCCTCGCCAACGTGGACGAAGTCATTCGTATCATCAAGGCTTCGGCGGATAAAAACGAGGCAATTATCGGCTTGACATCGGCATTTGAATTGGACGAAAAACAAGCCAACGCTATTTTGGAAATGAGATTGCAGAGATTGACCTCTCTCGAAGTGGAAAAACTCAAGGCAGAATTGGACGAACTCCGCGCGACGATCGCAGATTTGAAAGATATTTTGGCAAACGAATATCGCGTGTTGAATATTATCCGCACCGATTTGCAGACGATTCGCGATAAATATCCTTCCCCCAGAAAGACGGAGATTTCCGTGGAATTTGGCAACATTGAAGACGAAGATTTGATTGACCGTGAAGACGTGGTTATCACGATTACCCACGGTGGATACATCAAGCGCTTGCCCGTGGACGAATATAAGGCGCAGGGGCGTGGTGGCAGAGGGATTACCGGACATAGACCTAAAGATGAGGACTACGTCGAAAAGATGTTCGTCTGCTGTACGCACGATCCTATCTTGCTCTTCTCCTCAAAGGGTAAGGTATACTCCATCAAAGGGTATGAAATTCCGGAAGCCAACCGAACGGCAAGGGGCAGAGCTGTCGTCAATATTGTTCAGCTGGAACAGGGCGAAAAGATCGAAGCCGTACTTCCCGTCTTGGAAGACGGAACGGGCTATCTCGTGATGGCAACGGAAAAGGGCTTGATCAAAAAGACGCATACGGATGAATTTAAACGTATTGCGAAAAATGGTAAAATTGCCATTAAATTGCAGGAAAATGACCGCTTGATCGGGGTGCAATTCACGACGGGCGAACAGGAAATTTTGGTGGCGTCGCGAGGCGGGAAATGTATCCGCTTCTCTGAAGAGGACGTTCGTCCTACCGGCAGAGGTACGCAGGGCGTCAAGGCGATTACACTCGGCAAAGAGGATATCGTGGTGGATATGCTCATTATTGATCCCTTGCAGGATTTGTTCACATTGACCTCCCTCGGATATGGAAAACGTTCCAAGATTGAGGATTATCGTTTGCAGACGCGTGGCGGTAAGGGTATCAAAGCAGGTGTGTTCAACGAAAAGACGGGCTATCTCGTCAATTTGAAGGCGGTCACCGATAACGACGATATCATGATCATCACGACGGGTGGAACGATTATTCGTATGCACGCCGACGCCATCAGTTGTATCGGCAGAAGCACCCGTGGCGTACGCGTTATGAACGTCAAGGACAGCGAAGTGGCAACGGTCGACATCACCGAACGTGATGACGAAGCGGAAACGCAAGCTCCCGAAGAAACGGCGGCGGATTTGAGCCCTGAAGATTTGGCAGAAGTCATGGATGAAACGGAAGAAGTGGAAGAAACTGTCGTTTTGGACGAAGTAGAAGAAGCAGAAGAAGCTTCCACCGAAGAATAATCGAATAAAAAACGTAAAAAATCTCCCTTTTTGAGGGAGATTTTCGTTTAGTAAATTCAAAAATGGCAGGGGAAATAATCTAAAATGCCCATACCATGTATGCGATTACATAAAAAATCTCCCTTTTAGAGGGAGATTTTTTGATGGAATGATTATTCTTCGGCTGGGTTCATTAAATCGAACGCCTTGATTAGGAAACTGGATATCGGGAAGGCTGCTTGAATGATGATGATAACCAGCAGCAGTTGTTCTAAGGTGAATTCCAGCTGATCCCAATTGGTAAAGACAATGTTTCCAAGATAGGGAATACTTACGAAGGCAATACACAGCAGGGCAGTGCCCGCAAACAGAATTGTTCGATAAAGATTGAAGGGTTGACAAATTCTAAAGAGCATTACCAGTCCGCAGAAGGTCAACACCAACATCATAAGCGCATGATAGATGGGGGTGTCTTCTCCCATGGAGTTGACTAACCCAAAATCGTTTGCCAACGGTGTTTTATGCAGGACGTAGAGGGAGATAATTCCCATCGCCATGGTGATAGACCCCGGCATGGCTCGGCTCAAGACGTAAGGGATGAATTTTCCCTTGACGCGATTGGTGTTGGGTTGCAAGGAGAGGAAGAAGGAGGGAATAGCGCTGATCAAGAATTCAAACATAAGCATATTGTTTGTCTTGAAGAAGTATTCGCTCTTTAAGAAAATACAGGTTACTGCCAAAATCAAGATGAGCAAAGTCTTCATGATGTAGAGGGAGGCAGAGTTTTTCACGTTGTTGATAACACGTCTGCCCTCGTAAACGACTTTGGGCATGGAGCCAAAATTGTTGTCCTGCAAAACAAGGTTGGAAACGTTTCTGGCCGCTTCGCTCCCCGAAGCTACGGAGATGGCGCAATCGGCTTCTTTCATTGCCAAAATATCATTGACGCCGTCCCCCGTCATGGCGACGGTGTTGCCTGCTTTTTTGATGGCGCGCACCAAAATAGCCTTCTGTTCCGGGGTTACACGCCCGAATACGGTGTATTGATTGGCGGCGTTTTCCACTTCGATATTGGAAAGCCCTTCCAACGAGAGATACTGTGAAGCATTTTTAATTCCTGCGCGACGCGCCACTTCGGATACGGTAACGGGGTTATCCCCGGAAATAACCTTGACGTTGACGTCGTTTTCTTTAAACCATTTGATGGTTTCAATGGCATCGGGACGAATATTATCCGCAAGCGTGATGATGGCAACCGAACGAAGGGCGGTGGGCACTTTATCTCCCTGTAAGGGGGAGGGGGAATGCGCCAAAACCAACACACGCAAACCCATTTGGGCGTATTGTTTGACGATTTTATCTATGCGCGCGGGGACGGGCTTTAAAACAAATTCAGGCGCGCCCAACACGTAAGTGCCCGCTTCTTCAAAGGTAACGGCGGAGAATTTTCTCGCTGACGAGAAGGGAAGGGTAGCGGAGGCCGACAAAGCGGACGAATGTCCGAAACGCTCGTACAAGGCAATGGAGGTTTGGTTATTGTCGGAAAGGGATGCCAACATAGAACCAATGACGTTATCAACGCTGTGTTCCCCCGTTGCATTCAGTAAGATACAATCGCTCACCTTCATTCTGCCGTCGGTGATCGTTCCCGTCTTATCCAAACAGAGTACGTTGACGCGGGCAAGCATTTCCAAAGAGTAGATGTCTTGCACCAAGGTGTTGTAGCGGGCAAGATTGAGGATTCCCATCGTGAGGGCGGCGGTTGTCAACAAAAGCAGCCCGGAAGGGATCATACCAATGACGACGGAAGCCGTCTTTTGAATGGTTTTGCAAAGGGTGTCGCCACCGGCAAAGAGATGCCCTAAAAATCCGCCCGTGGCCTCTAGTTCTTCCCAACTTCCGCCGATGGCTTCATAATTGGTCATAAACATCAAAATGGCAATCGGGATAATCAACAAACCGATCATCTTGATGAACAAGCTGATGGAGTTCATGATTTCAGAATTGGGACGCTTATAAGTTTTTGCGCGAGAGGTGAGTTTGCTGATGTAGGTATCTTCACCAATCTTATCCACGCGGACGATAATTTGACCACTTGCCATGAAGGAGCCGGCGTAGAGCAGAGATTCCGGTTCTTTTTTAATGGGGACGGATTCCCCTGTCAAGAGGGATTCGTTGACCTCTGCCATACCCTCCAGGGCAATACAGTCGGCGGGGATTTGTTGACCTGCCGTGAGGACGAGGACATCATCTAAGACAATTTCTTGGGTGGATATCTCCATTTTCCTTCCGTTTCGAATAACCGTCGCCATTGGCGCGGACAGAATGGAGAGTTTGTCAAGTTTGCGTTTTGCGCGGATTTCAAAGATGATGCCTACGGCGATATTAATGGCAAAGATAAGCACGAACAGAAACTGCGTATACTCTGCGCGCGCCATAAGCAGCGCAATTGCGGCAAGGGCGCAGATGAGATTGAACCCCGTGCATATATTGCCCACGAAGATACTCAAATAGGACTTAGAATATTTCTTTCCGCCCGTGTTGATAAGCCCGCTCTGAATACGTTCGTTGATTTGCGACGTATTCAGCCCGTCTTTGACGGTGGGATGATAGCGCACGATGTCTGCCATGGACGGTTTTTTACGCTTTTGTTTTTTTTCTTTTTGTTTTGGGAAAAGGGATAGAAAATGTTTATCCTGCTTTTCCTGTTCCGAAGTATATTCGGTTGTATTCTCTTTTTCTTTCATTTTTGTACAAAACTCCATGAAAATCATTTGATGTTACTATTATAGCATATACAAAGAAAAAATACAAGTTTTTTATGGAAAATTTACAGAAATCAAGATTAGTTGATTTGTTTTAATTGATTTTACTTGCAAAAAGTTGTATAATAGAAGAGTATTATGTTTACGGGATAGGCTTTGCTAAGTCACCGTCAAACAAGCGATTTGATTTGAAGAAAGATAAAAATAGAGGTATTACGCATGATTGATATTAATTTGATTCGTACGAATCCCGAACTCGTTAAAGAGAATATTCGTAAAAAATTCCAAGACCATAAATTGGTGTTGGTTGATAAGGTATTAGAGCTCGACGCAAAGCGTCGTGCGCTCATCTCGGAAGGGGATGCCCTTCGCGCTGCCAGAAACACCCTTTCCAAACAGGTGGGGATGCTCATGAAAGAGGGCAAAAAAGAGGAAGCAGAAGGGGTTAAGGCACAGGTAAAAGCGGATGCAGAACGCCTGGTTGCCATTGAAACGGAAAATGCGGAAGTGGAAGCGGAACTCAAGAAAGCCATGATGTCCATTCCCAATATTATCGCAGACGACGTTCCCCTTGGCAAAAGTGACGAGGAAAATGTCGAATTGCAGCGTTTTGGGGAAGCAAAGACGCCCGATTTTGAAGTGCCTTATCACCTTGATATCCTTGAAAAATTGGATGGCATTGACGTAGACGCTGCACGTCGCACGTCGGGACAAGGCTTCTATTATTTGACGGGGGATATTGCGCGTTTGCATTCCGCCGTGCTTTCCTATGCGAGAGATTTCATGATTGACAAAGGTTTCACCTACGTCATTCCTCCCTACATGATCCACGGCGACGTAGTATCTGGGGTTATGAGCTTTGACGAAATGGAAAACATGATGTACAAAATCGAAGGGGAAGATCTTTACCTTATCGGTACGAGTGAACATTCCATGATCGGCAGATTTATGGGCCAGATTATCGACGGCAAAAAGTTGCCCATGGCAATGACCAGCTATTCGCCTTGCTTCAGAAAGGAAAAGGGGGCGCATGGCATTGAAGAACGTGGCATCTATCGTATTCACCAATTTGAAAAACAGGAAATGATCGTGGTTTGCCGTCCGGAAGAAAGCGACGCATGGTATGAAAAATTGTGGAGCTATACGGTAGAATTATTCCGTTCGTTGGATATTCCCGTTCGTCAGCTTGGCTGCTGTTCGGGGGATTTGGCAGACCTCAAATATAAGAGCTGTGACGTAGAGGCGTGGAGCCCTCGTCAGCAGAAATATTTTGAAGTGGGCTCCTGTTCCAACTTGACGGATGCGCAGGCGCGCCGCCTTTCCATTCGCTATAAAGACGATGATGGTAAGACGAAGCTTGCCCACACGTTGAACAACACGGTGGTTGCTCCTCCTCGTATGTTGATTGCATTTGTGGAAAATCATTTGCAGGCAGACGGCAGCGTAACCATTCCCGAAGCGTTGCGTCCCTATATGGGTGGCAAGGCAGTAATTACGCCTAAGAAGTAAATTGGCTCTAATCACTTGGTTGATTTTCTAGTCAAATCGCTGAAAATAAATTTCAGCTAAAATCAACCATTCTCTGTGACACAGCCAACAAATATTACAAAAGAGCATACCATGTATGCGTTGACATTAAAATAAAAAGAAAAAAGACCGCGTTTTGCGGTCTTTTCCAAGAGTGTATGAAGTATTTATTTTTCGATATTGAGTGCTCGGTCGTATCCAAGACGGCGGCGAAGATTTGCGCCTTTGGATATTGCTTGACCGATGAGAAATTTAATATTCTCGAAAAGGAGGATTTGCTCATCAATCCGCAGGGGGGATTTCATCTCACCGATCGGAAGGGGGAGCAAGGCCTTGTTTTGCCGTACGAATATGGAAAATTTAAAAGCTTTCCCACTTTCTTAGAATATGCCGATAAAATTTACGCGCTGTTGCAAGATCCCGACACCTTGGTGGTGGGGCACGCAACGATGAATGACGTCAAATATCTCAACTTGGAAAGCAAACGCTTTCGGTTGCCCTCTTTTTCCTTCCGCTTTGCCGATACGCAGTTTTTGTATATGAACCGCATTGGCGAATTTTCTCGCCAGTTTGGTCTGGGCGTGATTGCGGAGCAGTTGGGGGTGGAATTCGTCGCGCACCGCGCGGTGGACGACGCGTATGCAACCATGAAAATTGCAGAGGCGCTCTGCAAAATGGAGGGCGAGGGGGTTACTCTTTCCGATTTGATTGAAAAATATCAAATCACCCTTGGGAAAATTGACGACTACACCATCACAACCGCAACGTCCGCGGGGTTTGAAAATTATCGCTTGGAATTAGAGAAACGAAAAGAAGAGCGTGAACGCACCAAAATTGAGTTTTACCGCTTTGCGGATCGAGAAAAGCGCAAGCGCGCCAAAGAGGGGTTGTTGAAAAATAAGATGGTTTGTTTCTCTCACCCTTTAGAGTTGGAGCTCGCCATCTCGAAAAAACTGCTCAATGCCATCTTTGCGGAAGGCGCATTTTTCACCTCGCATGCAGAGGAATGTGATGTTTACGTCTGCTTTGAAGGCGAGGGTGGGCCACGCATGAAGTCGGTGAAAAAAGGTCGCATTTTGACCGTTGACGAATTTTCTGCCTATCTGGGATTGGAGATGAACGCATGACGAAATTGCCCGAACAATTTATCGAAAATATGAAAAAACAGCTTCCCGAACAGGAATGGGAGGCTTTTTTTGCCGTCTATGAAAATCCTCCGTACAAAGGGGTGCGTTTAAACCCGTTGAAGGGTACCATGTCTGCGTTGACGGAGCTTTTACCCTTCTTGGGTGAACCCATTCCGTGGGAGGAAAACGGCTTTTATACCACGGCAGAGAGGGTGGGAAATTCTCCCTTCCACGCTGCGGGGCTTTTCTATTCGCAAGAGCCGTCTGCCATGAGCGCAGCGCCACTTTTGCAGGTGCAGCCGGGGGAAAGAGTGCTCGATCTTTGCTCCGCGCCCGGAGGAAAGGGAACGCAACTCGCTTGTAAAATGGCGAGGAAGGGATTGATTGTTTTAAACGAGCCCGTTTTTGCGCGCGCGAAGATCTTGTCGCAGAACGTGGAGCGCATGGGCATTCCCAATGCCGTCGTTATCAGTGAACTGCCTGAAAAACTTTCGACAAAATTTGCGGGGTATTTTGATAAAATTCTCGTTGACGCCCCCTGTTCGGGGGAAGGAATGTTCCGCAAAAATGCGGAGGAAGCCCTTGGTGAATGGTCGCAAGAAAACGTGGAAATGTGTGCCGAACGGCAAGCGCATATTTTGGAAGAAGCCACAAAAATGTTGACGGTTGGGGGGAAGCTTTGCTACTCAACCTGCACCTTCTCCACACTCGAAGACGAGGGGCAGGTATGCGATTACTTACAAAAACACCCTGAAATGCGGCTTTTGAAATCGGAAAAATTATACCCGCACAAAGTGGCAGGTGAAGGGCATTTTGTTGCGCTTTTTGAAAAGATTGCCAAGAGTGGGGAATGGGATACTCGTCTGAAGGAGTGTAAACTTTCTTGTACGCAGGATGGGCAGAAAGCCTATCGCGCCTTTGAAAAGGAATTCTTCCACGAAAAATTTGCCACGAGGCTTTATGAAGCGAATGGAATTTTGTACGATTTGCCGGAAGGGATGTTCGATTGGAAGGGGCTTCAGGTGCTTCGCGTTGGCGTACGCTTGGGGGAAGTGAAAAATGGTCGGTTTGAACCCTCCCACTCGCTTGCCCTCTGCACAAAAAAGGAAGATTGTAAACGAGTGGTCGATTTATCGGAAGAGGATCTTCGATTGGAAAAATATTTCAAAGGAGAAACGATAGAGGTGGAGGAAATTTCCAACGGTTGGTGTCTTGTTTGCGTACATGGGTACCCCGTCGGGCTTGGAAAGGCGGTAAATGGCACACTCAAAAATCATTATCCAAAGGGACTTCGACATTAAATAGGGGGAGTTATGCAGATGGATATAAGAAATAAAAACCTGTCTTTATTTTTATCCTTTCTCAAAATAGGTCTGTTTACGTTTGGTGGCGGATATGCCATGATTGCGGTTTTGGAAAGAGAGTGTGTAGAAAAACGTCAATGGATTAACGAGGAAGAATTTACAAGCCTCGTAGCGATTGCTGAGTCAACGCCGGGGCCGATTGCCATCAATGCGGCGACCTATATAGGCTATAAAATGAGTAAAATGTTGGGGGCCTTGTTGGCGACAACTGCCATTATTCTGCCATCCTTCACCATTATTTTTGTAATATCACTATTCTTTGACGCCTTTTTGAGTTTGGAAATTGTAGGGTATGCATTCAAAGGGATTCAAGTGTGTGTAGCCTATCTTATCCTCTCAGCCGGCATCAAAATGCTGAAGAAAATGAAGAAGACGAAGCTTGGCTATCTCCTGTTTGGAGCAACGCTTATAGGAATGTTGTTAGTCACTCTTTTTTCAGTGAAACTCTCCACCATTCTTTTTATCCTGACAGGGGCGAGTATTGGTGTCGCTTGTTATGTGGGTAAGCAAAACAAGGAAAGGGAGGATAAAAAATGATTTATCTCGAACTTTTGCTTGCATTTTTACAGGTAGGCGCGTTTTCTTTTGGCGGCGCGTATGGAATGATTCCCGTCATTCGCGATATGTGTCTTTCGAACAATTGGCTCACCGAAGAGGAAATCCTCAATTTTATCGCCGTTGCCGAGTCCACGCCCGGACCAATAGCCGTGAATATGGCGACGTTTGTTGGTTCTTCGCAAGCGGGCATTTTCGGTTCGTTGGTTGCCACCTTGGGTGTGGTGTTGCCTTCCTTTAGTATTATTTTGTTAATCGCCTCGGTAATGGCGAATTTGATAAAGTATCAAGGTGTGCAGGCGGGGCTGAATGGGACGAAACCCGTGGTTGTGGGATTGATTATAGCAACCGGCGCAACCATGCTGGTTTCCTTACTGTTTGGAGTGAAAAATTTAGACAGTCAATTTGCGTTTGACGGCAAAGCACTTTTCATATTTTTATTAATTGTGGCAGTCAACATGGTGTATAAGAGAATAAAAAATAAGCAGCTATCTCCCATTCTTTCCATTCTTTTTTCGGCGTTGTTGGGGATTTTGCTGTATGGCGCGCTGTAAAATTTTCGTAAATAAACAAAAGAACTCCGCTTGAGAAATCAAGCGGAGTTTCTTTATGATAATCGGTGATTATTTGTTTTTCTTAACAACGTTTACGTGCGCTTTTGCAGCTTTTCTCTTTTTAACCACTTTGAGAATTCTCTGGGTTGCGATACCACCAATTGCTACGAGCAATGCAGCGGCTACTGCGATCGAGCTGATAAGCATGAATACGTTCATTCCGTC
This sequence comes from Clostridia bacterium, assembly GCA_017452585.1. Lineage (GTDB taxonomy): Bacteria > Bacillota > Clostridia > Christensenellales > Borkfalkiaceae > Scatosoma. The sequence goes on from JAFTMD010000040.1 coordinate 34,996, forward strand.
TTCATCCGTTTCAACATCTTCTTCCGTATCGTTGTCGTCATCATCAAGGTCAGGCGCTGCTGGCGTGATGGTTACGTCTGCGAAGGAGTAGTCAGCGAAGATGGTGTAGTTGCCATTTTCAACATATTTAAGATATGCATAACCGGATTCGTAAGAGGACTGCATGAAGCTGTCGATGTAAAGGTTGCCCACTTCATCCGTATCCTTAGCCTTTTCATAACGAACGTGTTTGTCGGTGTCATAGTAGGAGAATACGCTTTCAAAGCTATCTACTACGTTTTCACTGTCTTTGTATTCTTCAAGGAGACCGTCGTAGTTGGAGGATGCCGTACCAGGATTGTTGGTATCGAAGATTACATACGTACCTGCAGGATTGCTTTCGCCTGCTCTCGTACCACTCCAAACTTCCAAACGATAATTCTTCGCTGCGTTGCCTTTCTTAACGTAGAAGGTGATGGTTTTCCATTCGCCATTGGTTTCAACGTTTTCAACGCAAAGGTTTCTGTCTGCTTCTTCGGTGTAGCGAGGTTCAACGAGGCCCTTAATGTCGAGTACTTTCGTGCCACCGGTCTTTTCGGTGTACCAATCGTTGCCCTGTTTGAAGAATACTGCGCGATCCCAATCGGAGTTGTGATAATAATGCTTTGCGCTGTTTTCAGCTGCGTAGAGGACGCCGTCCTTTTCCGTGTAAGCAGAGAGGTTAGCGTATGCGTTTTCTTTGATTACTTCGCTGTAGCCGCTCCATTTCTTATCTGCGCTGTAAAGGCCGGTCTTCTTGTTCAAACGGAATGCAAGTTCGGAACCATCTTTGAGGGGATCACCCGTCCAAATGTTACCGTTGTCATCATACCAGTAGGTGAGGATACCATTAACGGAGAGGAAGCTCTGACGGGTTTCGTCATTCATATCTACCAAGTAGATGGAAGCCTTCGCGCCTTCGCTGGTCTTTACACGAACGGAAATAGCCGTATGAGAAGCGGAGATCGTAGTGGAGTTGCCGAAGAAGCCGTAGGATTTGCCATCCATGCCGTCATTCCAAATGAGGAGGGGCTGGGTTGCATTGCCGAATACGTTCTTCCAAATTTCTTCTGCATTTGCGCCTTCTTTCTGTAAGCCCTTGAACCAAGCCGCATCTTTGTTGAGTTCTGCGATATTGTCGTAAGATTCCAAGAAGGATGTCTTATTCAAAAGACCTGCATTTGCGTATGCGTTGATTTCACGGTTGTTCCCGCCTTTGTCGGGAAGAGCTACGTAATAGCTGTCGTTGTAAACGCCTTTGTAGTTTTGAGGATTTGCAAGCCCATTTTCCAAAGCGTTGGTAGGCGTGCCTGCTACTGTGTCGAAACCAGCGTTGCCAGCTGCTTCTTCATCTGCTTCTGCCTTGAGGGTGTACTTCTGTGCGTACGTGCCCGTCTGTGCGCATTCATATTCACGCGCGGACATATTCAACGTTTCAAACTGCGTAAGCGCTGCGAACCCTGCGGAGAAGGCAGTGTTTGCAGTGGAAACGGTAACGTCGGTAGGGCCGTAGTTCAAGGTGAGGCTGAATTCTTGCGCGCCTTCCAAATCTTCCCCTCTTTCCAAGAAGAAGTAGCAACGCTGCCAACCATCATAATAATCTTCAATGCCGTCGATGGTAACGCCTGTCAAATCCGCCGTGCTGATGGAGGAGAAGGAGGTGCTGTTTTTACCATGATTCAACGTGATGGTAAGGCCGGTGCCTTCGTCGAAATCAGAGGTCTTCACGAAGAAGGAAACTGCCATCTGATCGGTTTCAGCGTCCATCGTGAATTTGTATGCGTCTTCCCACGTATATGCTGCGCCTTTTGCGGAGAGCATCATAAGCGTAGAAGAGGTGTTGTTCTTATAGAAGTCGTTATCTTCTTCCGTATCCTTGAAGAAGTGTTCGTATACCGTCTTCAAGTAACCGCTGGTTGCTGCTGCTTCCAAAGCTGCATTGTTTGCGTAGTATTTATTGATGTCTTCATCAGACTTCAATTTGCTGTTTGCTTTAGAACCGTCCGAGCTGGTGGTTAAGCCTGCTTCCCCGTTGATTGCATAATCTGCGGGAAGAGCCTTCCATTCTGCTTTATGGAAGTCCATCGAGAAGGTTTTCTGTGCCGTCTTGTTGACGTTGACAATTTTATCTTCCTTCTTGGTTTCCAAGGTCACTTCGTTGGCGATATCGTCGGGATAGTTGTTGAATTCTACTTCTTCAAACGTAATGTTATCGAAGAAAGCGTATCCGTTGACGTAATCGAGGTGATCGGTACCACCGCCCTGACCAAGACCAAGCGCAATCGTGAAGGACGTATCTGCAAAGGAGGAACCTTTGATATAGAACGTGTATTCCGTCCATTCGTCCGTCTGAATGTTTTTGATCATGTAGGGATCTAACGTCTTGCCACCAACGGTTTGGGAAATGCTGATGTAAGCACCCTTGTCCACAGCTGCCTGTTCGTTCTTGCTGCTGTCAACGGAGGTAAGGCCAGACGTCTTAACCCAAATGGAGAACTTTGCAGCAGAACCTGCCGTAATCTTCCTGGAAGAGGAGGTGAACTTCTGCGCGGTACCAATCGAGTTGTTGTTGTGAAGCATCAATACTTGCGTATCAACTTCTCTGTCTTTGCCTGCCTGATCCTTATCGGGTTGGTTTTCGGGCGTGCCGGGGTTAGCAACCGTAGGAAGGTCTTCGCTGTCAATGTTGAAGGACTGATAGACGTCTTCTTTGACTTTTTCAAATTCTTCGTCGATGTCAAGCTTTTCGTTGGCATCTCTGTCTTCCCAATCTTCATAGAACGCAAGTTTATCTGCGGTCGTAAGGGAATCCCATTGACTGATGGCGTCTTTGATTTGCATTTCAGCAATCTGTTCGTCCGTCTTGGTGCGTTCCGTCAAATCTTTCCAAGCATCTTCAGCCGTGTCAATGACACCGCTTGCCGATTTGGAGGAGGGAGCAGAACCGGTCGTTGCGGAGTTTACCGAACGAGACCAACCGGTAACTGACGTACCGATTTTAACGGTTTCGCTGAGTTTAGTGAAGTCAAAATGACTATTCTTAATTGTCCCGTTATCCACTCTGTCCGTTGTGGAGCTGGAGCTCGACGAAGAGGAAGAGCTGGAGGAGGACGAGGAATCGGTATTGTTTTCCGTACAGGAAGCAAATGCTGCGCCCATGGAGGAGAGCACCATTACCGATAAGAAGAGGGCAAGGAACTTGCTCTTGCGAGTGTTGTTTGTTGTTTTCATGTAACCACCTTTGGTTTAATTGATTTTCGTGTGACCTAAAAGGTCAGGGGCAAAACTTAAAAATGATTCTCTCAAATGTATAAAGAAAGCCTTTATAATTTTGCACTATACTATTTTAATACAAAATGAAAGAGTTGGCAAGCGTTTCCGCCTTAAATTTCAAGAAAAGTTTGATAAAATTTTAATTTTTTCTCAATATATATAGTAATGGGGAAGATTTGGACGGATTTTTTCCGTTTTTTGGAGGTAAAAATAGGGAAATGAGAAAAGTGGTGCAAAAAAATTGGCAACGAATCATCTGTGGCGCTGGCGTAGGAACAGCCAGCAGTTTGTTTGGAGGGGGAGGGGGAATGTTGGCTGTGCCCCTTCTGCAAAAGGTTGGCTTGACGGGACGGGAGGCGCACGCCACGGCGATTTTACTTATTTTGCCGGTGGCTGGTCTTTCCTTTCTATTTTACGTATGGAAAGGGTTTTACGATTTTTCCATTCTTTTGCCCACGGCAATCGGCGTGACGGCAGGTGGATACGTAGGGGCGAAATTATTGGGCAAGCTCCCCATGCGTATGGTCAATTGGATCTTCGTCGTCTTGCAGGCGGTGGCGGGCATTTTTTTGCTGTTGCGCTGAAGGAGGAAAATCGTATGTCTTTTTATTTGTATATAATATTGGGATTTTTAGGAGGTATTCCCGCTGGCATGGGCATGGGGGGAGGAACGGTAACCATTCCCCTTTTGGTGTTGATCGGCGGGGTGGAACAAAAGCTTGCGCAATGCGCCAACCTCTTTGCCTTCCTGCCCATGAGTGGCTTTGCCATCAAGACGCATGTCAACAATAAACTCGTGCGGACGGAGGGGATTACGTGGCTGATTTTGCCGGCGCTTGCCTTTTCCCTGTTTGGAGCCATTTTAGCGACGTGGTTGCCCTCGGTTTTGCTCCGTAGGGCGTTTGGCGCATTCTTGCTCGTTTTGGCGCTAATCGGCTTTATACGGCTTAAAAATGATTGACAAAGAGAAAAGACTGTGGTAAAATTTCTCCGTAAAAAGGTTGGAGAAATGTATGAAACAGTATCGCGCAATTTTATTTGATTTAGACGGCACGCTCACCTATTCGCATACGGGTATTCACGCCTGTTTTCGGTATGCGCTTGCCAAGCTTGGCGAGGGGGAACCGACCAAGGAACAGCTTGCCCGTTGTATCGGCCCGTCGTTGATGTATTCTTTCCAGACCTATTTTGGTCTGTCTGAAGAGCGCGCCAGAGAGGCAACGGCGCTCTATCGAGAACGGTACGCCGTCAAGGGAATTTGGGAAAACGAGGTTATTCCTGGCGCTTTGGAATTGTTAAAGGAATTGAAGGAAAAGGGATATAAAATTGCCATGGCAACTTCTAAGCCTCTGTATTTCGCTGCGCAAATTTCCAAGAAGTTTGGATTTGCCCCCTATATGGATGTGGAAGTGGGCAGTGGCATGGACGAAAAAACGTTGTCCACCAAGGCGGCGGTGATCGCGGAGGCCATTCGTCAATTAGGGGTAGAAAAAGCGGAATGTTTGATGGTGGGCGACCGTTTTCACGATGCGGAAGGCGCGAGGGAAAACGGCATTGACTGCGCCCTTTTAAAGGTGGGGTATGCCGAAAACGAGGAGGAGTTCGTTCGCGCTGAACCGACGTATATTTTTGAAAACTTTAATAATTTAAAGACATTGTTATTAAAATAGGCTCTGTCTCATCACCTGGTTGATTTTTGACGGAAAAATGCTACGAAATACGGCGCAAAATGCTCGGTTACAGACAGCAGAGGGTATGCGCCCTCGCATTTCACTTGTCTCTCTTGTATTTTTTCTCGTCAAGTCGCTGAAATAAATTTCAGCTAAATCAACCATTCTCTGGACATAGCCTTAAGATAATAAAGAAGGAGGCGAAAAGGCCTCTTTTTCTTTTCTTCAAATTATGTAAACCACGCACATTTTTTGTCAAAAATAATGAAAATATGTCAAAATAAGTTGATAAATAAAAAAAATAAAAAATTTTTTAAACTTTTTTTCAAAAAGGTATTTACAAATTGGTTTTTATGTGGTAAACTATGGGCAAATTATAATAGGGTAAAAAGGCATATTCGTTCCTTTTGTTGAAAAAACACAAAGCAAAAGGGAAAATTGTTTTCTAAATAAATTAAGATAAACCAAAAAGAGGTTAAAAAAAAGTGGAAAAAATAGGCATTATTGATTTGGGATCAAATACGGCGAGGCTTCTCATCGTCAATATGTTCTCTGAAGGCCACTACATGGTGGTAGATGAACTAAAAGAGAGTGTTCGCCTTGGTCAAGATATGGATAGAGATGGCTTCTTGAAGCCCCAACGAATTGCGGAGACGATTAAAACGTTGAAAATGTTCAAACGTCTTTGTGATACAAGCGGTGTAGAGCGTATTATTGCGGTTGGCACGGCTGCCGTGCGCAGAGCGAAAAATCAGCGTTCCTTTTTGGATGAAATTCAGGTGAGCTGTAACATCACGATTCGCGTACTTTCCGAAGAGGAAGAGGCGCTTCTCGTCTATCGTGGCGTCATCAACTCGATGGATATTCCCAAAGGGTTGATTTTGGAAATTGGCGGTGGAAGCACAAAAATCATCTACTATAACAGACGTAACGTATTGGGATATGCGTCCTTGCCGTTTGGCGCGGTGACGTTGACCGATTTGTTTGCAAACGATGCAAGCCCTGAAGAATCGGCTTTGCATATTGAAGAGTTCTTCACCGAACAACTGAAGAAGGTGGAATGGTTGCACGATTTAGACCCCGAAACGCAGATGATCGGCGTGGGCGGTTCGTTCAGAAACCTTTTCAAAATCGGACGTATGGTTAAGAAATATCCCTTGACGACACCGCATAATTATAAGTTGGCAACTGAAGATTTTGTCAGTATTTACGATATGCTTCGTGTATTGGACGTGGATAGACGTAAAAAGATCAAAGGCTTATCGCCCGCTCGCGCGGACATTATGCCTGCAGCAATGGCAATCGTCAAATCCTTCGTCGATTACACTCATTTTGAAACCATGACGATTGGTGGACACGGACTTAGAGATGGGATTATGGTCAACCAGGCAATGCCCATTACATTAGAAAAACCCATTTCTGACGTCCTTGGTTATTCCCTCGATCGTTTGGTGAAGTATCACGGATGTGATCCCAAGCACGTGGAACACGTCTTGCAACTTTCCGTGATGCTGTTTAAACAGCTTCGCGTGTTGCATAAATTCTCCCGTCAGTATTTGAAGGTGTTGAAGATCGCTGCCAGCTTGCACGATATCGGCATGGACATGCAGTACTTCGGGCATCCTTCGCACAGCTGGTATGCAATTTTGAATTCGCCCATTTATGGCGCAACCCATCGTGAAATTGTCTTGGCTGCCTTTGTGGCAAGATGTCACAATAAGGAAGACGTTCCTCTTGCCGATTGGCAGAGATATAAGGACATTGTCTCGGAAGAAGATTTTGACGCTGTCAAGAAATTGGGTGTGCTCCTTCGTATTGCGGAAAGTTTGGACAGAAGCCACTGTGGTGTGGTAACCGGTTTAAATTGTGATGTCTTGGGTGATTCTGTAATCATGAAGACAATGGTTACAGGAGATGCAGCGTTGGAAATCTGTGATGCGGAAAGCGCAGGCGCTGAATTCAGAAAGGCATTCAGAAAAAATTTGGAAATTTTGTAATTTCGCAACAGAGAAGAAAAAGCTTGAGTAAAGGCGCCGCCCTTTCTCCTCACGGGAGGGGAATGGGCGGCGTTAGTCACATTTGCAAAGTGGAAGAATATGGAATGGATTTTAGCAAGCGCTTCTCCGCGGCGCAAGGAATTATTTGCGGAACTTGTCAAACAATTTGAAATTCTTCCCTCTCACGCAGAGGAAGTGGTGGAAGGAACGCCCACTCCGGCGGAGCTCGTGCAACAGCTGGCTTGCTTAAAGGCGAGAGAAGTTGCCCTTCGTCAAGAAGCGCAGGGGAAGGCGGTGCTTGGCTCGGATACGATCGTAGCGCTAGCAGGAGTTGTCCTCGGCAAGCCCAAGGATGAAGCAGATGCGTTTGCGATGCTCTCCGCCCTTTCGGGAAAAACGCACGAAGTGTATACAGGGGTGTGTATGAATTATCCGACGGCGCAGGGGGAACGCAGGGAGTTGGTTGACGTTGCCTGCACCAAAGTAACGTTTGTTTCCCTTTCTGAGGAGGAGATTTGGGCGTATATTGCCACGGGCTCTCCAATGGATAAGGCGGGGGCTTACGGCATTCAAGATGGAGGACTCGTGAAGGAAATTCAGGGGAGCTACTCCAACGTCGTCGGGTTTCCGTTAGAGCTCTGCAAAGCGATGCTCGAGAAGATAACTAATTAACAAAAAATATATCTGAACTCATACCTGGTATGAGGGTTTGGAGGAAATGTATGATAAAACTTGCAATTGATTTGGGTTCGTCCATGACGAAAATTTACCGTGCCGACACGAACAGTGGAGTGGTTTTGGCAGAGCCTTCCTGCGTGGCGATTGTGGGTGCAAATCAAGAGGTAAAAGCGATTGGGAAAGAGGCGAAAAATCTGATTGGGAGGACTGCAGAATATATGCAGATCGTCTACCCGATCTATGAGGGTGTCATTGTCAATATGCGTTTGGCGGTGCTGATGTTGCAGGATTTTTTGTCCCGCATTGGCATTCCGAAAACGGCGCTTCGTCATGCGCAAATTTTAATGAGTGTTCCCTGTGGTTTTGGAGGGCAGTTGCTCACCGATTATGAAACCTTGGTGGAGGAATGTGGATTGAAACGGGTGCGTTTTGTCGAACAACCCTATTTGGGCGCGCTTGGCGGAGGGGCAATCCTCAGTGAAACGGATCCCATTTTCTGTCTGGATATTGGCGGTGGGGTGTCGAACGCCGCGGTCATTTCCGCCAATGGAATTATTTCCGGGATCGCCATCAACGTCGGTGGAAACAATATGGACGCCAACATCATTGCAAAAATAGCCAACACCAATCAGCTTCATATCGGGGCATTGACGGCGGAAAAAATTAAAAACGAAATCGGTACGTTATCTTTAAGCGCACTCGGCACGATGGTGGCAGAGGGAAGCTCTACGATCACCTTCCAGCCTTCCTCCACGTCTGTGCAGGCGTCGGAGTTGACCGAATGTATTCGTGTGTACATCAATAAAATTTTAGAATACGCGGGAGGCGTTTTGTGTGGATTGCCCGCAGAAGTAGCTGCAGCGGTCAACCGCAACGGCGTCTACCTTTCCGGTGGGGTGATGAAGATTGCGCACGTTCCGCAGTACATTAGCAGCAAGTTGGGAATGCGCTATCACATCACCGAAGAACCGCAGTTTGCGACGGTGCTGGGCGGTGGAGTGCTCCTCCAAGAAAAGGATTTGTTGCGTCGTTTTGCAGGAAAAATGGAATAAAATTAAAAAAAATTAGAAGAGTCGTCCGAAATTGGGCGACTTTTTTCTCTCGCACGCGCGTGCGTAGGCGCGCGCAAATACGATAATATAAGCTATAAAAAAGATAGTATTTTCCTCAACTATCGAAAAAATGAATTAAATCAATCGAAAAATTCCATTAAAAAATCCGATTTTTTTTTGAAAAACCCCTTGACAAATAAAAAAAATATGCTATAATAGAATCACAAAAGGAAATGGACAACACAAAAAGTTGGAAGTTTTCAAATAAAAAAGAGAGGATACTCCAATGAAAATGTAAGGAGTGCCGACAGAGGTCGGCAAAGTGTCGCAGGGATGCGACGAAAAAATTCACGTAAAGGAGGGTATAAAGAGCGATGATTCCTTCCCATGAAGGGGCGCAAGCCTAAAGAAAAAATGTAACTTACTAGCAAACCTAGATGAGATGTACTCGGAAGGCGTGACCGCGGAACGATAGAAGCGGCCTACAAAATACAGGAGGTACGCATAAATGATTTGTTTAGTTGCACAGAAGATTAATACGGAGGAGGGCACTCCAACGAACACGTGACGCTCTTCTACCGACGTGAGTTGGTGGATTTCATAAAATTTGTTAAAGGAGGTACGAAGGAAGATGATTTTAAAACTTACCACGGTATGGTACTTTAGCAAAGAAGAGAGGAGAGGTATAGTCCAATGAACAATTTCAGTGAGGAATGCGAATAAGCATAGATCCGTAAAGTGAGCGCGGGAACACCGCAAGGCGAAATTATGTTCGAAAAGAAACGGATGAAAATAATGAAATAGGCATTCTTAAAACTTAATAGATCAGCAATCCCCCTGTCGATCGGCAGGGGGTTATCTTTTTAATTTGGAGAAAAAGTGGCTGGTTGTGGCGTGTTGTGGTGGTAAAAATTTGAAGGTGAGGAAGTAGAAGGAAGTATTGACTTTTTTTCTTATTCGTGGTATAATACTGATATACAAGCTTGATTTAAGTGGCAGACAAAAAAGGGGTGACGGTTATGGAACGCAAACCGAATGAGGAGCAACTTCTCGTCATTGAGGAGCTTGCGCACAATTTAATCGTGTTTGCAAGCGCGGGGACGGGGAAAACGTTCACCGTGGCAAACCGCGTGGGGGAAATTTTGTCGAAAAATTTGGCAACCCCTGCGCAAATTTTGCTCTTGACCTTTACCACCAAGGCGTGCGAAGAAATGCGCGCGGATATTCGTCAATACGTGGGGGAATTGGCCAATCATATTCCCATTCACACCATTCACAGTTTTTGTTATCGACTCTTGCGTGAGGAAAATCGTCTGCGTGGGGATAAGTATTTGGACGCCACCGTCTGTGATGAGATGGACAGCGAGGAGCTTTTAAAAAGTATCCTTGCGTCGCAGTATGCGCTTTGGAAGGGGGAAGATATAGAATCTTTTGATGAACTTCCCTATCAGCCGTTTGCCATATTTGAGCGAAAAGGGAAGTTGCAACACTTCATCAGCCATTTAAAACACGTGCGCGAGGAGCAGGGGTTTTATTCGGAAAATGAGGAAGAGGACTATCAAAAAACGTATACATATATCCAAAGCAAGCAGCCCGATTTATACGAGAAATTGTTTACCTTTCCAAGCAAAGGAGGGGGGTATGTATGCGATCACGAATTTCAAATGGCAATGGATACCTACGCGGGGCGCTTGGCATTCGCCTATGACGACTATCTTAAAAAGAGCAATCGGGTAGACTATGACGACTTGATTATCTTCGCTGGCCGTTATCTTCGAGAACCGGAAATTTTGGAAAAGTGGGCCAATCGGTATGCCTATATTGTCGTGGATGAGATGCAGGACACCAGCTTGCTGGAGTATTCTGTCTTGCGGAAGATTTTTGGGAAAAACAACGTCATGATGTGTGGGGATTTTTTCCAATCGATCTACGAGTGGCGTGGTTCTCGCCCCGAACAGGTGTTAGGGGCGTTCATGCAGGAATTTTCCCCCAAAGTGTATCATTTTTCCGAAAACTACCGTTCGACCAAGCTCTTGACGGAGGCGACGTTTGGCTATTTGCAGGAGACTTATCCCGCGCTGCTCGGCAAATATTGCCCTGAGCAGGTGAAAATCAATAGCCGTGAAGAGGGAGAGAAAATTTTACTGCTGGGTTTTGACAATCGGCAGGAAGAGGCGCACCGCATCTATCGGTATTTGAAAAAATGCCTGTCGGAAGGGCGCACCAATCTTTGCGTGATGGCACGTTCGAATTTTTATCTATCCGCCCTGTTGCGCGCGTTTGAAAGTTTTAATATGGAACAATCTGACGAGGAAAAAATACGTTTCTTCACAGCGGAAGAGGACTTGCAATTTTATAGAAAACCCGTCGTTAAGGACGTATTGGCAATGCTGAAGCTGTTATTCAATCCCACCGATCGAGTTAGCATGGAGCGCATCTCCGAACGATTTGTACGGCAGGTGGGCGCGGTTACGTTAGAGAAAATCCGTATGGAAAATCGGGTGGGCGTGTCGGTTGCTTCTTTCCTCGACGAGCAGGTGCATAAGTACTTAGACCCCTACCATGTCCTTGTTGAAAGCTTTTTACAGGGTGAAATCGTCGTCTATGACACGGAGACGACCGGCTTGGATCTGGGACGTGATGAGATGGTGCAGTTGTCTGCCATTCGCCTGGATAAAGAGGGGAATGTCGCGGAAGTTTTCGATAAAATGATTGTGCCAACGATACCGATTGGGCAGGGCGCGCAGGAGACGCATGGTTTTGATTTGGAATACATATATGCGCACGGTGGAGTATCCGCCAAGGAAGCGCTTGCGGAATTTTCCAATTTCGTGCGTGGCAAGACGCTCGTCGGGCATAACAGCATGCGCTTTGATGCGGTGTTGATTGCGCGGCAACTCAAAGAGAACGGTTTGCCGGCTTTGGAGATAAAAGGGGAGTATGACACGTTGACGATTGCCAAGGAATTTCATGGCAATTTGCCTGATTTCCGATTGTCAACCCTCTGTTTTAAATATGACATTGTCAACGAAGCGGCGCACAATGCCTACGGGGACATTGTTGCAACGGGGAAGGTTTTGCGTCATTTTTTGACGGAAGATATCTTGCCCACCATGCTGGAAAGACAGAAAATTTACGAAAAATATAGGGATAAATTCACTAATTTATATACGTTTTTCAATCAATTTAGGCAGAAATTACGTACTGAGAACGCGGAAGAATTGCTTTCGTGGCTGATGGAAGGCATGCGCATGAGCAAAAAATGCCAAAATGACGGAGATCGTCGGGCATTGGAATGGCTGTTGGCAAGCTTTCGTGGTATACCCAAAGAGGAAACGGAGACGGCATTGTTGGCGTTTATCTCCAATGCGGAGCTTTCCTCGGCGCATGCGGAGGAACTCTTCACGCGCAATCGAGCGATTCCCCTGCTCACCGTGCATCAGGCAAAGGGGTGTGAGTTTGACACCGTCATTTTGGCGGGGGCGGATGACCACAATTTCCCTAGCTTTCGCGCGCAAGAAGAAGGGCAGGTGGAAGGAGAGAAGAAGCTGTTCTATGTGGCGATTAGTCGCGCGAAGAAACGGCTGATCATGACAAGGGCGTCTTATCAGGGAAGGGAGAAACTCTATCCCTCGCCCTTTGCGCAAAAACTCCCTGAAAATTGCCTTTGGAAAAATGAAGGCTGGGAAGGGTTTGAAGAATAAAATCGGCATACCAGGTATGCGTTGAGATACTTTTTAAGAAAGAAAAAGGAGAAGATTATGATAAAATTTATCCATTGCGCGGATGTGCATTTGGGTTCAAAAATGGAAGCAAAACTTCCCAAAAATAAGGTGGAAGAGAGGCGTAGAGAGGTAGCGGATACCTTTCGTCGCATGGTAGAATACGCCAAACAGGAAGGGGTGCGCGCCATTCTTTTGGTGGGAGACGTGTTTGATTCGGATCGTCCCTTCAAGCGGGATAAAGAATTTTTCTATCAAGTGGTAAAGGGATTTCCCGAAATTGATTTCCTCTATTTGCGTGGCAATCACGACGGACAGGAGTCGTACACCGAAGGATTGGATAATTTAAAGCTTTTTTCCAACGAGTGGACGAGCTATTCCTACGGTCAGGTGCAAATCACAGGATTGGAACTTTCTCCTGAAAACTCCCTTTCCATGTACAGCACGCTTTCGTTGGACGCAGGCAAGAAAAACATTCTCATGTTGCATGGCCAGGTGGCGACGACGGTGGGCAACGAGAAGATCCACGTGGGGAAATTTGCCGAAAAAAATATTGATTATTTGGCGCTTGGTCATATCCATTCGCACAGTGAAAATAAGCTGGACGATAGGGGCAGGTATGCGTACAGCGGTTGTTTAGAGGGACGTGGCTTTGATGAATGCGGCGAAAAAGGGTTTGTCCTTTTGGAGGTGGATGAGGAGATCAAAAGCACCTTCCACCCCTTCGCGAAACGCAAGATTGAGGAATGGGAAGTGGATATTACGGGCGCGGAAAATGCCTTTTCTGCCTATCAACGTGTGAAAGCAACCATTTCCTTCCAAGCCTCCAACCTCTATCGCATTCGTTTAAAGGGCGAGGTTACCTTTGAAAAGGAAAATTTGGAGGAGGATATTGCGCGCTATTTGGCAGGGGATTGCTATTTTGTGTCCGTCAAGGATAAGAGTTTGCAAAAGATTGATCCGCGCGCGTACGCGGGGGACATTTCCTTAAAGGGAGAGTTTGTCCGCAGCGTTTTGGAACGGCAGGATTGGGATGACGAGAAAAAGAGCAAGGTGATTGCGCTCGGTTTAAAGGCCTTGGCGCAGAGGGAGTTGACGATATGAAACTTTTATCCTATCACATTGAAAATTACGGAAAAATTCACGACCAAGACGGGAATTTTTCAGAGGGAATTACCTCCTATTGCGAGCAGAACGGCTTTGGTAAAAGCACCCTCGTTTCCTTTCTAAAGGCGATGTTTTACGGCCTTGCCTCGTACACGGCTGTCACGAAAGGGTTTGTCGATCGCCTGCATTACTATCCCTTCAGCGGTGGAAAATTCGGGGGCAATTTAACCTTTTTCTGGGAAGGGGACGTATATAAAATTGAACGTTTTTTTGATAAAAAGAGTGCAAAAGGGGACGAGTGTATCGTCTATCGAAACGGCGAAGTGTATACGGGTTTTGGAGAGGAAATTGGCAAGGCTGTGTTTGGCTTAGATGAGGAGTCCTTCCAAAAAACGCTCTTTATCACCGCCGAGGACGTGGAAGTTTCCTCCACGCACAGCATCAATGAGAAATTGAACAGCAGCGTAGAAGGTGGATTGGAAGAAAACGACTTTGAAGGGGCGATGGAGGCCCTCGATCGGGCGAGAAAGGATTTGAAAGCCGCCCGTGGCTCTGGTGGTAAAATCAATGAAACCAAGACGGCAATCTCCGATTTGAGTATACAGTTAAAAAATTATGAAGACATGGAGAGAAGCTTGACGGAGGCGTATATCTCTCGAGAGGGGCTTTCACGGGAGGTTGCTACGCTAGAGGACGCCTATCAAGAAGCGGGCGCGCGAGGGCTGGTGTTGCAAAAATGGGAAACCTTCGATAGAATGATTGCCAAGAAAAAGGAGCGTGAGGAAACGCTTGCTAAGTGGCAATTGCGCTATCCCAACGGCTTGCCGAACGACGAGGAACGCAAAGAATTGCAAAAAAACGTCGAAGAAATGGGAAAATTGGAGGAGCGTTTGCATTCGGTTGCCTTCCCCAGCGGAAAGGAAACGGAACGAAAAATGTTGGAAAGCAGGTTTTCCAATGGTATTCCCAGCCCCACTTTGATGAATACAATGCAAGAAAAAATCAATCGTCTGCAAACGGCAAAAGGGGAACGAGAACGTCTGATGAATCAGACTTTGACGGTGGAGGAAACCCTGCTCAAACAGAAATTCCAGGATAAAAAACCTACCTTGCAGGATTGGCAGGAGGGGAGGAATTCGTTGGAGGAATACAAGCGAAAACAGGCGCTACTTTCCGAATTGTCTTCCAAACTGCTGCAACCGAAAAAAGAGGAGAAAAAATTCTCCTTTAAAACGTACGCGTTGGTGATTGGCTGCGCCCTTCTCTGCGCTGGGTTGGGACTTTTCTTCGTACAGATGATTTTGGGGATTGCGCTTATGGGGAGCGGGGTAGTTTTTTTGGTGGTAAGCCTGCTCATGAAGTCCGTGAACGCAGACATGCCCCGGCCCAATGGTGATTTTGACGTCGTTTCTTTGCAATCAGAATGTAAGCTTTTAGAGGAAAAACTCCGCACGTTTACCATTCCGTACGGGTATTATAGTGAGGGTGGCGTCGTGTATGATTTCCTGCAGATGGAGGAAGGATTTAAAAATTATCAGGCGCTTTTGGAAAAGGAAGAGGCCAGTCAGGCGCAGGTGAAGGAAATCACCGAGGAAATGGAAACTTTACAACGGGAAATTCAGCTTTTCTTGCATACGTATGGGGAGCGAACGGAAAACTTACAAAGCGGTTTGCAACAGATCTATGTGGCAATCCAAAGTTATCAGACGTTGACGCAGGATTGGGAAAATTCCAAGCGCGAACAAGCCCAATTAAAAGAGCTTTATCAAAAGGCAAAAGACGAGGTAGAGAAGTTGCTTCAAAAGTACAATTTCTCTGCGGACGCAGGTACCATGTATGGGTTGAGCGCATTAAATCGGGACATTTTGTCCATCGCGCATACCCGCGCGGAAGTGGAAAATTTGCGGTTAGAATTGGAAGATTATCAAGAAAAAAACGACTTGGGCGAACGCCCCGAAGAACTGTCCGTATCGGCGCAGGAACTCTATCATTCGTTGTCCGAAGCGCGTAATAGATTGCTCGATTGCGATCGCAAAATTGTCGATACCGAGCGGTATGTTGAGAAAAAGGCGGATACGCAAGTGGAATTGGCGCTTGCGGAGGAGAAATTGGAAAAACAGCAGGACACGTACGAACTGTTGATGGACACAATGATTGCCATCGAAAATGCAGAACAGCGGTTGAAAGATCAGTATATTGCGCCCATTAAGGGGAGATTTTCCGTGTACGTCCAAGCGCTGGAAAAGGTGTTGGACGAGAAGGTGAGCATGGATAAAAACTTCCGCATCGTCTTTGAACGTGGCGGACAGTCACGTAGTGATCGGTACTTAAGCGCCGGGGAAAAGAGCGTTTGCGCACTCTGTATGCGCTTGGCGCTCATTGACAATATGTACGAAGGGGAACAGCCGTTTATTTTGATGGACGATCCATTTGTGCATCTGGACGCGATACATTTAGAGCGCGCCAAAAAGCTATTGCATGAGTTATCTGAACGCCGTCAGATTTTGTATTTTTGCTGTCATGAAAGTAGAAAAGTTTAAAAATTATGTAGAAATACGTTGTCAATTGTAAATTAAATATGGTATAATATAAATACAAAAAATATAAAATAGCGCCGCCTGCACAAGGGCAAAAAGGACGTCCTTTTTGTTTTGCTTTCAGCAAAACAAAAATAGAATTGATTGTATGATTGCAGGAGAAATGGCGCGAAGGAGTTTTCTTATGGTCTGGGGCACATTCAGTACCAATCATATTATTTCTTTAGTGGCTACTGTTTGTATTATTGCTGCGCTTTTCTTCATTTTAAGAAAACGTTCACAGAAGGTACAAACGATTGTCTTGGGGATGTTATCCTTTTCGGGTATGGGAGCAATTATCTTCAATCTTTTGATGTGGGATTCTCCCTTGGAATACTTACCCTTGCACCTTTGCTCTTTGAACGCGCTCGTGCTTCCCTTTGCGGTGTTTACGAAAAATAAAACCCTCAACAACTTGCTTTTGTTCTGGGCATTAGGGGCATTGTTGGCGCTCGTTATCAACACGGCGCAGGCGCACTTTGAAATTTTCAGCTGGACGTTCGTCTTCTATTATTTCCCGCACACGTTAGAGCTTGGTATTCCCATTTTGATGTTTGCTTTGGGATTGGTAAAGAAGGACGTACGTTGCATCATCTCCACTATCGTCATTACGTTGGTTTGTTATACCTTGATTCACTTTATTAACGTGGGGCTTAACGCGTATTGCTTGGCAAACAACATTTTGGATACGGCAGGGAGCGTCATTCAGGTCAACTATATGTATTCGATCACCCCTGCAAACCCCGTTTTGCAACTTTTCTATTCCATTGTGCCTATGCCTTATTGGTATATGCTTTTGGCAGTGCCTGTCATTGTTGTCTATCTCGGTGGGGTATATTTCCCCGAAATTATCACTGCAATACGCAATAAGAAGGCGCAAAAAGCATAAATTTGGTAAAACAGACAAAAAAAACCAAGTCGTTTGGCTTGGTTTTTTGTTGCACAAAATTAAAAATAAAGTTAAGAAAATTAAAAAAAATTTTTAAAAAAACTATTGACAAATAGGAAAAACTCTGTTATAATGTCGCTACAAAGTAAGTGGGACATAAAGGAAACACTGAAAAAAATAAAAAACGGAGGAAATCCATTATGAAAAAAATGAAAGTTTTATTGGTAGGTATGTTGACACTCGTTATGAGTTTGCTTTGCTTTAGCAGTTGCTTCTTGCACTATGGCAAGTATACGGCTGTTGAACACAGAACGGAAGTTTTGGGAAGCCAAGTTGTAACAGAATTGGAAGATTCTAAGATCGACGTAGAATTGAAAGGTGACAACGTTGCATTTTATTCCCAAGAAGTGCTCGGCAAGCAAGTGATCTCGGAAGGCACCTGGGCAAACGGTGAAGAATTTGGCCAGTATGTCATGACCATTGATAACGCTACGTACAACATCACGGTTGAAGGCAGCACGATGACGTTGGAAGGCAGTTTTGGTACATACATTCTTAAAAAATAAGTGAATGAGAAAAAACGGATGCAGCTGCATCCGTTTTTTTGTGCATGAAATACGGCGAAGCGGAATTTCGCAGAAACTACGTGATAGTCGCGTGGTTGGTGGCGGTTTACCAATGAGTAGAAAAACTTATTTTTTGTTAATACGAATACAATAAAGATAGTAAACTTGCCTTCTCCTTGAGGAGAAGGTGGCGGCGAAGCCGTCGGATGAGGTGGAATATTGTTTTACATTAAGAACACCTCATCAGTCACTCAACGTGCTACGCTTCGTGTTCGTGACAGCTTTTCCTTCAGCGGAGACGCAAACCCCTTTGTCCTGCGGACATTTCCCCTAGCAGGGGAATTTCCTCAAGGGGAAGCCAAGGAAAGTGCCGTTTTCACGATTGGTCGGTAAAGGATGTATGACTGTTTGATCAACCCAAGATCCATTTATGCTATACACAAAAACGGGGGCAGGTTTTGCGTTCAACGCATACCTGCCCCCGTCATTTTATAATTTTTACTTAGAAATCAATCTTTTCTTCAATGTAACGAATGGCGTCTTCCACGCTCAAACGAATCTGTTCCATGCTGTCGCGGTCGCGAATGGTAACCGCTCCGTTTTCAAGGGTGTCAAAGTCGATGGTTACGCAGAAGGGAGTGCCGATTTCGTCCTGACGGCGATAACGTTTCCCGATGGAACCCGTAACGTCGTAGGTCGTGGAAAATCTCTTTGCCATCTGGGTGTAAATCTCATCTGCCTTTTCAGAAAGGTTTTTCTGAAGGGGAAGCACCGCGCACTTGTAGGGCGCAAGGAAGGGATGCAAGTGAAGAACGGTACGAACGTCGTTCTTTTCTGCATTGACCACTTCTTCGTCATAAGCGTCGGTAAGGAATGCCAATACGACGCGGTCAGCCCCCAAGGAGGGTTCGACAACGTAGGGAACGTAACGTTCGTTCGTGATGGGATCCAAATAATTGATAGGCTTGCCACATTCTTTTGCGTGTTGATTGAGGTCGTAGTCCGTTCTGTCTGCAATCCCCCAAAGTTCCCCCCAACCGAATGCGAAGTTGTATTCAAAGTCGGTGGTAGCCTTGGAATAGAAGCAAAGTTCTTCGGGAGAATGGTCACGAAGGTGCAAGTTTTCTTCTTTCATGCCGAGGGACAAAAGCCAGTTTTTGCAGTAGTCCTTCCAGTATGCGAACCATTCCAAATCGGTGCCCGGTTTGCAGAAGAATTCAAGTTCCATCTGTTCAAATTCACGGGTACGGAAGGTAAAGTTACCGGGGGTGATTTCGTTACGGAAAGATTTACCGATTTGCGCGATCCCGAAAGGAACTTTCATACGGGTGGAGCGTTGTACGTTTTCAAAGTTGACAAAGATACCCTGCGCCGTTTCGGGACGAAGGTAAACCGTGTTTGCGGAATCTTCCGTAACCCCTTGGAAGGTTTTGAACATGAGGTTGAATTTACGGATAGAGGTGAAGTTGTGGTTGCCACAGATGGGGCAGACGAGCTGATATTCTTCAATGAACTTTTCCAGTTCTTCATTGCTCATGCTTTCCACTTTCGTATCCATACCCTTCTTCGCCACGTAGTTTTCTACGAGGTTGTCAGCGCGATGACGGGCTTTACAGCTCTTACAGTCCATCAAAGGATCGGAAAATCCGCCAAGGTGACCACTTGCCTGCCAGGTACGTGTGTTCATCAAAATAGCACAGTCAACACCCGTGTTGTAGGGGTTTTCCTGTACGAATTTCTTCCACCAAGCTTTTTTGACGTTGTTTTTGAGTTCTACACCCAAAGGACCATAATCCCACGTGTTTGCAAGACCACCGTAGATTTCACTGCCGGGGAAGATGAACCCTCTGTTTTTACAAAGGGAAACGAGTTTTTCCATCGTTACAGCTCTCTTTTCTGCCATAATATATCTCCTAATTCTTTTAAATTCTTGGCTCTGTCACCCTTTCCGTTTGATTTTTGACGGAAAAATCCTGTGAAATACTGCGCTTTTTGCTCAGTTACAGATATTTGCATTCTGCGCCTTCACAAAAAACTTGTCTTTCTTGTATTTTTCTCGTCAAAACGCAAAATCTGTTAATCAAACGTTAAATATGACATCGCCAAATGCTTCTGTACTTTTGTTGGAAGGGGGGGTATACCGCCGAAAACTTCCCATCTAATCTATTATACAAAATTTCCCCCCGTTAAGTCAAACCATTACGGGGGGAAAATGCGTGATTTTCTGAAAAATTAGATTTTGAATTTCTTAAAGAGGGCGGGCGCGACCAAAGTTGCCACAACGACAGTTAAGAAATATTTGATAAATTTCCATTCGAGAAGTTCTAAGAAAGCGAATGGAAGCACGGAAAATCCGCCGTAAACGATACCCACGCATAAAAATCCTACGAGCAGGCGCAACACCTTATTTTTTGCGCCGGAGGTATTCTCGAATCGAATAAATTTATGTTCGAGGGGAAGGCAGATGGCTGCAGCCACGGACATTGCGCACACCTCTACCTGCGTCTTATCGCCGGGGAAAAGGAAAACGAGTCCGATAGAAAGGAGTGCAAACAGCGCCAAAGCGAGGTAAAGCACACCTTCTTTTTGTTTTAAAATCCAATCCCACAGGAAGGCAAAGGCAATCCCAAACGTCGCGCCAACCAATACGTCGGAAGGATAATGCACCCCAAAATACAATCTGGAGAGCATGACGCCGAGGGTGAGAAGGGGGAACAAGATCCAACCCCATGCCTTGCGTTTGTGCAGCGCGCAGGAGAAGAAGAGCCCACCACTCATCTGCGAGTGTCCACTAGGGAAAGATTGCAGATCGTGCAATTCCGTTGTGGAGATCAGGGGATTGTCAATGTCCAAGCGAGACACCTTTCCCGTCGTGTAGGGACGAGGTCTTGCGAAAAGATTTTTAAGCCCCGTATTCACCGTCATGGACGAGAAGGTAACCAGCATGATGCGTTCGCCAAGCTGTTTGTTGACGATCCAATAGATCGCGCAAAGGAGCACGACGAGGAAGATGGTTTCCCCAAAAAGGGAAAACAGGCATGCCATCAAAGTGGCAATGTCAC